>NZ_JADBZL010000159.1:0-2533 GCF_020402505.1 Phenylobacterium sp. | reverse complement strand
TGGGAGACCCTGTCGACGGCCGAGCTGGCCATGCGGGCCTTCAGCGACTCCTTCCTGGCTCACTATCTGGAGGCGGATGCGGGGGCGCTCCTGGGCTCGGTGGGCGCCTACCGCCTGGAAGGACCCGGGGTCCAGCTGTTCAGTGAAATCCGCGGAGACTACTTCACCATCCTCGGCCTGCCCCTCACCGGCCTCCTGGACCTGCTGCGACGGGAAGGCGTGCTGATCCCATGACGCTCACCGCCGCCACGCGACTGGCCGGAGTCGTCGGCCGGCCTGTCCGCCACTCCCTGAGCCCTGTCATCCACAACGCCTGGCTGGCGGCGGCCGGGCTGGACGGCGCCTATGTGGCCTTCAGCCTGGCGCCGGAGCGCTTTTCCGCCTTCGTCGAGGGCTTCCGGGGCGGCTCCCTGGCCGGCGTTAACGTCACCCTGCCCTTCAAGACCGACGCCCTGGCCGCCGCGGACCGCGTCTCGCCCCGGGCCCGGACCGCGGGGGCCGCAAACGTGCTCGTCTTCGAGGCCGACGGGTCGGTCACAGCCGACAACACGGACGGGGAGGGTCTCCTCTACGCCTTCGCCCGGCAGGCGCCCGGGTTTCGCCCGGAGAGCGGGCCTTTGGTCCTCTTCGGCGCCGGCGGTGCGGCGCGCGGCGCGGCCGCCGCCTTCCTCGAAGCCGGCTGCCCGGAAGTGCGCCTCCTGAACCGGACGCGGTCGCGCGCCGAGGCGGTCGCCGATGCCCTGGGCGGGCGGGTGCGGGTCCTGGATCAGCCCGACGCCGCCGCCCTCGACGGGGCCGCGGCCCTTATCAACGCCAGCTCGGCAGGCCTTGGACCCGACGCGCCGCCCCCACCGGATTTTTCAGCCGCTCCCGCGGGCGCGGTGGCCATGGACATGACCTACAAGCCGCTGCGCACCCCCTTCCTGGAGGCCGCCGCGGCCCGGGGCCTGGCCACCGTGGACGGGCTCGACATGCTCATCGGCCAGGCGCGCCCGGCCTTCGAGGCCTTCTTCGGCCGTCCGCCTCCCGCCGAACCCGACGTCCGCGAGAGGGTCCTGAGCATCCTTGGAGAGGCGACATGATCCACATCGGCCTGACCGGCTCCATCGGGATGGGAAAATCCACCACCGCCCAGATGTTCCGAGACGCGGGCGTTCCCGTATACGACGCCGACGCGGCGGTGGCGGACCTCTATGTCCGGGGGGGAGCGGCGGTCGAACCCCTGGAGGCGGCCTTTCCCGGGGTCACCCGGGACGGCGCGGTGGACCGGGAGGCGCTCCGGATCCGGGTTCTGGGGGACGACGCCGCCATGAACCGCCTGAATGCGGTCGTGCATCCCCTCCTGGGCCGGGACCGCCTGGAATTCCACCGTAAGGCCGAAGCCTCCGGCGCCGACGTCCTGGTGTTCGACATTCCGCTGCTCTTCGAGACCGGCGGCGAACGGAACATGGACGCCGTGGTCGTGGTCACGGCGCCCGCCGAGGTGCAGAGAGCCCGGGTCCTGGCCCGGGAGGGCATGACGCCCGAGCGGCTGGACGCCATCCTCGCCCGCCAGACGCCTGATGCGCAGAAGCGCGAGAGGGCCGACTTCATCATTGACACCGGCCAGGGCCTGGAAGCTGCTCGGGCAGAGGTCGCCCGGGTGCTGGCGGCGGTGCGCGACCCTGCCTTCCGCTCGCGGCGCCCGCCCCCGGCGGATTGAAGCGGCGGCCGAAACAGGGCATTCCGGGGCCATGCCCCGCGAGATCGTCCTCGACACCGAGACCACAGGCTTCGAGCCACACCTCGGCCATCGCCTGGTTGAGATCGCCGCCCTGGAGATAGAGGACTTCCTGCCGACGGGCCGAAGCTTCCACGCCTATATCGATCCGGAGCGGGACATGCCCGCCGATGCGGAACGGGTCCACGGCCTGTCCGCCGCCTTCCTGAAGGGCAAGCCCCGCTTCGCCGACCCTGAAGTGGCGCACGCCTTCCTGGAATTTGTGGGAGAGGCCCCCCTGGTGGCGCACAACGCCGCCTTCGACCGGGCCTTTGTGAACTGGGAGCTGGGCCTCGCCGGTCTTCCGGATCTCCCGGAGCCGCGCTGGGTGGACACCCTGGCCCTCGCGCGCCGGCGCTTCCCGGGGATGCAGAACTCCCTCGACGCCCTCTGCAAGCGATTCAAGATCTCCCTGTCCGAGCGGGAGAAGCACGGCGCCTTGATCGACGCCCGGCTCCTGGCGGCCGTCTACCTGGAGCTCTGCGGCGGGCGGGAGCGGGGCCTTGAGCTGACGGTGGCCCAGGTTTCCGGCGTGGTGGCCATTGAGGGCCGATCCGACTATGGCGCCAGGCCACGCCCCTTGACGCCGCGCTCCAGCGAGGCCGAGCGCGCAGCCCACGCCGAATTCGTGCTGGGAACCGTCAAGTCCGAGCTCTGGAAGACCTGGCTCTGAGCCGGAGGGCCTCAGGCCGTTCCGACCACCACGCCCATGTTCTCGGCCTCGGCCTTCCGGGCCATGTAGACGGCGCCGAAGTCGATCGGGTCGAGCATCAG
>NZ_JADBZL010000158.1:0-9620 GCF_020402505.1 Phenylobacterium sp. | reverse complement strand
GCAGACCGGCGCCCCGGACCCCTCTATCCGGTAGTAGAAGGGCCCCGCGTGGTCCTCGAAGGGCTCGCCCTCATAGACCGTCCAGCCCGCCCAGGGGCCCTCGGTCAGGGTCACGTGGGTGAAGGTCGGATAGCCCGCGTCACCGTCGCCCATGGAAGTCCTCCCCGCGCCGCCCCCGACCGCCGGCCGGTGTGCGCCAGACGCCTTTGCCAAACCCTGCGGCGGTCCGCCAGTGTTTCTGCCGGCGGCTAGGGTCGGGAGGCTCCCGGTCCGGGCGCTCTCAGCGCCGCCTCCAGGGTCAGCCGGATGAACTTCTGGTACGACATGCCGGTCGCCGCCGCCCTGGCCTTCACCGCCGCCAGCAGGGGCTCGGGGAACCGCAGGTTCACCTGCCGCGACTTGGGCGCAAACTCGAAGCTGTGCAGGGTCATCCCGGAAAGGTCGTAGGTCGACAGGTCTGCGTCCTCGAGGAAGGCCTCGGCCGCTTCATCCGTCGTCAGGTGGGGCAATCGCGGCTTCATAGGCTCGCCTCTCCTTGAGGTGCATGTAACGGGCGCTGATGGGCCGGATATGGTCTCCGTCCCCACCGCGCCGAAGGGTGAACACCACGAACACTGGACGCTGACCCCCGCCCGTTCCGATCGCCAGGAAGCGCGTCTCGGCCTGGGAGTGCGCCAGGTCCGGTGACAGGTGGAAGGCGTGTCGGAAGACGCCCTCGATCTCGTCCTGGCTGACGCCGTGCTTGAGACATTTCGGCAGGTTTCCATCGTCCCAATCGAACCCGACGATCATTCAATCCTCGGTTTGTATAGCATAATGTATATACAATTTCCATCCCCTGCAGGACTTGGGGGGCGTTCAGGGAACGGACCCGGTCCGACCGCCGAGGATCAAAATCTGGCGGCCGCCTGTGGCGGGGGCCGGTCCGGATTGAGGCCGTTTGAAGGTCATTGCGCAGCGCGCCATCGGGTAGGCGCACGCCTCGCCCCATGGCCAGACCGGGCTCTCCACCGGCCTACCAGAGCCGCTTGACCGCAGAGTCGTCGAAGCGCGTCTCGTTGGAGATCAGCACCATGTCCTCGGCCAGGGCCTGGGCGATCAGCAGCCTGTCGAACGGATCCTTGTGGGCGATGCCCATCTCGCCGGCCAGTCGGGCTCAGCTTTCGAGACGGCGCCTCAGGCGAGGCTCCTGCCTTCCCAGTGCTCCGGGGGCAGGGGGTCGTTGAAACGGTCATCCATGGCGATCCGGCCCTTGAAGGCGCCGAATTTCCGTCGGCCAGGCGGCGGGACCGGAGACAGCCGCACGACAGGGACCTTCCCGCGCAGGATCACAACCTCCTCGCCGGACACGGCTTCGGCGATCAGGCGCGAAAGGTGGATCTTGGCGTCATGCACTGAGTATTGGGCCATGAAGCTCTCCTGGGCCGAGGATGGGAGGTACCCCCGCGACCTTCAAGGTCGTTCCCCAAGTGGCGTCCCCGACAGAAGAACGGCGGCCTTCCGGTTGGGAGGGCCGCCGTTGCGAAACCGCGAGGTCAAATCGGGGATGGAGACAAGCGCGGCGGCCGGTCCCGGCCCGGGGGGGCTGGGGGGGCGTTCAGGGGCCGGAACCAGGTCCGACCGCCGACACTGCCAACCTGACGGGCGGATGTGTCCGGGTCGGGTCCGGATTAAGGCCGTTTCAGGGCTTTTTCACCCCAACCGCCGCCCCGACCGGAACCTCGCAACTTCTGGCTGAGTTTCGGGGGGTAACACCAGCACCAACCCGCACTTCACCCCACGCGATCGCCCGTTGCAGCGTGCCGACCTCGACGATTTCGTCACTGACTACCGCCTGAACCACCTGCGCCGCAGCCGGGAGGACAGCGACCGTTTCCGCTGTTTCAACGACGAGGAACTGGCGGCGCATGACGAGCTGAACCTCGATGTTTTCTGGCTATAGGACGACGGGCATATCGACCCCGACAGCCTGCCCAGGCCGAACGTGGTGGCGGTGGAGATTGTTGAGCACCTTGAGGCTGCGCTTGAGTCGTTTCGCAAGGTCGCAGGAGAGTCGGCAGGCTGACCGCTGTACACGCGCCGATTGTCTGGCGTTCGCAGGACGGCCATCGCCGCCACCGCCATTGATGGCGGAATGTGCCGCAAGGCTATCATCAACGGTGTTTGGTGATCGCCCGCTATCTGCAATGGCTTTTGATGACAAAACAAAGCGGCATTCTATTGTCAAACGCTCTTGCCGCTACTAGGATCGCTCCAAATCGCGTTGATGGGAAAGTGGCGGCCCATATGAGCGCCAAACCTTACGACCTATCGGAGGCTGTCTACTATCACACGGGAGCCTTTCCTCCTGCGTCCCTTGATTATGAGTCTCTGCTCGGCCCGCTGGAAGAGGCTGCTGCCTCATTGGCGCGCTACGACGCCAAAATGTCGAGCATGGTGAACAGCGAGCTTTTTGTCGCGCCCTTGCGGCGGCAGGACGCAGTGAGTTCGTCACGAATGGAAGGGACGATCTCGACCATCGAGGAGCTGTATCGGCTTGAAGCCGAGGAAGATGCCGGTGCCACTGACCCGTACCGGGAGGCGCGCAACGACGATATCGAGACCTTCCTTTACTCCCGTGCCCTCCGTAACGCGCAACAGGCGCTTGCCGATGGCGCACCGCTCAGTGAGCACCTCATCAGAACTGCACACCAGCAACTGTTGTCTTTCGGACGAGGCGCACGGAAGCGTCCAGGCGCCTACAAGGTAGAACAGAACTACATCGGTGATGATCGGCGCGGGAAAATCCACTACGTTCCGATTGCGCCAGAGCACCTGGCCCCTGCAATGGCTGAGCTCATCCAGTTCATGAATGAGAGCACGATGCGCCCGCTTCTGCGCACGGCCCTGACGCATGTGGAGTTTGAGGCCCTCCACCCCTTCGAGGATGGCAATGGCCGCATCGGGCGAATGCTCATTACCCTGATGCTCTGCAAGCTAGGCATAATCAGTCAGCCAAACTTCTTCGTCTCAGGATACTTCGAGACGCACAAGGATCAATACGTCGAGCGGATGCGAGCCGTCTCCGCCGAGGGCGACTGGTCTGGCTGGAGCGTATTCTTCCTTCAGGCCATGCATGCCCAAGCTACGGTCAACATACAGACAGCCGATAAGATATCTTCTCTGCACAACGAGATGAGGGAGCGGTTCCGCGAGGCATTGAACTCTCAGTTCCACGACCGTGCACTGGACTTCGTTTTCGCTAGACCGGTTTTCCGCAATGACATATTTGTGGATAGGTCTGGTATTCCAGCTTCTTCTGCCCGTTCATTGTCGCGACGACTTGTCGAGGTTGGGCTGCTTCGCACAATTGAACCGGCGGCAGGTCGTCGCGCCGCCCTGTATTCCTTTAACCCGTTGCTCGACATACTCAAGGTATAGCGACGGCATGGGCGGGAGCTAACCATGTCCTGGGATGTGCACGCGATCCGTTGGAAAGCCTGTCCACTGAGCCATGCGAACGCGCACTGATCTTTCGGAATGGACTGACTGTGAGGTGACCCCCTAAACTCCTCCTGCGAAACCTAGAGTCTCCCCGGGGTGAGGGCCGGACTAAGTCGGCGATCAAGCTTCAAGGAAGAACAGATCATCGCGGTGCTGCGGGAGCAGGAGGCCGTCCCTCACCCCACCCCCACCCGCCGCCCCGGCCGGAACCGCACCGGCATGGTCCGCGGCCCGGAGATGAAGTTGCTGGCCAGCCATTCGGGCGGGGCGGTGCGCTCCACCTCTTCCATCCGCGAGAGCACCTCCACCAGCATGGCGTCGATCTCGATGCGGGCGATGTGCTGGCCCAGACACACGTGCGGGCCGTTGCCGAAGGCGATGTGCTCGTTCTGCGCCCGGGCCAGGTCGAGCGCGGCAGGTTAGCTCATTCGCCCTTCAGTCGTTTGAGCTCGGCCGCAAATGCCTCGCACATAATCCCGCCCTCCTCGGGCGGCAGCGACTCAGCCAACTTAGGAAACAAATCTTCCCAGGATTCGGTCTCCGCAGCGCTCCAGGGCAGCCGCTCCGCCTCTCGCGCCAAATTGAGTATGCGGCGAAGGTGCTTGCGCACAAAGTCAGGATTCACCGGCGGCGGCGCATACTCCGCACGGGACGTCTCAAACAGGCCCAGCTGGCTCATGTCGACAGCCTCTTACGCACTTTGTGTCCCCTATGGACTGCGATTCTACGCCTGCCTTCCACGATTCCTATCATTCTCCACAAGAGCCCTTTCATTCGGTTCAAGCCCGTAGAGTTCGTACAAAAGCTCATTCATCGCCTGCTCGCCGTCCTGCAGGGCCTTGGTCTGCTCAGCTAACTCCTGAACGCGCTCAATGAACTGGATCGCTGCTGGTGAAGTGGCGTCCGCTGGCGGACGTCGGAGTTCATCGGCGAGGGGCTTCGCCTCCCGCCAGCTTCGGCTAAGCAGCAACCACCGCCACCAAGTCTGCGCCATCCTGCCATCGACATCTTCGAGATAGATGCGGGAGATCACCCGCAATCCACCGATGAACAGGCGCAGCTCACCCTCGTGGAAAGTCGCCTCGAGACGTCCACCACGGTCCAGCGCCGCCTGCAGAGCTTCCAAGCGAACGGCGATGTCCTCTTCCAGACGAGCCATGGCCCAGTCACGCCGGTCGGAAGGCGTTTTCAGGGCTGAAGGTGCTGCAGACTGCAGGTCCTCGAAAGTTCTCAGGTCTGGCCAGAGCCAAGGCTCCGGGTGTCGATGGCGCGCCAACACCGAAAGGCGCTCTGCACAGGCCGAGAGTAGCGTACGGGTGCGTGTGTGGCCCGTTTGCAGCAGCTTTGCCTGATCGGCGACCCGAGCTTGGTCTTGTGTCCCCACATCGGGGATCGGCAAGGGTGCGATAAACTGCTTGTTGGCCTCGAACCAGCCACCTTGCTTGGGTTTGCCGATTCGGCGAAAGACGAAATCAACTACTCGACCGTTTAATGCTCCTGCCAGGAAAAATTTATCAATTCCCTCCGAAGATATAATTCCATTTACTCGAACATTGTTTATATATTTGTCGCCCTCCGTATCAACGCAAACGCGCATTTCGGGCACCGTTTGGGCAACTATTATTTTGGATTTATCCTGCTTATCAATATTCTGATTTCGGCCAAAGCGGTACCAATTCTCATCATCGAATGGCCGCTTGTCCCTTTTGGCCTCCCGTCCACGAAGCGCGTCTTCCCAGCGAAGGAGGTGGGCCCACGCCTTCGGAAACCGCGCGGCCAGGACCGACGCTTCCAGCAGGCGCATCGCACCTTTGTCATCGCGCTCATACGGAAATAGGACGTAGGTGTCGGTTTCGGGCTCTTCATAGCGCTTGGCCTCAGCCCCAGAGATCAAGGGACGCATGATTGCATCCTCGATCTCCACCTCGTGAGACACCGCACCCGTTCGCCCCTTGGGTACGCACCAATAGCGACCCTCCGCCGTCTTCCTCATATGGTAAAGATCGTCGGCGCTCGTGATTAGCCCTTGAAAGATTTTGGAAGTTAGTCGGGGGTCGTCCAGCCGCAGACAGCTTTCGGCCAGCCGGTCGATCAATGCCCGATCCTCACCTGTGGCCATCAGCCACTCACCGTTTTCAGGCAGGGCATCGTAGCTGACTGCCAGTCCTTCGTTCGTCCAGTCAACGTCCGCAGCTTCACCATTGGGCGCAGTAGCGATGCGCACCACGTCTTGACGGTCGCGTGAGAAGTACTGCAGGGCCGTATAGGTGATCGCTTCATCGAAGATCTGATGAGCCTTGAAGTCGATCCAGCGCTCCAGGTGCCGACCCCGTCGAATGAGGTGCCGCAGACCCTCGCCGTAGCTGTTCACAGTCCACAGACTGGGTGCGATGTAGGCCATTCGACCGCCGGGCCCGAGCAGACGCAGGCCCTTCTCCACAAAGGGCAGATAGAGATCGAAATTGCCGGTTCGGGCGCTCGCATAGGTGTCATCGCCACGCTGCGCATGCAGGTAGGTGGTCGCTTCAGGTGCCGCCTTTGTGAGGTTCTGCAGCTTCACATACGGCGGATTGCCGAGGATCAGGTCAAAGCCGCCCGGGTTGCCCTCAGGCCAGACTTCCGGAAACGCGGCCTTCCAGTCGAAGGCGCAGACGCTCTCCTCCAGCGCCGCATCCGGCGCCCGCCCCCACCAGAAATCCGGGCCGACCAGACTGTTGCCTCGCCGGATCGTGTGATCGAGTGAAGACAGCGGTCTGTCTGCGCGCGCTGAATGCAGCCACAGAGCCAGCTTGGTGATCTCTACGGACGAAGGGTTCAGGTCCACCCCGTAGATATTGTTCTCCAGCACCTCGCCGATCAGGCCGGCCTCGTCAGGCGCCAGGTTGATATCACCCGTCCCCAGGGCCGCCTTCTGACGAGCGACAAACAACCGCTCTTCAAGTAACCTGCGGAAGGCTGCGATGAGGAAGGCGCCTGATCCGCAGGCGGGATCGACGATGCGTACCGTTTTCAGCCGGGCTTCATAAGCCTCCACCTGGTCCAGTGTGGGGAATTGATCTTCAGCCTCAGGCCATCCGCAGCTTGTCTTGGCCTCGTCGAACCAGGGCTTGAACGCGCCTTCGACAAGGAGGTTCACGACCCACTCGGGGGTGTAGTAGACGCCATTGCGCTTACGCTCTGACAGCGCCGCGATGCTGGCGCGGCCTTCCAGTTCACCCTCTCGATACTCCAGCTCCGTGATGGACTGCTCGAAAATTCGGCCAAGGGTGTAGAGGTTTAGACTCTCGGTAGCGTCGCCGCGCGAAGCGTAGTTGTACCGAGCGCACAGATAGAGAAGCGTGTTTCGGTCGCGCTCAAGCGAGGCGTCATTCACCCCCTGACCCGGAGCGGCGAAGACGTGGTTGGGGATCTCCAGGCCCTCGATTTCAGGATCGGCGGCGAAAAGGCCGCCGTTGATATGCGGCACCTGCATCCCGCCAAGCTTCCCACCCGTATCCATGATCGAGAAGAGACCTTTAAGGAAGGTCCACAACTCGTTCCCGTTTGGATCGTAAAATGGCTCTGTGCTTCGGCTTTTCAGGAAATCGCGAATAAACTGAGGCGGAAAAAGCATCCGCTCTCCCATGTCCTCACAGTAGAAAGCGAATATAAACCGATCCAGTAATTTCTGAGAGAGTCGAAGAAGTTGAGTCTGGCTTCCAGCGTAACTGGGATTGCTGATTGTGAGGACATTAAACAGGCGCTCGCGAATCGTCCTGTAGTGCTCGTAGAATTCCCCCTCGAGCGCTTTTTCTCTTACCCATTGACGCTCGACGAGCCGCAGCAGGGGCGGCTTCCCGGCGCGCGACAGCAGCTGGTCTCGATGGAAAAGACGTTGGAACAGAAAGCGGTCGAAGCGCGCGTCCTCTGAGTCGGTCAGCAGGTCGTAGGCGCCGGAGAACAAGTCCCGCGTTCGTTCGACTGTGAAGCGGAGATACTGGTTCGGAGCCCGATCCCACCAGTAAAGGCGAAACTCATTCATGTCGGTGACCAGCCCCCACCAAGGCTGGACGGGCTCATTTCCAAACAGGTCTTTACGGGCGCCCCGAATGTAGTCGAGGCACTGCTTGACTGGCGAGCGGGTATTGCCCTTGCGCGCCTGTGGCGCGTCGAGCGCCGACCGAATATCCTTGAACTCGCACAGAACTTGCGGTGTCGGCGCCGCTCCGACACCGAACCAGCCCAGGGCAAGGTCCACCTCGCCCATGCCGCCGCCGGCGCCCGCATCGGGAATTCGAAGCTTGGGGTGAAGGGTGACGTCTGAGGCTACCACGCGCCCTTCGTCACCGTAGCCCCAGATTTCGACAAAAAAGGTCTGCGTGAAGGCCCCCTCTGCTGCGGTCTCTTTGCGCACGCGGCGCCCCGCCCAAGCCTTCAGCCGCCCGAGCAAAACGGCGTCGTCCCCGCCTTGTGTGTAGGCCTTGTACTCAAGCCCCAGTTCGGACCTCAGAAAGGCACGGGTGACAAAGGCGCGGCTATCGTCGAACATCGGTTGGACTCCTCGACTCGGCAACCTAAGCCCATTGAATCAGCGTGCACAGTCGGGCGGTCAGGCGTCGTCGGCGCCCGATTGAAGTCTGTGGGTGGCTGAAGGATTCTCAATGCGCTCGGAAGGCTGTGAAGCTACCCGGCGTGAAGCATCATCCACAGGGTGACGTGTTCCGACGGGCGGACTCTCAAGGTAGCCTTTAATCCGGCATAGCGCGTCAGAAATCCGTTGCGCGCTGGAACGCTAGCTTCACCCCACCCGCCGCCCCGCCCGGAACCTCACCGGCATGGTCCGCGGGCCGGAGATGAAGTTGCTGGCCAGCCATTCGGGCGGGGCGGTGCGCTCCACCTCTTCCATCCGCGAGAGCACCTCCATCAGCATGGCGTCGATCTCGATGCGGGCGATGTGCTGGCCCAGGCACACGTGCGGGCCGTTGCCGAAGGCGATGTGCTCGTTCTGCGCCCGGGCCAGGTCCAGCTGGTCCGCGCGGTCGAACTGGGCCGGGTCGCGGTTGGCCGCGCCGAAGTACATGACCACCTTGTCGCCCTTGCGGATCGTCTTGCCCCCCAGCTCGGCGTCGGCCTTCGCCGTGCGGCGCATGTAGATCACCGGGGTGGTCCAGCGCAGCAGCTCCTCCCGGGCGGCGGGCAGGCGGCCGGGCAGGTCGGCCTTCAGCCAGGCCAGCTGGTCGGGATGGTCCAGCATGGCGTTCAGCCCGCTGGCCAGCAGGTTGCGGGTGGTGTCGCCGCCGGCGTCGATCAGCAGCAGGAAGAAGAGCAGGAACTCCATGTCCTCCAGCCGCCGGCCGTCCACCTCGCAGGCCAGCAGGCGCGAGGCCAGGTCGTCGCCGGGGCGGGCGCGCTTCTCGGCCATGACCTTCGAGCCGTACTCGAACATCTTCATCACGGCCTGGGCGCCGGCGCCGGGGGCCTGGGCCTCCGGGGCGGTGTGGATCACCTCGGTCAGCTTGTAGAGCTCGCGCCCGTCCTCCAGCGGCAGGCCCAGCAGCTCGGCGATCACGTAGGAGGGCATCTCGCCCGCCACCTCGGCCACGAAGTCGCACTCGCCCTTCTCGATCACCGCGTCGACGATCTGCCGGGCCAGGGCCTGGATCCGCGCCTCGCGCATCTTCGCGGTCGGCAGGGTGAACTCCGAGCGGATGAGCTTGCGGAAGCCCGTATGGTCCGGCGGGTCCATCATCAGCATCATCTTGTAGGGCCCGAAGGCCGCCGACTCCTCCGCCGGATCGGGAATCATGATGGTCGGCTCGGAGGAATAGGTCTCGAACCCCCGGTCCACGGCGCGCACGTCCGCATAGCGGGTGACCGCCCAGAAGCCCCGGCCGCCGGGCTCCTCGTGCCAGTGGACGGGGTCGTTCTTGCGCAGCCAGTCGTACTGGGCGTGGGGGTGGCCGGCGGCGAAGCTGGCGGGGCTGAGGAGGTCGATCTTCATGAGGGGGTCAGTCCTTCCACCAGGGGTACTGGGGCGGCATGTCGCTGGAGACCTTGCCGGGGAAGTCGGGGCTGCGCTTCTCCAGGAAGGCCGAGACGCCTTCGCGCACGTCCGGGCCGGCGCCCAGGGTCATGGCCATGGCGCCGTCCACCTTCAG
>NZ_JADBZL010000157.1:0-3161 GCF_020402505.1 Phenylobacterium sp. | reverse complement strand
TTCGAGTCCTTTCCTGGGCACCACCGTCCCCCTCGGGGGCGCGGCGTCAACTACCGGCGGAGACGGCGGATCGTGGCGAACTACCTGCATGAAGGTGACCTTCCCGACGGCCTCTTCGGCGGCGTCGCCTCCGTCGCCGTCGACTCTGAGACCATGGGCCTGCGCCTGGGGCGCGATCCGCTCTGCGTCGTCCAGCTTTCCGCCGGCGACGGGGACGCCCACCTGGTCCGGCTCTCCCGGCCGAACTACGAGGCGCCGAACCTCAAGGCCCTGCTTGCGGACCCGGCGGTGACCAAGATCCTGCATTTCGGGCGCTTCGACATCGCCATGTTCCGCCTGCACCTGGGCGTGGTGACCGCCCCTGTCTACTGCACCAAGATCGCCTCCAAGCTGGCGCGGACCTACACAGACAAGCACGGACTTAAGGACCTGTCCCGGGAACTCCTCGGGGTCGACATGTCCAAGGTGCAGCAGAGCTCAGACTGGGGCGCGCCGAGCCTCTCTGCCGAACAGGTCGCCTATGCGGCCTCAGATGTTCTGCACCTGCACCGGCTGCGCGAGAGGCTGGACGACATGCTGCGCCGAGAGGGCCGGGCCGAACTGGCCGAGGCCTGCTTCCATTTCCTGCCCCACCGCGCCCTTCTTGACTTGGCCGGCTGGGAGGACACCGACATCTTCGCCCATGCCTGACGCCCGCCTGGAACTGCGGTTGTGACGGACGGCTTAGTCCTGCCCACCTTGCGACGCGCCCGGGAGGCGGACTCCTGGCGCCGCCGCTCGCGCCGCGTGCGCCAGCTTCGCCGGGTTCTTCCCGCCCTGGTGGGCCTGATCCTGCTGGTGCTGTCGGGTTACGTCGCCCTCGCCATGTTCGCCGCGCCCCGGACCCGTCTGGTCGAGGCAGACACGCCGATCCAACTGGTGCGCCCGAAGTTCGTCGGCCAGGACCGGAAGGGACGGGCCTTCACCCTCACAGCCAGGACCGCGACCCGGGATCCGGCCGACTATGACCGGGTGATCCTGGACCAGCCGGTGCTTCTGCTGCGCCGTGACCCGGGTGAGCCCATTCGCGTCTCCGCCCGGACCGGCGACTTCAACGAATCCGAGCACATATTGAAGCTCAAGGGGGATGTCCGGCTGAACAGCGGGGACATCAGTTTCGCCACCGGCGCCTCGACTTTCGATACCGTCCTGGGCGAACTGATCGGGGATGGCGCCATACAGGGCGTAGGGTCCCTTGGAGAAATCAACGCGAAGTCCTATGGCGTATACGACAGGGGCGACCGCCTCGTGTTCGGCGGCGGGGTCAGCACCCGCCTCGAGCCGAGGTCCGGGCCCTGAAATCAGGGACGATCGACCATGAAAGATCCGAAAGCCGTAGGGATGGCGGCTGCGGCCCTGGCCCTGGCGGCGATCCCCTGGGGCGTCGAGGCCCAGCTGGCGCGCAACTCCAGAGCGCCGGTGGACATCACCGCCGACCAGCTGGAGCTGGTGAACAGCCAATGCTCCGCCATCTACCGCGGCGGCGCGGAGGCCCTGCAGGAGACTAGCCGGTTACGCAGTGACCAGCTGAAGATCATTTATGCTCCGGCTCCGGCCGGCGCAGGCAAGAACGGCTGCAGCACCGACCTGCTGCGCATGGAGGCGACCGGCTCGGTCTTCTACGTTACCCCGGAGCAGAGAGTGCGCGGCGACCAGGCGGTCTACGACGCCAAGGCCCAGACCCTGACCGTCACCGGCTCCGTCGTCGCCTCCCGCGGGCAGGACGCCATGAAGGGCGAGCGGCTGGTGGTGAACACCGTTTCTGGCGACGCGCGGATGGAGGGCGGCGGAGACCGCAGCAGCCGACGCGTGCGGACAGTCATCTATCCGGGCGCACGGCCCGACGCGCCGAAGTAGGCCCTGCATGAAGCCGCCCGAACACGACGGTCTGGTTGTCGACCGGATCGGCAAGACCTACCGCGGCCGTGCGGTGGTCAAGGGCGTATCCCTGCGTCTTGGCCGGGGCGAGGTGAAGGGACTCCTCGGCCCTAACGGCGCCGGCAAGACGACCTGCTTCTACATGATCACCGGCCTGGTCGCCGCCGATGAGGGCGCCATCTGGCTGGACGGCGAGGAGATCACCGCCCAGCCCATGTACCAACGTGCGCGGATGGGCCTCGGTTACCTTCCGCAGGAGCCCTCCATTTTCCGGGGCATGACGGTGGAGGAGAACGTCATGTCCGTGGTCGAGCTGCGCGAGCCTGACGGGCGCCGCGCCCGGGAAACTGTAGCGGGACTCCTTTCGGAACTGCGGATCGATCACCTGCGCAAGTCGCCGGCCGTCTCCCTGTCCGGAGGCGAACGCCGCCGGGTGGAAATCGCCCGGGCGCTGGCCTCCGAGCCCGCCTACATGCTCCTGGACGAACCCTTCGCGGGCATCGATCCCCTGGCGATCGCCGACATCCGCGAGGTCATCGGCTATCTGAGGGCGCGCGGCATCGGGATCATGATCACCGATCACAATGTCCGCGAGACTCTGGACATCATCGACCGGGCGGCCATCATTCACGCGGGTGAGCTCCTCCTGGAGGGTACGCCCGCCGAAATCGTCGATAATCCCGAGGTGCGCCGCGTCTACCTGGGGGAACAGTTCGCTTGACGGCCGGGGACTCGCCGCCCCGGATGCGGGCGGCGAGGGGAGAGGCATGATCGCTACGCCGAGAAACGCCGTCGTCATCCTGCTCGACAGCCTGAACCGGCACATGCTGGGCGCCTATGGCGGGACCGAGTTCGCCACGCCGAACCTGGACGCCTTCGCCCGCTCCGCAGTGCGGTTCGACAACCACCACACCGGCTCCCTGCCCTGCATGCCGGCGCGCCACGACATCCTCTGCGGCGCCCTGGACTTCCTTTGGCGGCCCTGGGGCTCGGTGGAGATCTGGGAAGACGCCATCACCTACGAGCTGCACAAGGCCGGCGTGGTCTCACAGCTCGTCTCGGATCACCCCCATCTCTTCGAGACCGGCGGCGAGAACTATCACGTCGACTTCACCGCCTGGGCCTATGAGCGGGGGCATGAGGGGGACCCCTGGAAGACCCGGCCGGATCCCAGCTGGGCCGGCGCGCCGATCTTCGGTAGGGACCACATGCCCTACCATGATAGCCGCGGCTGGTTCCGGGAC
>NZ_JADBZL010000156.1:0-4284 GCF_020402505.1 Phenylobacterium sp. | reverse complement strand
GTCGCCGCCCTGAGCTCAGCCCGCACCACCATGGGACAGGTCCACTCCGGCCTGGAGGAAGCCGCCCTGCGCCTGGGCATTCGCCCGCGGATGGTCGGGCCGTACAACAAGGATGCCTTCAAGCTTCAAGAGGACAATGATCAGCGCATCGTCGCCTGAACAGCCTCACCGCTTGTTAATGATTTTGGGGCTCTTCTCTCGCGGGAGGAGCCCCTTTTGATGCCACCCAGCAATGCCTTTCTGCTGCACCTGCTTACAGTACTTGTTGTCGCAATCCCGGCCTGGGCATTGTTTTCAGGCGGAAGGGCAGCAAGAATAGCCGCTATCGTATTCTCCCTCGCCACTATTGCATCTAAACTCGTGGAAATGAAAATGAATCCCAGCCAATCGGGAATTTTTTTCCTTTCTATTGATGGCTTTATGGCGTTAAGTTTCTTAGTAATTGCAATGGTGTACAGCCATCTCTGGATTGCACTTATGATGCTATCTGTTTCCCTACTTTTTTGTATTCACGCCTACTATCAAATCAATGACTTACAATTGGACCGCACATTCGCACTAGCAAGCAACCTAGCCACCGTCGTACTTCTTGTAAGCCTCGCCATCGGCGTCTGGACATCCCGACGGCGCACCACAGAGCACGCCTGAGCCCCACCTCCCCTTGCCCACCGGCCTAAACCGGCGGGCCACGCCACCCGAACGGGGCGCAGTCCATCTGCAAGGATGGGAGACATCACCGTCACCGCGATCCCTCGGCGGCCCGGGTCTTGGGGCCTCCGGATGACGCCTTCCCGGCCACGTGGCGGTCGGACCTGTCGCGGCGGTCTTGGGGGGCGGGGACATCAGACTGCTGACGCCGGAGCTGAGGTCATTGACCCTGTGATCTGCGCAGACGCCTCTCGGCGACAAAGAATGTCGCCAAGGCCAGGGTGAGGAGGATCGCACAGGTCAGCCCCAGGGCGGAATAACCCTGATCCGTGATGATCGTTCCGCCAATCCAGGGGCCGACGGAACCTCCCAGCAGGATGACGCCGCCAAGGCTGGCCGAGACCGAGCCGCCGGGATCGATCGCCGCACCCAGCCCCAGCGTATAGGTGATCGCAAAATAGAAGCTGAGGGTCAGCATCAACTGCATGGCGACATAGACCTCGGGCTGCCTGAAGGTCGTGATGACCCATCCGGAGAGCAGCTTCACGACGATCGCAGCGGTCACCGGGGCCAACCGCCCAAAGCGGCTGCCGATCAGGGCGGCGAGCAGTGCCCCGGCGATTCCGAAGAAGCCGCCGAGCGCCAGGACGGCGCTGGCGGCCTCGGGTTCAAGTCCGCTCCGCCTTCCGATCATCTCGGAGAAGCCGTAAATCGCCCCATCGCTGACATTCAGCAGGAAGGCCGAGATCAGCAGGGGCGCGGCGAGGGTCACGGAGCCCCCCGGTTGGCCGGCTGACACCCGGTGCGGCGCCGAGTTCGCCTTGTCCGGCAGGAGAAGAAGGATCGGACAGAGGATGCCGACATTCAGGGCCAGAAGCCCGAAAATCCCGGTGTAGCCGAAGAGACTCACAGCCACCGGCGTCGCAATCAGAGCCAGGGCGGAATAGGCCGTCGCCAGGGTTGCGGACAAGCCGTAGAGGCGATCCGGGTCAATGGAACGGGCGATGATCGCGTTGCCAGCGCCCACAGCCATTCCCGCTGCTGCGCCGGCCAGGATCCGGAACGGCCACAGGCCGGGGGGAGGGACCAGCAGGGCGGAGAGGTTGGCCACCAGGACCAGGCCGACGCTGGCAAGCAGGATATGGCTGAGCCGGACCCTCTCGATCAGAGGGGCGGACGCGATCGCGGCGAGGGCTGTCGCGAGCATTTCCAAGGTCACGTATCGGCCGGCATGAGCCTGGTCCAGGCCCAGACCCCCGGCCTCAGGCGCCGCCGTGTAGCCGCCGATCAGGCCTGGCGCGATCACCGACATGGTGATGCCGATGCCGCTGCAGGCCACAGCACACGCCAGAAACCGCCAGGTCGACCGGACGAAGTGCGAGATCGAAGCCTGCTGCTCCACTAGGAACACCCCGCGCCCATGACGCCCGCCGGAATTTCCTTGGACTGGCAGTGAACCGACCCCAGGGGAAAATCGCGAAAGTCGACCCCGACAACATTCTCGAACCCAACTGACCGGTAAATCTCGATCGCGCGTTCATCCTCCCGTGGATTGAAGAAGGGCAGGATCACCGTCTTGTTGACCGTGAGGCTGTTGACGTAACTCCAGAAATGCCCGCGCCCCTTCGGGGTCTGGGCGGCTGGCGCGCGAACGACGCGGTAGGGAGCGCCGCGGCTGGAAGGGGTTGCTGCGAGCCTGGCGGCGATGCTGTCGAAGTTCGACTTCCAGGGGTGGCCTGCGTCAACGTCAGCGACCAGGACGGTTCCGGGATCGACAAACTTCACGGCCATATCAATGTGGCCGGTGACTTCACCCTTGAGCGCCGGAAAGAGGATCAGGCGGTCGATCCCAAACCAATCCCGTACGATGTGTTCGATATCGGCGATGGTGCGCTCGGGATTGTGCACGAAGACACTGTCGAACATGACCATTGTGCCGGCGCCATCGGTCACAAGGTTGCCGCCTTCGATGATCAGCGGCAGGAAATGGAAGGGCAATCCGAAGGCGCGGGCGAGATCGACCTGGCTCGCATTGTCGTGCTTCTGGAAGTTATGCTCTGACGGCGTATAGGGCGTGGCCACAAGGGCGAACTGACCCTCCTTTGATTTCACAAAGTGCGGCCCGAAATCCCGAATCCAGACATCGTCGGTTGCGATCGGGAGGAAACGCGCATTTGCGGAGGGCGCGGCCGCCGCCATATAGGCTTTCACGATCCGCAACCAGGCGGTTGAGGGGGCCAGAATGACAGGCTGGGCCCCTGCTTCGGCGATAAGCGAGGCAAAACCCGCATGGTGGATCCAGCGCTCAGGATAGTTGATCGGCCAGCTCAGCAGAACGCCGTCGAGGGGTTCATGCTCTCCGGGCAGGGCGTATCCGGTGGGCGGCCGGGATCCGTAATGCGTCGCCGGCCCGAATTCCGGGATCTCGATCTCAGGGATTTCAGCAAGATCGACACCGGAACCGCTGAGCAGGGAGATCGAACCGCTCTGCCTCAGGAAGCCTGCTATCCTTCCGAAGTCCGTTTCGTTCCGCACGGGTGCAGTGGCCATGGGGTAGAGTCGCTTGAGCGCTTTCAGGGCCTCTTCGGACGTCGCCAGGCTGACCCTGTCCCGCAACCAGGGCGCTCCCTGGGTGATCAAGCGGAAGAAAGTCTCTCCGTTGTGCAAGTGAAATGGCGTCGTCGGAGCCATCTCGGCAAAGGTGTTCACGATCAGCCGCTTCAAGACGAACTGGATCGCCCGGGGGAGCAGGAGGAATCCGAAGAGCGCTCCCGCTGCGACTCCAACAATCAATGCGATCACGCGTGTTCTCCATGCAGGTCTTGATGCGCCGGGCTCGACGAATATCGGGTTCCGACCTTACGGGTGTCTTGGTCCGCCGGGCTCCCGCAAGCCGGGCGCCCCCTTGACGGGTGAGCCCGGGGATGGGTCACTCCGCCGCAAGGCTGAAGGGTAGCGCCTCAGCGCGGGAGGCATCCGGCCGGTGCTCCAGCACGGCGGGGTGACGATCAGGCGGTGTCTGTCCCTTCCGGTCGAAGACGCCCCTGAGATAGGTCTGCCATGCGCGGGAGTCGAAATCGGACGCATGCCTGTCCGAGGCGACGAAGCATATGCCGCCCGTCAGGTCCGGCGCCGATGATGCAGACCTTCGTATTCGACATGCAGCGCTCCGTATCCGCGGCTGGGTTGACGATGGCCTCTGGGCGGGCTCAATCTAAACACTGTTTAGACGGTAGACGTTGAGTCCGGGCGGGTCAAGACCCGGGAAGAGATCCGGGCCGGCGAAACGGCGAGGACGCTGGATTGCCGAAGCCAACGAAGCGCAGGGCGCGAGGAACGCCGAGCCTGCCCCCATGGCGGCGACTCCGACGACGATCCGTCGTCCGAACCCCACTTCCCCCTTGCCTTCCGGCCCAAACCGGCGTTTGTGCGCGACGGGCCACGCCCCCCCAACGGGGCGCAGTCCATCTGCAAGGATGGGAGACATCGCAATGACTACGATCCCGCGGCCGGCCGTGCGCCCGGCCCGTCCCGAGTTTTCTTCCGGCCCGTGCGCCAAGCGCCCCGGATGGACCCCCGAAGCCCTGAATGACGCCGTCCTCGGCCGCTCGCACCGGTCGAAGCCGGGCAAGGCGC
>NZ_JADBZL010000155.1:0-3449 GCF_020402505.1 Phenylobacterium sp. | reverse complement strand
GATGCGACCACTTCTCCGCCATCCCCCACGGCCTGACCAAGGCCGCCGTCTTCGACTTCCTCGACGGGGTGGATGACGACGACCCCTGGGGGCGGTGAGAAGGGGGCGGGGAAGGCGGCGGCGATAGAGAGCCGACGCCATTGCCCGAAGGACGCCGATGTGCGTTCATCAACCCGCGTTCTAAGCGAGTGGAAAAGAACGGCCTGCCCGAAAGGGTTCCGCGGCGCGCGGGGATCAAGAGGTGTTCTCGCACAGGATGGCCCCCGCAAGGGGGCTATCTCTTTTCAGGACCCTGCGGCTGTCCCGCCCGCCCCCGCCTTGCGCGTCCGTCCCCGTTTCGGCTTGTCCGCCCTGGCCAGCAGTCCAGCGGTCATCTGTTCGTAGAGGCGGAACAGGTGTTCGACGCGCTCACGGTCGTCGGCGAAGGGTTCCTTGCGGTAGAGCCGGTCCACGGCGAGATCGAGGGCGCGGTGGGCCTTGCGCAGGTCGGCGGGCATGACGTCGGGGTCGTAGAGCGTAGCGAGTTTGACACCTGGATGCGCCAGCCGTGCGTCCAGGACTGCCTGGCCCAGCGCGTCAAGGTTGGTGCGATCCGAGTTCGAGATCTGGGGCCATGGAAAAGGATTGTAAACAAGGCCTACCGAATATCGATAGTCGCTCTTTAGCCTTCCCCCGATATTGCGAAGCCAAGACATATGCATGGCGCTGGTAACCAAGGAGAATCGCCAGACTTTTGCATCTTGAAGTACGAATACAAGGTTACTTGGTATTGTCGGCGGAATTATCCATCCGATGGGTACGTAACTCCGACGCTCAGAACTTACAGAAGGTATACATAGATAGGGATGGTCTGGAACAACAGTGACGTGAAACCGCGTCGGAAAATCTGCTAGCGCCCTTGTGCCAGCGCTGGGGCTATCCAGCCTCAACTTTCTTACTGCCGCGACCCGAGCGGCCACAGCCGGCAGGGATCGTATCAGCTCAGGCCCCGCATCCCGGAGAAACAGAATGCTTCGGTCACCGCCGTTGATGTACTCCTCGGCGCCCACAAAGGGACGCATGAAGGGCGCTGCACCCGGTTCAGAGGCCAGGAAGGCTTCCCGTTCAGCCCGCTCAAAGATGTAGTGTCCGCCATCGATGGGCTTGGAGCCGATCACGACCTTGGGCGCATCGCCAAGGGGCCTGGACTCCTCCTTCACGACCAAGTGGCGGTCGCCGAGGCCCGATGCATCGAAAAGATAGGGCGAGAGCGCGGAATGACGGCTCTCGACGGGGTCGCCGTTCAGGTCGTCGTAGCTGAACAATCGCTTTGAAGGCCGCTCGTCCTGCCGGCGGCTCAGGCCGATGACCACCACATGGACGTGCGCCTTGCCACGGGCATCCGACCCCCAGGCAAAGGTACGGTGGGCGAAGTCGATCTCAAGGCCATAGCGATCAAAAAGAACCGGCCACAGCTGGGCCACCTGCTCGCCCTGGGTGATGGAGTTTGTCGACACGAAGCCAACCCGGGCGTGGGAAGAGCGCAGGAACTCCCCCGCCTTGATGAACCAGGCCGCCACGAAGTCGAGTGTGCCGCCGGACTTTCCCAGCGCCGCGATCCGGCGCACCTGGGCGCGTTGCGCTTCGCTCTGGATCTTCGCCCCCACAAACGGCGGGTTCCCCAGAACATAGCTGCACCTTTCCGGCGCCAGCACGTCGGCCCAGTCCGTCTCCAGCGCGTCGGCGTGGCGGATATTCGGCGCCGCCTTCAGCGGAATGCGGGCAAAGACCTTGCCGAACTCCAGGCTCAGCCGGTTGTTCATGATGTGGTCCATCATCCACATCGCGGTCTCCGCGATGCGGGCGGGAAACTCGTCGATCTCGATGCCGTGGAACTGGTTGACGTCGACCTTGGAAAGGTCGGTCGCTTCAAGGTTGAGCTGGCCATCAGGATAGAGCGCCTTCAGAACCTCGATCTCCAGGGCGCGAAGCTCACGGTAGGCGATGATCAGGAAGTTGCCGCAGCCGCAGGCCGGGTCGAACAGGTTCAGGCCCGCCAGCTTGTCCTGGAAGGCCCGCAGGGCCGCTTCCCGGCCTCGTCTCAGGTCGCGAAGCCTTGCGAATTCGGCGCGCAGGTCATCGAGGAAGAGGGGCTCGATCACCTTCAGAATGTTCTTTTCGGTGGTGTAGTGGGCGCCCTTGGCGCGTCGCTCCCGGGCGTTCATCACCGACTGGAAGAGGGCGCCGAAGATGGCCGGGCTGATCTTTTCCCAGTGGAAACCGCAGACTTCCAGCAGCCGGTCGCGCATCTTCGAATCGAAGGCGGGGATCCGCAGGGCCTCGCTGAAAAGGTCGCCGTTCACGTAGGGGAAGCGGTTGAGGTCCTCGTCCAGGTTGGACTGTCGCCGGTCTTCCGGCGTGTCGAGCACCTGGAACAGCTCAGCCAGGCGGGGGCCGAGGTCTGACCCGTCGGGCTGGGTGCGGTTCTGGATGAAGTCCTCCAGCATCCCCCGTTCGGGGAAGATGCCGGTGTCGTCGGCGAACAGGCAGAAGAGCAGGCGGACGAGCAGGCGCTCCAGCGGGTGGCCGTCGTAGCCGCTGGCCTTAAGGGCGTCGTGCAGCTTGCCCATCAGTTCGGCGGCGATGATGTTGACCGGGTCCTGGTCGCGGAAGACCCGCTTCTCCACGCCCATGATGAAGCCGAACCGCTCGACGTGCTGGGGCAGGTCGGCGAGGGCGAAGCGGACCTCCTCGCCCGTCTCGAGATCGACCAGTTCGAAGAGCTGGAAGTCGCAGGTCAGGACATAGCGGGGAAGTTCATGTTCCTTCAGGCCCGGGAAGTACGCCAGGGCCTGGTCGCGGGCGCGGGTCAGGTCGCGGCCGGCGCTCTTCTGCTCGACCAGCAGGACGCCCTTCCAGAAGAGGTCGATGAAGCCCTGCTTCTCGCCCAGCTTCTTGACCGGGGCCTCGAAGGTCGCGACGCGCCGGCGACGGATGCCGAAGACCTCGAAGAAGTCGTTGTAGAAGCTCTGCGTTTCGCCCCGCTCGTACTTCGCTTCCGCCCATTCCCGGGAGAATTCAGCGGCCCGCGCCCGGATTTCGTTCCAGCTTAACTGCAAGGGGGAGTCTCCCGATTCACCGGCGCGAGTCTGCGACAGGGCGCCGGGGCTGGGAAGCCCGCCGCCTCAGTCCTTAGGGCCCATGTTGTAGGGCCCGCCCTTTTCCAGGGCGATGCGGTAGGCCGGGCGGTCCTGGCAGCGGCGGACCCAGGCGGCGAGGCGGTCGTGGCCTCCAAGGCGGCCCAGCATGCCGCCGGCCTCGCCGACAAAGCTCATCTGGATGTCGGCCAGGCTGAACTCGCCCAGGAGGTAGTCGCGGCCCGCCAGCGCACCGTCGACAAAGCCCAGGTGGTTGGCGATCTCGCTCTCGATGCGCGGCTGCAGAGGGGCGCCGGCGTCGCCCAGGCGGCG
>NZ_JADBZL010000154.1:0-4991 GCF_020402505.1 Phenylobacterium sp. | reverse complement strand
CGGCGAGGTAGTCCAGCGTCGCCAGGAGGGGCGCCGGGACAGGGCCCTCCACCGAGGCCAGGTGGTCGGTGACCAGGGCCGGGATGGACTGCTCGAAGCTGGCGCCCAGGTCCTTGACCATGGAGGCCTCCACCACCGGGCTCTCCCCACGGGCGAGCTGACCGGTGACCGCCAGGGACATGTTCCGGAGGGTCGCCAGCCGCGCCAGCATACGCCCCGCCAGCTCGGCCTCGGACTCCGTCGGACCGCCCCGGCTGCGGATGAAGTCCATCCATTGGTCGATCAGGACAGTGGAGGAGTAGAGCCGTTCGGGACCGCTGCGCTCGAAGGCGAGCTCGGCGTTGACCTGGGACCAGCCCTGCCCCTCCTGGCCGATCAGGGCGTCCTCGGGCAGGTCGACATCCTCGAAGAAGACCTCCGAGAAGTGCTCGTCACCGGCCAGGTCGCGGATCGGCCGGGCCGTCACGCCGGGGGTCTTCAGGTCGATCAGCAGCTGGGACAGGCCCGCCTGCCGGTCGTCCGGCCCGCCGCTGGTCCGCACCAGGGCGACCATGTAATGGGCCTTGTGGCCGTAGGTGGTCCAGATCTTGGAGCCGTTGAGGCGCCATCCCGTCGCGGTGCGCTCGGCCCGGGTGCGGACGCTGGCGAGGTCGGAGCCCGAGTTGGGCTCGCTCATCCCGATACAGAAGAAGGCCTCGCCCCGGCAGATGCGCGGCACGATGTCCCGGCGCTGGGCCTCGGTCCCGTAACGCAGGAGAAGCGGGGCGCTCTGCCGCTCGGCGATCCAGTGGGCCGCGACGGGCGCCCCGGCCGCCAGAAGCTCCTCGATCAGGACGAACCGGGCGAAGGGGCTGCGTCCGCCGCCGCCGAACTCCACCGGCAGGGTCAGGCCCACCCATCCACGGGCGGCGAGGTCACGGGAAAAGTCGGCGTCGAAACCCATCCAGGTCCGCGCCCGGCGGGCCCCTGGAACACCGGCGAGGCGTTCGGCCAGGAAGGCGCGCACCTCGGCGCGGAGGGCTTCGTCCTCCGGTCCGATGGCGGCGGGAACGAGGGGAGCAAGCACGGCGTGTCTCCGGATCAGGCTGAGGGCGGGTTGGTCTCGAAGCCCGGGGCGACCAGCAAGGTCTTCGACCAGGGCCGGGCGCTGCGGGTCCAGACCTGCAGGACAGGCGTCACGTCCTCGTCAGTCTCCAGGACGCCGACCTTGACCGCCACCATGCCGTTACCAAGGCGCGAAGCCATCGGGCAACCACACTTCGGGCAGAAGCAGCGCTCCACCGATCCGCCGCTCTCGCCCTGGTCAGCGTAGACGGCGTAGCCGCCGGTCAGGCGGAAGGCGGCGCCGGGGACGATGGCGTTGACAGAGAAGGCCCCGCCGCTGGTCTTCTGGCAATGGGTGCAGTGGCAGGCGACCGTCACCACTGGGGCGACGTCGCAGTCGAAGGCGACCTCCCCGCAAAGACACTTTCCACGCATGGCCAGACCCCCCATTCCAGCAACCCCCGCGGGGCGCCTCAGAGGATTTTGGCAGACGCCTGGCGGCCCCGCCAGTGGGTGACCAAGGGGCAGGTTGCAGGTTTCCTTCGCCGATTGACCGGGACAGAGGTCGACAAGGGCGGACACATCGTGGACCGGGGGATGATGGGGTCGGCGTCGGCGGTAGCGGTCCCGCCAAGGGCCGGAGTGACACTTTTCCGTCATCAATCTGAAGACTGGGCGTCACAGGCGCTCCCTAGAAGGACCCCACAGGGGTGTTCGGGGGGCCGGATTGGTGCGGTCGCCACGCCCCGTTTGCGCGCGAAACGTCGACACGGTGGAGACCGACCCATGACAGCTCTCGGAAAGCTGAGACTCCTTGCCCTGAGCGTCGCTGCGAGCGGCCTGCTGGCCGCCTGCGGCGGCGGCGGATCCAGCATCGCCTCGCCCGGCGAAGGCCAGTTCGCCACAGGGGGTAACGGCGGCGGTTCCGGCGGATCCGGCGGCTCGGGATCGGCATCGGCCGACTGCCCCACCGGCTTCATCAACCTCGGCACAATCGCCAACGGAACCCTGCGATCCTGCGGCATTCCAAGGCTGGTCACCGGCGCCCTGACCCTGCCCTATCGCCCGGGCACGGCCTACCGGATTGACGGGAAGGTCGAGGTCGGGCAGGACCTTGGTCCCGACGCTCAGAACCCGCGGACCGGCGTCTCCTCCGGCGTTCTCACAATCGAGCCCGGGGTCGTCGTCTTCGGCGGGATCGCGGAGTATCTGGTCGTGAACCGCGGATCGCGGATGATTGCCGACGGCACCGCCTCGCGCCCGATCATCTTCACCAGCCTCAACGACCTCAACGGCGGCGCGGACCTCAAGGGCCAGTGGGGCGGAATCGTCATCGCCGGCCGGGCGCCGATCAACCGCTGCCCGCCGACCACCACCACTTTCCCAGCCAACCCGGTCAACTGCGAGTACCGGTTCGAAGCCATCCAGACCATCAACTGGGGCGGGAACGCCGCCAACGACAACAGCGGCGTGCTCCGCTACGTGCAGGTGAAGGAAGCCGGCTACGAGGTGGCGCCCAACGAAGAGCTGAACGGCATCACCTTCGGAGGCGTCGGTAACGGCACGGTGGTCGATTTCGTGCAGGTCCATGGCGGCGCGGACGATGCGGTGGAGTTCTTCGGCGGCACGGTGAACGTGCGACGCTTGGTGCTGACCGAATGGGACGATGACGGCTTCGATACTGACGAGGGCTACACAGGGTCGGCTCAGTACATCATCAACACCTCGGATCGCCCCTCGGAAGAGGCCCGCTGCTTCGAGATCTCCGGCGCAGGCTCCACCTCCGGCGGTCTGCCCTTGCTGCGCGCCCACCCCAAGGTCTCCAACTTCGTCTGCCGCCTCGGTCTGGCGAACTCGACTTTCGACTCCCGCCAGCACCAGGGACTGGTCCTGAACGGCGGAACCCGGGCGGACTTCCTGAACGGCGTGATCTATTCGGCCCATCCGTCCATCCCCTGCATCGACGTGGATGGCTCTTCGACGATGACCGAACCCCGGCCGACCTTCGCCTCGGTGGCGCTGTCCTGCGGCGCCGGACCCTTCCGCACCACGGACAACGACCAGCCCACCGGCCCTGAGACCCTGTTCAACGCCGGCCAGAACAACATCGCCACCGGCTACACCCCGACCTTCTCCCAGGGCTTCATCAACGGGTCGAACGAGAGCGGGCGGGTCGCCGCCAATCCTATCCCGGTCTCGTCCTTCTTCCTGGCGACGACCTACATCGGCGCGGTCTCCAGCCTGAACGACAACTGGTACGTCGGCTGGACCTGCGGCCTGGCAGGCGCGGCCTCCTGCTGATCCGAGAAGCGCAGGGCGGCGGGGAAATCCCGCCGCCTCCCTCCTTGTCCCATTGAAGGCCCGTTCCCGATGACCCGCACCCTCCGCACCCTCCTGCTCGCCGGCGCCGCCCTGACGACGGCGCATTCGGCCCTCGCCCAAACCGCTCCGCCAAGCGAGGGAACTGAAGTCGAAGAAATCATCGTCAGCGGCAGGTTCATCCCGGATGTGATCCGCGACACCGCCGAGGTGGCGAACTTTCTCAGCGTCGAGGACGTCCAGCGGGCCGGTGACGACAACGCGGCGCAGGCCCTGACCCGGATCACCGGCATTTCGCTGGTCTCGGGAAAGTTCGTCTACGTCCGGGGCCTCGGGGAGCGCTATTCGCAGGCCCTTCTCAACGGCTCGCCCCTGCCCAGCCCGGAGCCCCTGCAGCGGGTCATTCCCCTGGACTTGTTCCCGGCCTCGATCCTCGCCGGGACGGTTATCCAGAAGACCTTCTCGGCCAACTATCCCGGCGAGTTCGGAGGCGGGGTGATCGACCTGCAGACGGTCGGAACACCCGACGAGGCCTTCCTGAAGGTCGGCGTGGGCATTGGCGGCGATACCGAGACCACCGCCGAGAGCCGCCTGACCTATTACGGCTCGGAGACGGACTGGCTGGGCTTCGATGATGGGACCCGGAAGCTTCCGGTGGGTGTCCGCCAGTTCGCCGCCAGCCGCCCGGTCGTGGTGGGCAGCGCCACAGGTGGTCTGACGACAGACCAGTACAAGGCCGTCGCCCGGAGCTTCACCAATGCGCCGCTCAACGTCCTGCAGCGGGACAAGATGCCGCTGAACGGCATTTTCGACATCTCCGGCGGACAGTCCTTTGACACCGACTACGGCCGCCTGGGCGCCATCGGCGTCCTGAGCTACCGGAACGGCTGGCAGACCCGGAAGGGCGTCCGCCAGACCACGGTTCCGGACTCCGGCGGACTGGCCCTCGCCACGGACGCGACCTTCGAGGCCAACCAGAACGACATTGCCTGGAGCGGCCTTGGCGGCCTGGCCTGGGAAAGCGGCGACAATGAGGTCCGCTACACCGGCCTCTGGATCCGCTCGACGTCGAAGCGGGCGCGGATCACCTCCAATACGGCACAGTCCCAGGGCAACGCCAACGTCAACGCCTACAACAGTGAGTGGTACGAGCGGGTGCTCCAGCTCAGCCAGCTCTCGGGAAAACACCTGATCGGCGACTGGGAGCTGGCCTGGCGCGGGACCTATGGGCGCACTGCCCGCCAGGCGCCCTATGAGCGGCTGTACCGCTACGGCCTGTCCGCGACGGGCGCGAGCACCGCCCTTCTGTCCGGCGCGAACCAGCTGGTCTCCTTCTCGGACCTGGACGAGAACATCGGCTCGGCGAACGTCGATCTGGCCTATGACCTGCCCGTCGACTTCGTGCGGCAGGCGCAGCTGAAAGTCGGAGCCGCCTGGCAGCGCAATAGCCGGACTTCCGTCCGCCGGGACTTCACCTACGACCAGGGCCGAAACTGGGACCCGCTGCGCTATGCCGGTCAGCGGATCGACTATCTGGTGTCCGACCGGAACATCAACGACGACATCATCTTGCTGCGGGAACTGACTGGCTCTTCCCTGACCGGGGATGCGGCCATGTACGACGCCGG
>NZ_JADBZL010000153.1:0-6090 GCF_020402505.1 Phenylobacterium sp. | reverse complement strand
CTGATTATGTCCTCCCGGGGATCGACCCACCCCTTGGGCGCGGAATCGCCGACCAGCATCAGGGAGGCGACGAAGGGCGACCATCTGGCGTAGCGCCGCTCGGGCTGGCCGACTGTCCGCCGCGCGGCGATGAACTGGGACCGCAGGGGCTCCTGGAGGCGGGTCTCCAGCGGGACATCGGACCTCAGGCTGCGATAGAGGCGCAGGGCCTCGCCAAAGGACGAGATTCCGATGCTGATGCGGATGGTGTCCGCCAGGATCAGGCTGTTGGCGCCCTTCAGCCGGCGATCCAGGTAGCGCCGGTCCCATGCGGACTTCGGAGGTATGCCGCCGCCGGGCATGCCCAGGATGTAGACGGTGGAATCCCCGTCACGGACCACCCACCAGGCCGGACCCGGTTCCTTGGCCTGGACGACCAGCTCCTCCACGACGGCGGCGCCAGGGTCTTCTGGAAGGCCCGGAGCCACCTGCGCCAGGGCGGGGGTGGCGACGAGGAGGGCAAGCCCGGCGAGCCAGGCGGGGACGGAAATCATCATCATGGGCTCTCCGGCAGGTCCAGCCTGCCGATCATTCGGGCGAAATCAGGGCCGCCGGGAAGTCGCACTCGGGGGCGGGACACAGACGGGCCGGCCCTGGAAACGATCCCCGACGAGGCTTCCGTCCTGTCCGGCCTTACGACGGAAGAGGTTCAGGGCCCGGTTATCCGAGGGAGGGATCTCCCCGGCGGCGCAAATCGGCGCCTCGGTCCGTCGCCCGGTCGGGCATTCGCAGACCTCGCGGCGAGCGTCCAGCCGGGAGCTGGGCGCCTTGCAGATCACAGGGCTCAGGCTTCCGTCCACCTCAAGGCAGACGGTGGTGACGGCGGCGGCGAACCAGAGAGCAACAAGCATGGAGACGCTCCTTCGGGATGCATCCGGGATGATGCCGATATCTTAACCCGGCTTCACCGTCTTTCGGGGGACTTTTGTTTACACTGGGGGGTCCAGGGTGAGGTCTACGGAGACCCGGATCATGAACCCGATCGCCATCGCCCGGTACGGGCTGCTCGCCGCCTCGAACCGCCTCGCCATGGTCCCTGAGCGCATCGTCAACCTGCAGGTCGAAGGCGCCGATGTGGACCTCGGCGACGAGCTGTCGAACCTGATCTGGCCAGGACCGACTTCGGCGCCAAGGCCACCGTCATCCGAACGGCGGACGAGATGCAGGGCGCCCCGCTCGACATCCACGCCGGACCCTCTCCCGATAGGATTTTGACAGCGGCCCCCGCGGGGCCTAGCGGTCAGTCATGACCGTCCGCGACCTCTTCCCCACACGCATCTGCGAGACCAGCCTGGCCGGACAGCCGGGGGTCGACGCCCTCCTCGCCGACCTTGCGGCCGCCTGCCGCATGCTGGAAGCCGAGGACGCCGCCGGGCGCGACTGGTGCCGCCGGAACGGCTATGGCGGCTACACCTCCTACGCCTCCCTCGACGACCTGCCCCGGCGGGCCAGCGTCTTCGAAGACCTGAAGCGCCGTCTGGACCGGATGGTGCGCAGCTATGCGAAGGACCTGCACCTCGACCTCGGGGCCGGGCGTCTGAAGATGGACAGCCTCTGGGTCAACATCCTGAAGCCAGGCGCCTCACACTCCGGCCATATCCACCCGCACAGCGTGATCTCGGGCACGATGTATGTGGCGACCCCGCCCGGCGCCTCGGCCCTGCGGCTGGAGGACCCCCGCCTGCCCCTGATGATGGCCGCCCCGCCCCGCAGCGCCGACGCGCCCGAGGCCGACCGCACCTTCGTCCACCTCACCCCCGCCCCAGGAACGGTCTTCCTCTGGGAGAGCTGGCTGCGCCACGAGGTCCCGCCCAACCGGGCCCGCACCCCGCGCATCTCCATCAGCTTCAACTACGCCTGGGGCTGAGACCTCTGCGGGAACACAGGTTGTCGACGAGCGCTGCGGCGCCTGGCCGATCCGCCCTGAACCCTCACCCCAACTCGCGCCCCTTGTCCGCCTGGCGCAATGCTCAGCCCTCGACCGGGTTGACTTCGGACGGTGCAACTCTCTTCCAACGCGCCGGGTCCGACGTTGCGTCGCCGGAAGCGAACAGGGCCAGGCATGTCATCGAGAGCAGGGTTTTCCTGCGAGGGACCGACCTTCTCACCTCTCATCCCAGCTGAGCGATAGGTGACCGGATTGAAATGCACGGGCTCCTCGCGGCGCGCGACAATAACCCGGTCCCCGATCCTCAGGGCGGGTTGTGCCTCTCAATGAAGGTCATCGAGGCGTTGACCATTTCAAGGCGGGTGGCGCCGCCAGATAGCCAATGATCCTCTCCCTCTTGAATCAGGACCTCGGGTGTCTTGCCGGCCTTACGCAGGGCGTCGGCCATCGCGCGGCTCTGTTCGACAGGCACCACAGTGTCGTGGGTCCCGTGGATCAAGAGGATGGGAATGTCGGCCTTCGCCGCGTTCCACAGAGGGGAAAGGCGCTCGAGCTTCGGGTCATCGGCCCCGCTCACGCCCATGAAGCGGTCCCAATACCGGGTTGCCCCCCTCCCGAATGTACGCGCGTCTACGATTAACCTCCGGAGGTCCGCAGGCGCTGAGATCGCCACCGCGCAGCGGTAGACACCCCTGTCCAGGGTCGCTCCGGCAAGGGCGGCGTACCCGCCATAACTCGCGCCCATGATACAGACGCGCTTGGGGTCGATCACGCCACGTGCGGCGAGGGCGCGTACACCGTCAGACAGGTCCGTTTGCATCTTGGCGCCCCACTGCCCGTAGCCGGAGGTCATCAGTTCCCCGGTGACAGTGGAACCTCGATAGTTGACCTGAAGGACGGCATAGCCTCGAGACGCGACTGCCTGGGCCCACCAGTCAAACCCGGGCGTATCGCGCGACGCTGGACCACCGTGTACGAGGACGACCATTGGCAGATCCTGCGGCCGACGACTGTGCGGCAGCGTCAGGAATCCGGAAAGGGGCAGGCCATCTGCGGCATTGAATTGCACCCGCTCGCGCGACCCGATGTCCTCGGGCGCCAGCCCGGCATAAGAGGCGCCAAGCCATTCCGCCCGTCGCGTCCTGAGATCCACAAACGCGTACACCGGTCCATTCCGGGGTGAGTCGACCAGCACTACGGCTTTCCGCCTGTCTGCAGAGCCTGAGACGAGGTGGACGCGATCCCCTGGGAAAGTGGCCTGAACCGTATCCCAAGCGCTCTGGTCCGCCGGGTCGAAGTAGCTGTAGCGGTAGTCATCGCCCACCAGCTTGAGATAACCGATCAGTCGCCCATCCCCGGCGCCAAAGATGGGCCGCGGCGTACCAGGGCCAAAAGGGAACTCGGCGGCTGGCCGACCGTCCAAACGGATCTCCTTCCAGGACCAATCGCCCTTCCCGTCGGGTACGCCGTAGATCAGGGAGGCATCGTCGCGCCCGAGGCCGACGAGGTAGGGTCTATCGATGTCCCAGGGCAAGCTCAGGAGGGTGCGCCAACCCGACTCGCTGCGGGCGATGACCGACCACTCTCTCCCTCGGATGACTTCCTGAGCAACGGGCTGTCCCCTGCTGTCGATCACCCAGCTCACGGAGTCGGGAGCGCCCTTCTCGACGATCCGGTTGGTTCCGTTTCGCAGATCTACCCGGAAGAGCGAATTCAAGCCCTTTCCGCCTGACAACACCAAACCCGGGACGAAGACGGCCTGCTGACCGTCGTTAATCCGAACCTCGGGTGGTCCAAGAATCGCGCCGGAGTCGGCGGTGGACTTCGCCATAAGCGGCTTGATCTTCTTGGTGTTCAGGTCGATCAGGCTGCCGAAGAACCACTCGCGGTAACCGTTGACTAGGGCCAGATCATCCTTCGCGATGGAAGCGACCACGATCAGGTGCTGCTCACCCGCCCACTTCAAATCCCGGATCTTGTGCTCGCCGACCGCGCCCCGGAGCGTTGTCTGCCCGCTCTCAAGGTCACGGACGATGATCGTGCGCTGCAGGCCGTTGGTCGCAATCAGAGCGATCGTGCGGCCAGCGGGCGAAACGGCGACGTTCTCGATCGAAGGAAGCCTAGCGTATGCCTCGAGCGGCGCTCCTGTCGCACCGTTGCCAGAGCCCAGAAAGGCCATCAGCAGGAGAGAAAGCAGCCAAATCCGCATTGAAGAGCCCCCGTTTGCCAAAAGAGAGTGCACTTTGGTGGTGGGGGCCGCAAGACGGGATCGATCTGCGCTCGCTAGGCCACGTCGCTTCCCCGGCCATGATCGCTGCGATGCCTGGATGCCTCGCCGTCAGGCGACGATGCGGCCCACCGAACACCTCCGGGACCCCCGCCCCGGGAACGGTCTTCCTCTGGGAGAGCTGGCTGCGCGACGAGGTCCCGCCCAACCGGGCCCGCACCCCGCGCATCTCCATCAGCTTCAACTACGCCTGGGGCTGGGGCCAAGGCCTCAGGCGCGGTGGCGCCCCCTCAGCCGGCTTCGCCGACAGCTTCCCCGGAGGGGAGCAATTCTCCGCGCCCATTCCTCCACCTTCCAGGGGGAGGTGGACCGGGGCGCAAGCCCCGGGACGCAGGGGGTCTGCGAGGCCTCCCCGCCCTAGCTGTCCAGGAAGCTGCGCAGTTTGCGGCTGCGGCTGGGGTGCTTGAGCTTGCGCAGGGCCTTGGCCTCGATCTGGCGGATCCGCTCGCGGGTCACGCTGAACTGCTGGCCGACCTCTTCGAGGGTGTGGTCGGTGTTCATGCCGATGCCGAAGCGCATGCGCAGGACCCGCTCCTCGCGGGGGGTCAGGGAGGCCAGGACCCGGGTGGTGGTCTCACGCAGGTTGGACTGGATGGCCGCATCGATGGGCAGGACGGCGTTCTTGTCCTCGATGAAGTCGCCCAGGTGGGAGTCCTCCTCGTCGCCGATGGGCGTCTCGAGGCTGATCGGCTCCTTGGCGATCTTCAGGACCTTGCGGACCTTTTCCAGGGGCATGGCCAGCTTCTCGGCCAGTTCCTCCGGGGTCGGCTCGCGACCGATCTCGTGCAGCATCTGGCGCGAGGTGCGGACGATCTTGTTGATCGTCTCGATCATGTGCACCGGGATGCGGATGGTGCGGGCCTGGTCGGCGATGGACCGGGTGATGGCCTGCCGGATCCACCAGGTGGCGTAGGTGGAGAACTTGTAGCCCCTGCGGTACTCGAACTTGTCCACCGCCTTCATGAGGCCGATGTTGCCTTCCTGAATAAGATCAAGGAATTGCAGGCCCCGGTTCGTGTACTTCTTGGCGATGGAGATGACGAGGCGCAGGTTGGCCTCGACCATTTCCTTCTTGGCCTGCCGGGCCTCCCGTTCGCCCTTCTGGACGGTCTGGACGATGCGGCGGTACTCGTCGATCGGCACGCCGGACTCGGTGGCCAGCGAGGCGATTTCCTGACGCAGGGCCAGAACCTGAGCCGCCTCGTTCTCGGCGAACTTGGTCCAGCGCACACCCAGCGCCTTGACCTTGTCGGTCCAGGTCGGGTCGAGCTCGGCGCCCAGATAGGTCTTGAGGAACTCGCTGCGGTTGATGCCGTAGCTGTCGGCCAGGCGCATCAGCCGGCCTTCCAGGCCGACCAGGCGCTTGTTGATGGCGTAGAGCTGCTCGACCAGGGCCTCGATGCGGTTGTTGTTCAGCTTCAGGGTCTTGAGGTGCTGGACAATGGTTCCGCTGGCGGCGGCGTGGGCGGCCCGGTCGGCCTCGGACAGGTCCTCGCCCTTCAGGCGCTTGCCGACCAGCTTCTCCTGCAGGGCGCGGAAGGCGTCGAATTCGGCGGCGATGGCGTCGAGGGTGAGCATGACGCCCTCGCGCAGCTCGCTCTCCATGGCGCTGATGGTCGGGCCGGCGCCGTCGTCGAAGTCGTCGTCGTCCTCCTCGCCCTCCGCCTTGGCGACCGCCTCTCCATCTTCAGAGACCTCCTCGGATACAGCCAGGGCCTCTGCGGCGGCGTTGACCCCGCCATAGGTCTGCTCCAGGTCGATGACCTCGCGCAGGAGGATGCGGCCGGTGCCCAGCTCCTCGCGCCAGACCATGATGGCCTCGAAGGTCAGGGCGCTCTCGCAGAGGCCGCGGATCATGGTGTCGCGGCCGGCCTCG
>NZ_JADBZL010000152.1:0-22586 GCF_020402505.1 Phenylobacterium sp. | reverse complement strand
GCCCTCGCCGATGGCGATGGCCGCTATCTCCTGACCCTGGCCGAGACTCTGTTTGGCCTCGCCTCGGCCGTTCCCCTGGACCCCGAAGGCCTGGGACAGCTCCTCCAGAAGCGCAGTCCCGCCTATGACAAGGACCGGGAGGGGCACTACAACCTCATCTCCGCCTTGCACAAGTCGATCCGCGGGTCCGATCCGGACGCCGCTCTCTACTGGCTCGCCCGCATGCTGGAGGGCGGGGAGGAGCCGCTGTTCATCGCCCGGCGCCTGGTGCGGGCCGCCATGGAGGACATCGGCGCCGCCGATCCCATGTCCCTGGTCCTGGCGAACGCGGCGCGGGAGGCCTACGAGCACCTGGGGTCGCCGGAGGGCGAGCTGGCCCTGGCCCAGCTGACTGTGCACCTGGCGTGCGCGCCCAAGTCCAACGCGGTCTACATGGCCTTTTCCCGCGCCCGGAAGGCGGCCCGGGAGACCGGCTCCCTTCCGCCGCCTGCCCACATCCTCAACGCGCCCACCCGCCTGATGAAGTCGCTCGGCTATGGCGAGGGCTATGTCTACGACCATGACGCCGAGGGCGGCTTCTCGGGCCAGGACTATTTCCCCGAGGGCATGGGGCGAAGAGCCTTCTACGAGCCGCGCGGCGAGGGCTCTGAGGCCCGGGTCCGGGAGCGGCTGGATCGATGGTCGCAGATGCGCGGGAACCGGAAGGCCGTTCGATGAGCGGACCCGGCAGCTATCGACTGAGGCCCATTCAGGCCTGCACCCCGCAGCAGGTCGAGGCCGTCCGCCAGCTGCGCAATCTCCCGGAGATCCGTGGGTCGATGTACGGCGACCAGGTCATCTCCGAGGCCGAGCACACCGACTGGCTCGCCGGCCTTCAGGGGGACTCCCGTCGGAAGGTCTTCGTTGTCGTCGAGGTCTCCGGAGAGCCCGTCGGCGCGGTCAGCCTCACCGCCATCGACCGCGTTCACCGACGGGCGGACTGGGGATTCTACATGAGCCCCGCCGGGCCCAGGGGACTGGGGACTCTGGCTCTGGCGGTCCTCCTCGACCACGCCTTTGACGACATGTCACTGGACAAGATCAACGGTGAGGTGATCGAGGGGAACGACGCGAGCCTTGCCCTCCATCGCAAGCTGGGTTTCCGCGACGAAGGGCGGCGTCGGTTCCATGTGCGGAGGGAGGCCGGGCGACTCGACATCCATCTGTTTGGCTTGACGGCGGAGGAATGGCGGGTGGCGCGGGAAAGGATCCGGGTAAGTCCGGCTTCGCATTTCGTACAACTCGATGCCGGGGTCTGACCCCGTGAAGCCCCTCCGTCCCGTCCCCCTTAGCGACGACCAGGCCGCCCTCGTCCGGTCCTTCGTCTTCCACGAGGACTCGTCGGTACTGGCCCTGAACAAGCCGCCGGGCCTGTCGAGCCAGGGGGGGCGGGGGCAGGTGGTGACCCTGGACGAGATGCTCTGGGCCTTCGCAAGGCCGGGCAAGGCGCGGCCCCGGCTGATCCACCGTCTTGACCGGGACACCTCCGGGGTCATCCTGGCGGCGCGGACCCAGCCGGCGGCGAGCTTTCTCGGCAAGGCCATGATGGCCCGGAAGATCGCCAAGACCTACCTCGCCCTGGTTACGCCTGGGGCGCCGGATCCAGCCTCGGGCCGGATCGAGGCGCCCCTGCGGAGGGTGGAGACCGGGCGCGAGGCGCGCATGCTGGTGTGTGAACCGGACCACGCAGACGCCGAGTCTGCTGAGACCCGTTACCGTACACTTTGCTCAAATGACAGTGCGGCCCTGCTGGAGGTCTTCCCCCGGACCGGGCGCATGCACCAGATCCGGGTCCATCTCGCGTCGATCCAGCGCGCGATCGCCGGCGATGCATGGTATGGAGGCGCCCTGGCGGTGGGCGGCCTGCCGGCGCCCCGCCTGATGCTTCACGCCTCGGCACTGACCTTTCCGCACCCGGAGGGCGGACAGATGACGCTTCGCGCCCCCTTGCCCGACGACTTCGCCCACCTCCTGGCGCAACTGGGCCTTGCTCCGGCGGATGGCGCGTCCGGTGTGGAGCACGTCCGGTGACGCCCGCGAACCTCCTCCTCGTGGGCCTTGGCGGGGGCTTCGGCGCCATCCTGCGCTATCTCCTTTCCGTCGGCTTCGGCCGTCTCCCGGCGGGAACCTGGCCCTGGCCGACCTTCACGGCCAACCTGGCGGGAGGGCTCGCCATGGGCCTGCTGGCGGGGTGGCTGTCCCTGCGCGGTGCGGGGGAGGGGGAGCGTCTGCGCCTCCTGCTCGGGGTCGGAGTGCTGGGCGGCTTCACGACCTTCTCGGCCTTCTCTCTCGAGACCCTGATGATGGTCGAGCGCCGGGCCTGGGGGCAGGCCGGTCTCTACGCCGGCCTGTCGGTGATCCTGTCCACGGCGGCGGTCTTCCTCGGCTTCGTGATCCTGCGGAGGCTGGCGGCGTGAGGCAGGTCCGGACCCTGACCGTGGATCCCGGTGAGGGGGGCGTCCGGCTGGACCGATGGTTCCGCCGTCGCTGGCCCCACCTGACCCAGGCCCAGATCCAGAAACTCGCCCGCTCCGGCCAGATCCGGGTCGGCGGGGCCCGGGTTCGACCGGATACCCGCCTTGAAGCCGGCGACGAGGTGCGCGTGCCGCCCCTGCCCGAGGCGCCTCCCGCCGACGCGCCCCGGCCCGCCCTGCCGTCGCGGGACGCGGCCTACGCCCGCAGCCTTGTGCTCCACGAGGATGACGAGGTGCTCGCCCTCAACAAGCCCGCCGGCCTGGCGGTGCAGGGCGGGACCAAGACCCGCAACCATGTCGACCGCCTCCTGTCCGCCTGGGGGGAGGGGCTGGAGCGTCCGCGCCTTGTCCATCGGCTGGACCGCGACACCTCCGGCGTCCTGCTCGCCGGCAAGACGCCTGCGGCGGCGACGCGGCTGGCCGGGGCCTTCGCCCGGCGGCGGGCCGAGAAGACCTACTGGGCCCTGGTCCTCGGCCATCCCCGCCCGCAGGACGGGATCCTCGCGCTTCCCCTCGTGAAGAAGGGCGTCGGCGACCGCGAGCTTGTGGTCCCGGCGGACCCGAAGGACCCCCGCGCCGAGCCCGCAGAGACCGAGTTCACCCTGATCTCCCGCGCCGGGGACCGGGTGTCCTGGATGGCGCTTCGGCCCCACACGGGCCGGACCCACCAGCTGCGGGCCCACATGCTGGCCATGGGCCATCCGATCCTGGGCGATCCCAAGTACAACACGCCGGAGTCCGTCGTCCTTTCGGCGGGTCTGGGCCTCCAGCTGCATGCCCGGCGGCTCAGCCTGCCGCATCCGACCGGCGGGCTCCTCGTGGTCGAGGCGCCCCTCAGCCCGGAGATGAAGGCGGGATTCGCCCGTTTCGGGTTTGACGCCTCCGAGGCGGACCCCGAGCCCTTCGCCCGCAAGGGCCGGGGCGGCCGCCGCGGCGGCTGACGCCGGACTTGCGAACCGGACGCAGCGGGGCCATTCACCTGCCCATCCAGGAGGGCTGACCATGGCGCAGAAGGGCTTCATCGAGCCGGGCGAGAAGCCGCGGCGGTTCTATTCCGAGGTCACGGTCGCCCCCGGCCCTGGCGGCTGGAGCGTCCTCCTCGATGGCCGTGCGCCACGGTCCTCGCGCGGGGCGGCCCTGACCGCACCGACCCTCGCCGTCGCCGAACTGGCCGCCGCCGAGTGGGCGGCCCAGGCTGAACACCTGGACCTTGCGGTCATGCACGCCACGCGGCTGGCCTTCACCGCCCTGGAGGCGGTCCCGCAGGCGCGGGCGGGCGTCGCCGACCAGCTGGTGAGCTATGCCGGCAGCGACCTCCTCTGCTACCCGGCGGAAGCCCCGGAGGGTCTTTGCGCGCGGCAGGCGGAGGCCTGGGACCCGGTGCTTCGCAGGGCGCGGGACGAGCTCGGAATCGCCCTGCAGCCTTCCCGGGGCATACTGCACCGCGAGCAGCCCGGAGAGGCTCTGGAGGCCGTGCGTCGGCTCGCCCTGTCGGTGGATGACTTCACGCTTTCCGGCCTCGCCTTCGGGGCGCCGCTCTTCGGCTCGACCGTCCTGGCCCTCGGCCTTTGGAAGGGTTGGTTCGGCGGGGAGGAGGCCTTCGACCTCTCCCGCGTGGACGAGGCCTGGCAGGAGTCGCAGTGGGGGATCGACGCGGAGGCCGCCGAGCGGACGGCCCGGCTCCGGTCCGAGGCGCGCATGCTGGAGGCCTGGTTCCGCGGCCTGGAGGCCCCTGCGGTTTCCCCGGCGTGACCTTGCGCCCCGGCTCCGCTCCGACTAGGGCTTTGCGCCTGTCGTCAATGCGTCACGGGGTTCTGCGGTGAAGGAAATCCTTGAGGAGCTCGAGCGGCGGCGCTCGGAAGCGCGGGCCGGCGGCGGCGGTCGCCGCATCGACGCCCAGCACGCCAAGGGCAAGCTGACGGCCCGTGAGCGCCTGGACCTGCTGCTGGATGAGGGCTCCTTCGAGGAGTTCGACATGTTCGTCGAACACCGCGCCGTGGACTTCGGCATGGCCGAGCAGAAGATCGCCGGAGACGGCGTCGTGACTGGCTGGGGCACCATCAACGGCCGGGTGGTCTTTGTTTTTTCCAAAGACTTCACCGTCTTCGGCGGCTCCTTGTCCAACGCTCACGCCCGCAAGATCGTCAAGGTGCAGGAGCAGGCCCTGAAGGTCGGCGCCCCGATCATCGGCCTCTTCGACGCGGGCGGCGCCCGCATTCAGGAAGGCGTGGACGGCCTGGCCGGCTATGCCGACATCTTCCTGCAGAACACCCTGGCCTCGGGCGTGATCCCGCAGATCAGTGTCATCATGGGGCCCTGCGCCGGGGGTGATGTCTATTCGCCGGCCATTACCGACTTCATCTTCATGGTGAAGGACACCAGCTACATGTACGTCACCGGTCCGGACGTGGTCCGCACCGTGACCCATGAAGAGGTGACCCACGAGGAACTCGGGGGTTATCGGGTCCACGCCCTGAAGTCCGGCGTCGCGGACGGCGCCTTCGAGAACGACCTGGAGGCCCTGACCCAGGTGCGGCGCCTGGTGGACTTCCTGCCCCTGTCGAACCGCGAGAAGCCGCCGGTCCGGGAATGCTACGACGACGCCGAGCGGATCGAGCCCTCCCTAGACACCCTCGTCCCGGCCAACCCCAACAAGCCCTACGACATGAAGGAACTGATCCTGAAGGTCGTGGATGAGGCCGATTTCTTCGAGATTTCGCCGGACTACGCCAAGAACATAATCTGTGGCTTCGCCCGGATGGAAGGTTCGACCATCGGCATCGTCGCCAATCAACCCCAGGTGCTCGCGGGGGTGCTCGACATCGACTCCTCCCGCAAGGCCGCGCGTTTCGTCCGGTTCTGCGACGCCTTCGACATTCCCCTCGTGACCCTGGTCGACGTGCCCGGCTTCATGCCGGGGACCAAGCAGGAGCAGGGCGGCCTGATCCGGCACGGCGCCAAACTTCTGTTCGCCTTCGCCGAGGCCACCGTGCCCAAGGTGACCCTGATCACCCGCAAGGCCTACGGCGGGGCCTATGACGTGATGAGCTCCAAGCATATCCGCGGCGACGTCAACTACGCCTGGCCCTCCGCCGAGATCGCGGTGATGGGGTCCAAGGGCGCCGTAGAGATCATCTTCCGATCCGAGATCGGCGATCCGGATGCGATCGCAGCCCGCGAAGCCGAGTACAAGGCGCGGTTCGCCAATCCCTTTGTGGCGGCCTCCCGAGGCTATATCGACGACGTGATCTCCCCCCACTCGACCCGGCGCCGCATCGCCCGGGCCCTGCGCAACCTGAAGGGCAAGGTGCTGTCAAATCCCTGGAAGAAGCACGACAACATCCCCCTCTGATCCGCCTCCGGGCGGGGGTTCCGTGAGGTCCTGAGTGCACAATCTCGCCGCCCAGCTCTTGTTATCCACTGCCCTGGTTTCCGCCACGGTGGTCATGCATCTGATCGGGCTGGGCGTTCTTCGCCGCCTGGTCCGGCTTCACCTGGAGCGCTTTCTCCTCTTCGTGCACCTGGACCGGGTGATCGTTCCTATGGGCGTAGTCCTCGGCCTCTTCGTGGTGCACGGATCGGAAATCTGGCTCTATGCCCTGACCTACTGGGCGATGGGCCTGACCGACTCCCTGGAGGAGGCCCTCTTCATCTCCACCAGCTCCTACTCCACGATCGGCGAAGCGGCCGGGCTGCTTCCTGCGAACTGGCGACTCGTGGGCGTGCTGGAGGGCGTCAACGGCATGCTGCTGATCGGCTGGTCGACGGCCTTCCTCTTTCAGCTGCTGGACCACATCATGAGCGATGATGAGGAAGTCCAGGCCCAGAAGGGCGCCATCGCCCGCCGCCGGCGCACGAAAAGATAGGGGCGGAGCCCCTCAGGTCTCGAGGTTCGCCATGTCGTCTCCGCGCTCAAGCGGATCGCGCAAGGCCTGATCTGCCGGCGTGAACTCCAGCGAGACCGAATTGATGCAGTACCGCAGTCGGGTCGGTGGAGGACCGTCGGGGAAGACGTGGCCCTGGTGGCTGTCGCACCGAGCGCATCGGGTCTCGATCCTCAGCATGCCGTAGCTAGTGTCGCGCACACCGATCACGTGGGCCGTATGGATGGGCGCCCAGAAGCTGGGCCAGCCTGTCCCGCTCTCGAACTTGGTCCGGGCCTGGAACAGGGGCAATCCGCAGAGCCGGCAGCAATAGACCCCGTCGGCCTTGTTGTTTAGAAGGCCTCCGCAGAACGGCGCTTCCGTGCCGTGTCGGAGCAGGACCTCGGCCTCCTCGGTCGTCAGACCGGACTCAAGGCGCTTGCGTTCCGCAGCGTCGGGTGGCGTGAGGTCAAAGGGAGACGGAGAGATCGCGGGCTTGTCCATGCCTGCAATCTAGGGGGCGGATGTCCCGGGTGGAAGCACCCGATGCGCCGAAACCCCGGCACTGTTCAAGGGGCGCAGGATGTTCAGGAAGATCCTCATTGCCAACCGCGGCGAGATCGCCGTGCGGATCATCAAGACCTGCCGTCGGCTGGGGATCGCCACGGTTGTGGTCTATTCCGAGGCGGACGCGGACTCGATGGCCGTCGAGATGGCCGACGAAAGCATCTTCATCGGCCCGGCGCCCGCCTCGGCCAGCTACCTGGTGGCGGACAAGATTGTCGAGGCCTGCCGGGCGACCGGCGCCGAGGCGGTGCATCCCGGCTTCGGTTTCCTGTCCGAGAACGCGGGATTCGCCAAGCGCCTCGCGGACGAGGGGATCGTTTTCATCGGTCCCAACCCCCACGCCATCGAGGCCATGGGCGACAAGATCGAGTCGAAGAAGTTCGCCGCCCGCGCGAACGTCTCAGTGGTGCCGGGTCACGTGGGCGAAATCGACGACACCGCCCACGCCATCCGCATCGCCGAAGACATCGGCTACCCGGTGATGATCAAGGCCTCCGCCGGCGGCGGCGGCAAGGGCATCCGCGTCGCCTGGAACCGTCAGGACGTCGAGGAGGGCTTCCCCGCCGTCCGCGCCGAGGCGAAGGCGAGCTTCGGGGATGACCGGATCTTCATCGAAAAGTTCATCGAGAGTCCGCGGCACGTCGAGATCCAGGTCCTCGGTGACAAGCACGGCAACGTCGTTCACCTGTTCGAGCGCGAGTGCTCCATCCAGCGCCGGAACCAGAAGGTGATCGAGGAGGCCCCTTCGCCGCTCCTGGATGAAGCGACCCGGGCGGCCATGGGCGCCCAGGCGGTGGCCCTGGCCAAGGCCGTCAACTACGACAGCGCCGGTACTGTGGAGTTCGTCGCCGGTCAGGACCGCAGCTTCTACTTTCTGGAGATGAACACCCGCCTGCAGGTCGAGCATCCGGTCACCGAGCTGATCACCGGTGTGGACCTGGTGGAGCAGATGATCCGGTCCGCCTGGGGTGAGAAGCTGGCCTTCCGCCAGGAGGACCTGGCGATCAACGGCTGGGCCATGGAGAGCCGGATCTACGCCGAGGACCCCTACCGTGGTTTCCTGCCCTCCATCGGGAGACTGGTCCGCTACAGCCCGCCCGCCGAGGGCGAGGCCGAGGGCGGCGTCCTCATCCGGAATGACGCCGGCGTGCGCGAGGGCGACGAGATCTCGATGTACTACGATCCCATGATCTCCAAGCTCTCGACCTGGGGACCCGACCGGATCGCGGCCATCGACGCCATGGGACAGGCCCTCGAGAACTTCCACATCGAGGGACTGGGACAGAACATTCCTTTCCTCGCCGCCGTGATGGACCAGGAGCGCTTCCGGTCTGGACGCCTGTCGACCTCCTACATCAAGGACGAGTTCCCGGAAGGTTTCCAGGGGACCGCGCCGGATGACTTCCAGAAAGACCTGATGACGGCCGTGGCCTGCGCGGTGCACCGGGTGATCGCCGGGCGCGCGGCGGGCGGTCGCCTGCGTGACGACTGGGTGGTGATCGGCGCCGGAGAGCACCGGCCTGTCGTTCTGGAGACCTCGGAAGAGGGGCTGAAAGTCGTCCTGCTCGACGAAGGCCGGGTCCTCACCCTGGGCCAGGTCGACTGGCGACCGGGCCTGCCGGTGTTCCGCGGCGTCTTGAACGGTCGGGACTTCGCCTGCGCGGTGCAGCCAGCCGCCGAGGGCTACCTGATCCGCCATCGGGCGGCGACCAGCCGCATCCTGGTCCTGTCGCCCCGCTCGGCCGAGCTCCACAACATGCTGCCGCCCAAGACGGCGGCCGACACCGCCAAGCTGGTCATCTCGCCCATGCCCGGCCTTGTGGTGTCCCTGGACGTCGAGGCCGGCCAGTCCGTGCGCTCGGGCGAGCAGGTGGCCATCATCGAGGCCATGAAGATGCAGAATATCATCCGGGCGGAGCGAGATGGCGTGGTCAAGGCCGTCCTCGTGGCCTCCGGGGCCTCCGTCGCCGCCGACGAGGTGCTGATCGAGTTCGGATAAACGGTCCCGGCTGAGCGACGGGGATGCCGGAATGAGCCTCATCGCAGGGTTTGTCCTGCTGGCGACCGCCTTCGCCACTGCACTGCTCTCCGGGGTGTTCGGCATGGCGGGCGGACTTGTCCTGATGGGCGTTCTCGCCCTCATCCTGCCCGTGCAGGCCGCCTTCGTGACCCATGGTGTCCTGCAACTTGCGGCCAACGGGTGGCGCGCCCTGATCCAGCGAGGCCATATCCGCTGGGCGGTGATCGGCTGGTATGGCCTGGGATCTTTGGTGGCGGCCACTGTTGTCCTTCTACTCGCCTTCTCTCCGTCCCGTCCGCTTCTCTTCCTTTGCCTGGGCCTGACGCCGCTCCTGACCTGGCTCCCCGGTGACCGCATGAGGCTGGACGCCGAACGGCCGGCGCACGCCGTGCTCGCCGGCCTTACGGTCACGGGCCTCAACCTGACTGCGGGCGTCGCCGGACCCCTGCTGGACATCTTCTTCATCCGCACGGCCATGAGCCGACACGCCGTGGTCGCTACGAAGGCCGCCACCCAGGTGCTGGCCCACCTGGCGAAGACGGTAGTCTACGGCGTCGGTCTCCTGCGGCTTGGCGGGGAGGGCATGCCTCCCGCGTGGATCCTGTTCCTCGCCCTGCCGCTGTCCTTCGCGGGCACCGCCGTTGGCGCGCGCCTGCTGGACAGGATGAGCGACGCCGGCTTCCGCCGATGGACGCGCTGGATCGTCACCGGGATCGGCGTCGTCTACCTGGTCCAGGCGGCGAGACTGCTGCTCGCCGCCTGAGGAAGCCGTCCGTCAGGCCAGGGCCGCCGCGATGGCCTGGTCGAGGTCTGCAATGATGTCGTCGATGTGTTCGATGCCGATGGACAGGCGCACATAGCCGGCGGAGACGCCCGTGGCCTCCTGTTCGCTGGCGCTCAGCTGGGAGTGGGTGGTCGAAGCCGGATGGATGGCCAGGCTGCGCGCATCGCCGATATTCGCCACGTGGTAGAGCAGCTTCAGATTGTCGATGAAGCGGCGACCCGCTTCGACGCCGCCCTCGAGCTCGAAGCCCACCAGGCCGCCATAGCCGCCCTTCATCACCCGGTCGGCCCGGGCCCGGGCCTCGCCAGTCTGCTGGGAGGGATGGATGACGCGCGAGACGCCCTTGCGACCCTTCAGCCAGGCCGCGACGGCGGTGGCGTTGGCGCAGTGGCGCTCCATTCGCAGGGCCAGGGTCTCGACCCCCTGGAGGATCTGGAAGGCGTTGAAGGGCGACAGGGCCGCGCCCAGGTCCCGCAGCAGGATGACCCGCGCCCGCAGGATGTAGGCGATCGGCCCGAGGGGCTTTACCGCCTGGGTCCAGACCGCGCCATGGTAGGAGGCGTCCGGCGTATTCAGCAGCGGCTGGCGCTCGGGGCGGCCTTCCCAGTCGAACTTCCCGGAATCGACAAGCAGGCCGCCGATGGAGGTGCCGTGTCCGCCCAGGTACTTGGTGGCGGAATAGACCACGATGGCCGCGCCGTGATCGAAGGGGCGCACCAGAAGGGGTGCGGCCGTGTTGTCCATGATCAGCGGTATCCCGAACTCCCGCCCGATGGCGGCGACTTCGGCGATCGGGAACACCTCCAGTTTCGGGTTGGGCAGGGTCTCGGCATAGTAGGCGCGGGTCCGGTCATCCGTGGCGCGGCGGAAATTCGCCGGATCGGCCGGATCGACGAAGCGGACTTCGATGCCCTGGTCCTTCAGGGTGTTGGCGAAGAGGTTCCAGGTGCCGCCATAGAGGGCGGTGGAGGACACGACGTTGTCTCCCGCCCGGGCCAGGTTCTGCAGGGCGAAGGCCGAGGCCGCCTGGCCGGACGCCACCGCCAGGGCGCCGACGCCGCCCTCCAGCGCCGCAATGCGCTGTTCCAGGACGTCCGTCGTGGGGTTCATGATCCGGGTGTAGATGTTGCCCAACTCCTGCAGGGCGAACAGGGAGGCGGCGTGGCCGGTGTCCCGGAACTGGTAGGACGTGGTCTGGTGGATGGGGACCGCTACCGATCCGGTGGTGGGATCGGCGCGCCATCCGGCATGCAGAACAAGGGTTTCGGGATGCTGGGGGGCGTCGGACATCGCGGGCTCCTTGCGCGCAGGACAGGGCGTCCGTCCTAACAGTCGCCTGCAGGTGGTCAAGCGAGGGACCCTGGCCCCGACCTTCAGAATTTCTGGATGGGCGGCCCGACGGCCCCCAGGTCCAGTACCTTGGCGGGGCGCTCCACCTTGGGTTATCCACCCTTCCGGCGCCGGCGATCCGGCGGGAAGTTGGTGGGTGCACAAGGATTCGAACCTTGGACCCGCTGATTAAGAGTCAGCTGCTCTACCAACTGAGCTATGCACCCAAAAGCCCCGGAAACATTGGGTTTCAGGACTGTTCCCGTTCGACCGGTTTGACCGTTTTTGCTGAAGTTTTACAGCAAGTCGTTCGGGAGGCGTTCTCCTACAGCCATTTTCCGAGGCCCGCAACCTCGCTATGGCGCCCGCCTGGAGATATCTTCCGGGATGACGGCGCGGCTGGCGGTCCCGCCACCCAGCTTTGCAAGCACCGCCTGGACCACGGAGGCGCGGCTGACGTAGCGGCGCTTCAGGGCTTCGATGTCCCGTTCGGCCCAGCCCATGAGAAGGGCGACCTGGCTGGCGTCCAGGCCGGCGGCGAGGAGGTTGGTCGCGGCGGTGCGGCGCAGGTCGTGGAAGGTGCGGTCGACGCCGGCCGCGGTGCAGGTGCGCGAGAACGAGGTCCGCAGGCCGTCGGCCGTCCAGGGCCGCTTGCCCCGGCTGGTCGTCAGAATGATCGGCCCCAGCCTGGGCGTGTCGTCCAGGAGCTGGCGGAGGGCGGGCGTCACCGGGATCAACACCCGCCGGCCGCGCTTGGACGTGCGGAAGGCGATCACGTCGCCCTCGATGTGGCCCCAGGCCAGGCGGATCAGGTCGGACTGGCGCAGGCCGGTCAGGACCGCGAGCCGGACGGCGCGCCAGACTTCGGGCGAGGCCTTGGCCTGGAAGGCGGCGAGCTGGTCGTCGGACCAGATGGACTCCGAACGGTCGGCGCGGTGCAGGCGGCCAATCGGCGCGGCCTGGTTCGACGTGACCATGACCCGCTCTTCGGCCCAGCCGAGCACCCGTTTCAGGACGCCCATGGCCATGTCCGCCGTCCGGGGGCGGTCGGCCATGGTGTCGCGCCAGTCGATGAAATGGCGGCGGACGCGCGGGTCGTCCAGGGCGGCGGCCGGCAGGGTGGCGAAGCGGGCCTCCAGGGCGTCGAGGTGCGGGCGGTAGGCGCGCTTGGTGTGGTCGCCCAGGCGGGCGAAGTCCGGCGAGGCGCGGTAGGCGACCAGGATGGCGCGGAAGGTCCCGTCGACCACCTGCTTGCGGGCGCGGTGCGCCTCCTGAAACTGGCGCAGGAAGTCTGCGGATCCGGGCTCGCCCTCCAGGCGAGGGCCGCCGCGCCAGGCGTAGTAGTACACCCGCCCGCCCGCGCGGACCTTGTGAACGCCCTTAAGCTCGACCATGACCATGGACCGTTTCCCACCTCGACAGAGTGTCGAAGGGACCGGGCGCGCTGGCATCCGTCAAGAGGTGACCGGTCGCACCCGCCGCGTTCCTGGCCCGGCCTGGTCGCCACCACGATGGGGGCGCTGTGATGGCCAAGATGACCAACCTTGAGCGCCGGATTGCGCGCATGAACGCCTTCCCGGCTGAGGTGCAGGCGGCGCTAGAGGATCAGCTCGAAAAAGAGGTCAACCTCATGGTCGCCGCGATGAAGCGGGCCGCGCCGGTCTCGGACTTTGAGGATCAGCCCGGAGAGCTGCGCGACAGCATCACCGCATACCGGGTCCCGGGCCGCCCGGCGGCCTGGCGCATCATCGTCGGGGCCCGGGACAAGAAGGGCCGGTTGTACGGCAGTTACGTCGAGTTCGGCCACAACAAGGCCGATGGCTCCCGCGCGCCGGCCTCGCCGTTCTTCTGGCCCACCTACCGGGCGCGGCAGAAGAAGCTTCGTGGTCGCATCCTGGCCCCCGCCCGGAAGCTGATCCGACAGATGTTCCCGAAGCCGAAGCCCTAGCCCATGGCCCGCACCGAGACACATCTTCACGGCGCCGTGCGCCACCCACTCGAAACCGAATTGGCGGGCGGCCTGGCCCCCGTCTCCAAGAAACCGCGCCTATTCCTTGAGGCCCCCGCCGTCGGGCCAATAACGGTAGAAGCCTGCGTGGCGCGGCGGGGAGCTGCTCACCCCGAATTTGAACGTTCAAGGCTTCGTGACGGCACTCATTCCCGGGCCTTGCGCCCTGGGCTGGCGCGCGATGAGGGCGCGCCGCCCTGGCCACCCGAAACCGAATTGGCGGGCGCCCTGGCCCCCGCCTCCAAGAAACCGCACCCTATTCATGAGGCCACCGCCGTCGGGCCGACAACGGAAAGAAGCCTGCGTGGTGCGGCGGGTGTCATGACCCGGGGAAACGCTCAAGGCTTCGTGGCGGCAACTCATTCCCGGGCCTTACGCCCTGACCTGGTGCAAGCCGAGGCCGCCGGCCTGGGCGCCCGCGCCGGTTTCGCACCCTCGATCCCCGACATGGAACGGACCCGATGAGCCCGTCTGATCAATTCGCGTTCGCCGCCAGCCCGTCCCCCGAAGACCTGGCCGCATTTGAGCTCAACGACTACGGCAACGCCATGCGCCTGATCTTGCATGCGGGGGGCCTCGTGCTCGCCGACGGCGAGGTCGATGTGAGCGCGGCGACTCTGCTGTACGTCCGTGACACCGGATGGGCCGGCTGGAACGGTCGGCATTGGGATTTGAGGATGGGGCCGCGGCTGGCCGAAAGGCTGGCGCATCACGTTGGACAGAGCCTGGCCGGGCCGCAGTCGAAGGCCCTGGTCGACCGGGGCGTCCCGTCTAAAGAGGTTGCGACGTTCGTCAGATCGGCGGGGAACGCTTCGGCGATCTCAGCGATGCTGCGGGTGGCGGAGCCTTATCTCCAGGTCAACCTCGACGACTTCGACCCCGACCCGCTCGCGCTGACGGTCCGCAACGGGACCTTGCGGTTTGAGCGTCAGGCGGGCGAGGGCCTGAAGGTGGCGTTTGCTCCCCATGACCCCCGGGACCGGATCACCCGAATGGCGTCGGTGGATTATGACCCGGAGGCGGCGGCGCCCATTTGGGAGCAAACCTTGGCCGCCTGGCACCCGGATGAAGCCATGCGCGGGTACCTGAAGCGCCTGGCGGGATACGCCTTTACGGGATGCACCCACGAACAGGTGATCGTCATTCACCAAGGCCGGGGCCGCGATGGCAAATCCACCTTCATGAACGCGCTTCGCGAGCTCGCCGGCGACTATGGCGAGGTTGCGGACGTCCGCACCTTCCTGGACTCCGGGCCACGGGGCGGGGGAGACGCAACTCCCGACCTGGCGCGCCTCGCCGGCGACTGCCGGTTCCTGTCCGTCGCGGAGCCGCCCAGGGGGGCGAAGCTGAACGAGGCCATGATCAAGAGCTTTACCGGCGGCGCGCCGATCGTGGCGCGCCGGCTGCGTCAGGACCTGTTTAGCTTCACGCCCAGGCCGAAGGTCTTCATGGAGGCCAATAGCCGTCCCGTGATCAAGGGTGACGATGAGGGCATCTGGCGGCGCATTCGTCTGATCATGTGGGAGCATCAGCTGGCCCCGGACCAGGTGGACACCGCCCTTCCGGGCAAGCTGCGTCGGGAAGCCTCCGGGATCTTCAACTGGATCATTTCCGGCGTCGGCGACTGGTTGAGCTTTGGCCTGGATGAGCCGCCGAGGGTCGCCGAGGCCATGGACGATTACCGCAAGGGATCGAGCCCCTTCGGCGAGTGGTTCGCCGAGCGCATCGAGCTCGACCCCAACGCCAGGGTCCCGGCGTCCGCGTTGTTCGCCGACTACAAGGCCTGGTGCGAGGACCAGGGGACCGAGCGGATCATGTCTCAGACGGGGTTCGGGGCGGCCCTCGCGGACCGCCAGATCATCCGCTGCGGTCGGGGGACCGGCGGAGTGATCATGCGACAGGGCGCGCGCCTTCGGTCCCGCTGGGATGAGGCCAGCGCCGGCAGCGGGTTCGCGAGTGAACAGTAGTGAACAGTAGTGAACAGTTGGCCGTTCGGATGGCCCGCCCCGGCAAACCCGGGCGGTCCGAAGTGAACAGTCAACTGTTCTCAGAGTGAACAGTTCGAGTGAACAGTTAAGCCTCTGAAAGATAGGCCGAAAATGGCGAAAGTGAACAGTTTGAACAGTGACCCGGCATCCGGCCTGAATGCGTGCGCACGCGCGGCCTATATGCCTGTGTGTGTGTCTGTGTCTGTGGGGGTGTGAGATGACTCTCAAGACCAGAAAAACCTCCAGCCGAAGGCCAGCCTCACAGGCGGCGATCTTCGACGCCTGGCTTGATGAGCGCTGCGTGTGGGGCGAGGCCGCCCGCCAGGCCCGGACGCCGGCTGCGGACCTGTTCGCCGACTACCTCGCCTGGCGGACCCGCCGACGGGGCCGGGCCATGACGCAGACGGCCTTCGGGCTGCAGCTCCGGGCGCGGGGCGTCACCGCGTCCAAGTCGCCTTCCGACGGGCGGATCGAGCGCGTAGGCATCCTGATCCGGCCGCCGGAGCGGCAGACCGAAGCCGCCCCGATCGACCGTTGGCTTGATGAGCGCTGCGTGTGGGGCCAGGCGGCGCGGAGGGGCCGGACGCCCGCCCGGGACCTGTTCGATGACTTCAGCGCCTGGAGCCGGGGCCAGGGCCTGCCGGCGATGTCGCAGACGGCCTTCGGGCGGCAACTGACCGCGCGCGGAATCCGTGGCGTGAAGGGCGGTGACGCCGGGCGCGTCCGGCGCGGGCCTATCCAGTTCCGGCCCCTGGGAACCGCCGTCACCGCCCTGGACGCCGGGGAGCGGGCCAAGGCCCGGCGATTGGCCGCCATGCCGGCCGCCGACGTCATGGCCGCCTTCCGGGCGAGGGCGGGTTGATGGGACGCCTGAAGCAACTAAAGCCGATGGTCGCGAGCCTCGCCCCCAGGCTGGGCCGGATGACCGACGACCACGGCCATAGCCGGGTCCTGGAGCCCTGGCGCAAGTGGTACAGCCTGGCGGCCTGGTCGCGCCTTCGCCTCGACATCTTGGTCCGGGATGGCTTCGAGTGTCAGGCCTGCCACCATATCGACCCGACGGGCCGCCAGCTGGTCGCCGACCATATCCAGCCGCACCGGGGAGATCGCGATCTCTTCTGGAGCCCCCTCAACATCCAGGCCCTATGCAAGCCCTGCCATGATGGGGCCAAGCAGCGCGAGGAGCGGGCTTTCGTCCAGCGTGGGGCGAGCCCTGGGCGCATGTCCCGCCCAGAGTGGTTCCGCCGGTCCCACGTGCCCGTCACCCTGGTGTGCGGGCCGCCTGGGTCGGGCAAGTCGAGCTGGGTTCGGCGCATGAAGGGCGAGGCGGACCTGGTGGTTTGCTTCGATGAGATCGCCGGGCGGATGTTCGCCGATGGCAAGCCCAGGGCAGGGCGGACCCTGACTCCGGACCAGGTCGCCGACGTGCTCCGCGTTCGCAACGAAAAGATCGCCGATCTTATGTGGGCCAAGGCCGCCGACCGATGGCCAAGGGCCTGGATCATCGTCTCTGAGCCCCAGGCGAGCGCCCGCCAGTGGTGGTCGGACCGTCTCGGAGCCCAGGTTGTCGTGTTGGAGACGCCTGAGGCGGAGTGCCTGCGGCGGATCGAGCTCGATGAGGCTTCAGGCGATCCCAGAGGCCCGCAGGCCCGCCGCTCGGTCGCCGAATGGTGGCGGCAATATCGGCCGAGGGACGGAGATCGCCGCCTGGGCGGGCTGGAAGGGGGGTCCTGAAACCCTGTTCGCCCGTGATGAAACTACCGGCGCCCCCAACATTTACAGGTTTTTTTCTCGATGAGCGAGGATTCGAGGGTGTCGAGGGGGAGGGGGGCGGAGCCGCCGCTATCCATGACGATCCCGCCGGCGAAAGCCGCATAAACTACTGAAAACACGTAGGATTTTACCGCATGAAGCCTCTTCTCAGTCGGCTGGACACTGGAAAGCCTGGGCGGACCGGCCCGGGCGTCGAGTTTTTTCCGGAGGCCATGCTGGGCCGGGTCCTGGCTGGTCCGGGGCCTTCCTGGAGGCCGCAGGCCCGCTCGCTCGCTACGGCGCCCGATGGGGGGCGCGCTCCGCGAGCGGTCCTGCTGGCGCGGAATCTTGACATTCCCGCCCCCCCGAAAAGAGAATCAGATCTCGGCGCGCGATTCGGCCTTTCCGACCCTCGCGCGAGACGCTCCACCGTCGCCCCGTTGGTGATGGCCCAAGCGTCGGCACGGCTTCCGCAATCCTGCGGCGGCTGAACGTGCCGGCGCTCGCCGGCATCTCAATGGAACGACACCAAATGCGCAACATTCAAGACTGCCGCGAGACCCTCGGTCGGACTCGCACGAAAATGGAAGCTTCGGACCCGAAGTTCTGGGCCGACGTCAACCGGCGCCACAAGGCGATGAACGAGGCGGGCGACACCCATCCAGCCGTCAAGCGGCGTTTGCAGTCGGATATCTCCGCCTGGCTTACAAAGTTCGTCGAACGCACCGACTGGGACGAGGACCGCGACCGACCCGCTTACGAAGGCGCCGTGGCCATGGCCAGAATTCTCGACATCGAAATCACCAACGCGATGGTCGCCGCCGAGGCCCGAGGCCAAAACTTCGGCGCACCCACCGGCGGCAACGCCTGGGTCAATGCCCAGACCGGCCTGCCGGTCCAGGTGCTGGCGCCGTCGGATCGCCTGTGCACCCGGGCCCCGCACGGCGATGAACCCACCGTCGGCGGCCTCCTGCAGGCCATGCTGACCGGCGCGAAGACCCCCGACATCCGGGCCGCCCTGAGCGAGGGCACCGACAGCGCCGGCGGGTTCTCGATCCCGCTGACCGTCCTGCCTCAGTTCATCGACCGCCTGCGGGCGCGAACGCAGTTCATCCAGGCCGGCGCACAGACCGTGATGCTGGACGGCATGCGCACCCGCATCATGCGGATCGCCGCCGACCCGGTTCCGACCTGGCGCGCGGAAAACGCGGCGGTGAACGAGTCCGATCCGACCTTCGACGCCGTTGACCTGGTTCCCAAGAGCCTGGCCTGCCTGGTGAAGGTGTCGGTAGAGCTGCTGCAAGACAGTGTGAACGTCGCCGCCGCCCTGGAGCAGGCCCTGACCGGCGCTCTGTCCGTGGAGCTCGACCGGGCCTGCCTATTCGGATCGGGCGCCGCTCAGCAACCCCTCGGGCTCTTCAATCAGGCCGGGATCAACACCCTGAGCCTGGGGGCCAACGGCGCGACCCCGACCAACTACGACCCGCTCATCGATGCCCTGTATGAGCTCGAGCTGGACAACGCCGACGCGCCCACAGCCGCCATCTGGCACCCCCGCACCGCCCGGACGATGCGCAAGCTCAAGGACACCACCGGCCAGCCTGTGCAGCCCTTCCCGGCGATCAGCGATCTGCCGCTTCTGGGCACAACCTCCGTCCCGATCAATCAGACGCAGGGCACCTCGACCGACTGCAGTAGCATCTTGGTCGGCGACTTCAGCCGGGCCATCCTGGGCTTGCGCCAGGAGCTGAGGATCCAGGTGCTCAATGAGGCGTACATGGGCAACCTGCAGGTCGGGTTCATCGCGCACCTTCGCGCCGACGTGGCTTTCGAGCGCGCCGACGCCTTCTGCAGGATTACGGGCGTTCGTCCGTAAGGTCAGGCCTGGGCCGCCCCGTCACCGGGGCGGCCTCTTGGCCGGCGTCTCGCGGTCGGGATCGGTGCGCGCCAACGCGCCGGGCGGCGAAGGGGCTCTTCGCCGCCGCAACCGGGCAACTCCGTTTCAAGGCGTCTTTCAGCCGTGCAGTTCGTGGGTAAGCAGAAGCAGGGCGCCGGTCCGGTCGGGATCGCTCACGATCTCCACCCCCGCCTCTGCAAAGGCGGCCATGATGCGCCTTTGGGTGGTCGACCGGGGCGATTGGAGGCCGGCCTCTATCCTGTTGATCGTTGTGAAGACCACCCCCGACCGCTCCGCCAGGTCGCGCATCGACCATTTCAGGAGCGCGCGCCCCGCCCTGCATGCCTCTGGCGTCAAGATCATGTGCAGAGTCTATCGCCCCACCCCCTGTGTTGACAACCGACACAGACGAACGGATACAGGGTATGCGTAAAAGGAGAACGCACATGAAACACCTCATCGACACCCCGACCCCCGGTCCCCTGACCTGGCAGGACATCATGATCGAGTTTGACATGGCCTCAGCGGCCGAAATCCGCTGCGGCTTCGCCAAGCTTCAGGCTGAAAGGCGCGCTGAGGCCCTGGCCAAGAACCCGGCGGCAACGCCGGAAGAAGTCGCCGCCGCACGGGCGGCGGTGGAGAGGGCCGAAACGCTGCAGGCCAATGCCGAGAGCGTCACCTTCGAGATCGGCGGAGTAGCGTTGCGATACCGCCCCGCCAACCTCACAGAATTGTGGGCCAAGTATGCCCATTTGCTGAAGATCTATGGCGGCGAGCTGGACGCCGATGATCGGTTCCGGGACTTCGCCCACGACCTGGAGCGCTTTGCTGAGGATCATCGCCTGTGCGAGGCCCGTTCGGGGCGCCCTGCCGAGGCTGCAGAGGTCCGGGCTTAGGTGGCAGGCCCCGGCGTTGACGCAGCAGGCGAACCGCCCCCGGGATCGCCGCGTTGACGCCGGGGCCTCCGTTAATGTTCTCGATGATATCAGCCATCCAATTGATAGCGGTGTGAGGATATCAGGTGGACATTTCTTAGAGTCGCCGGCTATAAGTGATTCTCAACGTTCATCCGAGGCTCTTGCCAATGACCACCCCCCGCTCCGCCCTGTCCTTCGGCTCCGTCTGGGATGTTCCGCGCTTTCCATCCGTCGATGCATGCATGGCGATTGGCTGCAATACTCAGTGGCTGACCGGACTCATAAGCGCGTCGCCAGTCGTTTATCCGCTTGGACGCGATGAGGTTGTTGAGCGGGTCAAGAGGCGCATGTTCTTGTTCAAGTTCCGGACAGTGTTTCACCTCGCGCTGATGCGCGCGATTAGCAGCGTCCTGCCTCTGGCGGTCGCGCGAGACCTTTCCCGAGTCTGCGTCGAAGCCGAAAATCTCTTTCCGGCGGACCTGGCGCCCGATGGCTGCCCCCGCTACCTGGTCATTGCGCCCGTTAGCAAGGTGTCGAAGATGTTCGTTCGCGAGGCGGGCGAGCCTGGCCTGACGTTCGAAGACCTGGCCAGCGTCGGTGACGATCCGGCCGAGCCGCGCATCGTCCTGGACGTGACCGCGATCTTCGACCAGGTGGTCGAGGGCCTCGACCTTCTGGAAGTCGCCGGCGAGCTGATCGGCTGAGACGATGGGCAGGCTTGGCCGCATCAATGACGCTCTCGGTCGGGGCTATCCCAGCCCTGAAACTGTTTTACAGGGCTCAATAAAGTCAAAGACTTGCGAGGCCCGTTTTCGAGGGTCTTTTGCTTTCAGCGCGTTGAATACATTCGCGAAGAGGGTGATTAAGAGTCAGCTGCTCTACCAACTGAGCTATGCACCCTGGCCATACGGCGCCTTCCGGCCCCGTGGGCGAGGGCGCGGAAAATACTGGAAACCGCGTCGAACGCAAGGGCGTGGAAGGGGGTGTTCCGAATGAGTTCGCCGGGGGCCGCCAGCCGCATCGATTTCGGGGTCCTGGATCGTCTCGCTGCAGGCGACCAGGGCCTCATGCAGGACATCCTCGAGATCTTCCTGGAGGAGTCGACGGGATGGGCGGAAGGTCTGGCGGGCGAAGCGGGCGAGGCGCTGGTGGAGACCATCCACACGCTCAAGTCGTCGAGTCGCGCTGTCGGCGCGCTCGACCTGGGCGACTTTTGTGAGACCTGGGAACTCGGCGAGATCGAAGACACCGGCCCCGTCCTTGACGAGCTGATCCGGGTGAAGGCGGAAATCCGCGACTGGCTCGCCCGCTAGATTCCCGCGCCGTTGTCGAGAGTCTTCAGGGCCGCCTCGTGCGCTTCGGCCTCGGCCGTGATCCAGCTGATGAAGGCCTTGACCTGGGGCAGTCGGCCCTTCGACTTTGGGTGGACAAGGTAATAGGCGAAGTCCACGGCTGTCGCGATCTGGAGCGGCGCCACGAGCCGTCCGGCGTCCAGGTCGTCCTGGGCCAGGGTCCGCTTGGCGAGGGCGACGCCGCGACCGTTCACCGCCGCCTCGATGACCAGGCTGGACTGGTTGAACCTCGGGCCCCGCGCCCCATCAACGCCCCGGACGCCGCGGGCCGCCAGCCACATGGTCCAGTCCGGGCAGGAGTCATCCGGATCCGGCGAGCCGTCGTGCAGCAAGAGGTGATTGGCCAGATCTTCCGGCCTGTTGAGCGGGTTGGCGGCGTGCAGTTCCGGGCTGAGGACCGGGATCACCGTCTCGCCGATCAGTCGCCGCACCTCCATCCCCGGATACCGGCCCGCGCCGTAGCGCAGGGCGATGTCCACCTCGCCGGCGGTCAGGTCCACGAGATCCAGGCCAGCGGACAGCCAGACGTCCACCTGCGGATAGGCCGCCTCGAAGCGTCCCAGGCGCGGCACAAGCCATTTGGCGGCGAAGGAGGGCGCAGCGGTCAGCGTCAGGCGACGCCCGTCCACGGCGGCGGTCAGCAGGGAGGCGGCCTCGGCCAGCCCGTCGAAGGCCTCGCGAAGGGCGGGCAGGGCGGTCTGGGCGGCATCGGTCAGGAGGAGACCCTTCGGGGTTCGCCGGAACAAGGGGGCGCCGACATAGTCCTCCAGGTTCTGGATCTGCTGCGATACCGCTCCTGGCGTGACCGACAGCTCATCGGCCGCCCGCGAGAAGTTCAGGTGGCGCGCCGCCGCCTCAAAGGCGCGCAGGGCGTTGAGCGGGGGGAGTCGGCGACGGTCGGGTGAACGCTTCACGAGATTTCCTGAACGCTGAGGCAGAACTCCTCCGCTTGCGAATTGAAGCCAACGAGATCAGTTTGCAAGCCTTCGGCTTTCCGTCCCGCTGTGACTTGCGGTGCAGAGTGCGTGATCGTTGGGGGTCCAGGCCCCGTTTCCAGGGGTGTGTTTCCGTCATGTCAGGCCGCAAAGCCGCACCCCGGCGCAGCAACCTTGTCGTTATGGAGGGCGGCGCTCTCGGCGGTCCGCGCCAGCCCGTGGCGCCCGGCAAGGTCTGGCTGACGGGCGCCGGTCCCGGTGATCCCGACCTGATGACAATCCGCGCGGTCCGCGTGCTGGGGGAGGCGGACGTGGTGATCCACGACGGTCTCGTGCCGGCGGCCATTCTTGACCTGTCGCCCGCCGCCGCCCGCCGGATCTCCGTGGCCAAGCGCAAGTCGCGCCACAGCTACGCCCAGGATGAGATCAACCGGCTTCTCGTCGGTCTCGCCTCGGAGGGCCTGAATGTGGTCCGCCTCAAGGGGGGCGATCCCTTCATCTTCGGTCGGGGCGGTGAGGAGCTTGAGGCCTGCCGGGCGGCCGGAATCGACTGCGAGGTCGTGCCCGGGGTCACTGCGGCCCTGGCCGCCTCGGCCAGCGCCGGGGCGCCCCTGACCCACCGGCGGTCCGCCCAGGCGGTCACCTTCGTCACCGGCCATGC
>NZ_JADBZL010000151.1:0-9371 GCF_020402505.1 Phenylobacterium sp. | reverse complement strand
CTTTGGTGATGGGAGCGGCCGGGTCCGGCCATGCGGCGATCACGGTGCTGGGCGGTGGTTTTGCTCAGGCCTGTTCTGAGGCCGCCATGACCGGCGAAGTCGACAAGAAATTCGAGGAGCTCTGCACCCTGGCGCTTGAGACCGAAGCCCTGAACCTTCGGGACCGCGCTGGCACCCTGGTCAACCGCGGCGTCTTCAAGCTCCGCCGCCAGGAGTACACCTCCTCGCTCCGGGACTTCGACGCCGCCCTGAAGCGGGACCCGACCATGGGGGAGGCCCTGGTCAACCGGGGCGCCGCCCGGATCGGTCTCAAGGCGCCGGAAGCCGCCCTCGCCGATATCAACCGGGCCCTGGAGCTGGGCGTCGCCGAGCCCGCCAAGGCGCACTACAACCGCGCTCTGGCCCACGAGCGTCTCGGTGATCTGAAGGCCGCCTGGCTGGACTACACAAAGGCCGCGGAACTCGATCCGGAATGGTCGGCGCCCCGCACGGAACTGACCCGGTTCACCGTGAGCCGAAAATAGACGCCCTATCGGTTCAAGGGTTTCTGCGCCCTCTGGGGGGCGAGGATTTCCTCAACGGCGTTCCACCGTTCGCCCGGGCGAACGGTAGAGGCGCTGCTGGGCAGAGCTCCATCATCCCTCAGGTGTCCGCCCCTTGTCCGCGCCCTCGGCCTCGGGCGCCTGCGGCGGCGCTCCATTCACAGCAGGGACCTCCGGGAGGGGTTCAGGTCTTCGACCCAGCACTCTAAGACCGGCAAGGGCGGAACCCAGGAAGCTGAACAGCTCGCCCAGGGGCGACCGGCCTTCGGGGCGGAGGGTCATGGGCGCGCGCCGCCCTCGGCGGCCAGGACGCCCGCGCTGACCTCGCGCCAGAGGTCCTCCGCCGAGTTGGCGAAGCGGAGCAGTTGCAGGTCGGTGGCGTCGATCATGCCGCGCTCGACAAGAGCCTCGAACCGGACGAGGTCGCGCCAGTAGGTCTCGTCGAACAGGACGATGGGGACTCTCGGTCCTTTGCCCGTCTGGACCAGGGTCAGGATCTCGAAGAGCTCGTCCAGGGTCCCGAAACCGCCGGGAAAGGCCACGAGGGCGTTGGCCCGCATGGCCAGATGCATCTTCCGCATGGCGAAATAGTGAAAGCGGAAGGCCAGCCCCGGCGTGATCCAGGGGTTCGGAAACTGCTCGTGGGGCAGGGAGATGTTGAAGCCGATGGTCGGGGCGCCCGCGTCGGCCGCACCGCGGTTTGCGGCTTCCATCAGTCCGGGCCCGCCGCCTGTGGCGATCACGTTGTCCCTGGGGCCGGCGCCTGTGGGGCCATCCAGGGCGCCGCCCCGTTCAGAGGCGATGCGGCCGAAGGCCCGGGCTTCGGCGTACCATCGTCCCTTTTCGCCCGGATCGTCCTCCCGCACCCGCGCGGAGCCGAACACGACGATGGTGGAGCGGATGCCCCAGGACTTCAGCGTCTGGTCCGCCTTCTCGTACTCGAGCAGGAAGCGCACGCCGCGCATGCTCTCGCCGAGCAGAAAGTCGGGGTCGAGGGCGGCGAGGCGGTAGGCCGGCTGCGCAATCAGAGCCCGGGGATCGGCTTCGTGGGCGCCGGAGGGCGGCATGGTCAGGTGTCGGCTGGGCTTGGCATGCACAAGCTATAGGCAGTCGCCCCCGGCGAGGCAATCTGCGCGGCTCAGGCCCAGGGCGTCTGTCCCAGGGCCCACCGGATATTCCGGATCAGGAGGTCATCTATGAGGGGCTTCTCAATGATCGGCACCCGCATGCGGCCCGCACGCCGTCGGAGCTCTGGACCGGGGTGACTGGTGATGAGCAGCGCCGGCAGATCCTGGGACCGGGCCCGCAGCGCCCCCACGGAGTCGAGGCCTCCTATGCCCGGAAGGTTCTCATCCACCACCAGACAGACATTCCGGGCGGGCAGGTCCGCCTCAAGCAGGGCTTCGCCCGAAGCGAAGGTCCGCACCTTGTACCCGTCGAGTTCGAGGGCGAACTTCAGAGCGCTCCTGAGGGCGAGGTCATCGTCCACCAGCATAAGGGTCGGAGGCAGGGCGGAGGTAGCGGGCATGAACCGACAGGTGCTTCTGATCTGCACACAGGGTGATCGCCGCGGGCAGGTCCGGCCTTGATCCAGCGCAAGGTTTCAGAAGCCGGCCAGAATTGACATCCGGACCAGCTCCGAAAGGCTTTTGGCGCCTGTCTTGGTCATGACATTGGCCCTGTAGACTTCGACCGTCCTCGGGCTGATCCCGAGTTCCCGGGCGATGACCTTGTTGGCCTTACCGTCAACGACACCCTTCAGCACTTCGGTCTCCCGGGGCGAGAGAGACGACAACATGGCGGAAAAAGCGCCGCCGCCCTGCGAGGATGGCTTGTTCGGAGCCTTCTTCAGCGCGCCCTGGATCGCCGCCAGAAGCGCCTCATCGTCGAAGGGTTTCTCCAGGAAGTCGGCCACTCCCCGCTTCAGGGCCTCGACCGCCATGGGAATATCGCCATGGCCGGTGATGACGATGACTGGCGTTGATACACCCCGCGCCGAAAGCTCGGTCACGAGCTGCAGCCCTGTCATGCCCGGCATCCGGACGTCCGTGACAATGCAATCGCCGGGCTCCCCGTCACCACCCCCAAGGAAGGCGACGGCGGAGTCCCAGGTCCGGCAGGCGAGCCCGGCCGTCTCCAGCAGGAAGGCGAGGGAGGCTCGGATGGCCTCATCGTCATCAATCACATGCACCAGGGTGGACGAAGGGCTCATGCGTCGATCTCGTCGGAGAGCGGCAGGTCCCCCCTGCGTAGCGTGAAACGGAAGACGGCGCCACCTTCCGTCCGATTCCGTGCGGTGAGCTCACCGCCATGCGCCTCGATGATAGTCCTGCAGATCGACAAGCCCACCCCCATGCCCTCGGCCTTTGTGGTGACGAAGGGCTGGAACAGACGCTCCAGGACCTCCGGGGCTAGACCAGGTCCCGTGTCCGAGATCAGGACCTCTACAGTTTCTCCGTCGATCGGGTTCGCCTCCACGGTCAGGTTTCGGACCGGCGCCTCGCTCATCGCCTCCACGGCGTTTCGCATGAGGTTCAACACCACCTGCTGAATCTGGACCTTGTCCGCCAACACCGGGCCGAGCTTCGGCGAGAGATTGAAGTCGAGGCGGACTCCGGAGTCCCGGGCGCCCATCATCGCCAGGGCGCCTGCCTCTTCGATCAGCTTCGGGAGGGCCTCGATCCGCATCGCCGCCTCGCCCTTTCCGACGAAGGCGCGCAGGCGGCGGATGATCTCACCCGCCCTCAGAGCCTGCTCGCCAGCGGCCGTCAGGGCGGAGCGGACCCGCTCAAGGTCGGGTGTCTCGGAGTCCAGCAGACGCACAGAACCCTTCATGTAGCTCGCAATGGCGGAGAGCGGCTGATTGAGCTCGTGCGCCAATGCGGAGGCCATTTCGCCCATGGAGGTCAGCCGAGAGACGTGGATGAGCTCCGACTGCAAGTCCTGAAGCCGTCGTTCCGTCGCCTGCGGTTCGGTGATGTCGCGGATAAAGCCGGTGAAGAACCTGCGCCGGCCGCTTCGCATCTCCCCGACCGCCAGCTCGATGGGGAAGGTCGACCCGTCCTTGCGCACGCCCACCACCACCCGGCCTATGCCGATGATCTTCCGCTCGCCGGTGTCGAGGTAGCGACCGAGGTAGCGGGCGTGCTCGGACCGGTAGGGGTCCGGCATGAGCAGGGTCACGTTGCAGCCGATCGCCTGCGCCGCGGTCCAGCCGAACAGGCGCTCAGCCGCAGCGCTGAACGAGCGGATGGTCCCGGCCTCGTCGATGACGATCATCGCCTCAGGGACGGTGTCGAGGATCGACTGGAGGTGATCCTGCCTCTGCCTCGAAATGGCCAGCATGGTCCGCGCCGTCACGGCCATGCGCCTGAGGCGCCAGGCCGCCGCCGCGAGGGCGCCGGAGGCCGCAATGTAGAGCACCAGGCCGACGATCTCCTCTGCGTCCATCAAGGCCTGGCCGCCCGTCATGACGAAGGAGCCTGCCAGTCCAAGGAGAGAGGCGAGGATCACCGGTCCGGCGCCGCCGGGAATGGCGGCCGCCAGCAGGGCCGGGGCGAGGAGAAAGAGGTCCAGGCGCGGGCTGGGCTGGGGCGTGAGGATCACCCGCAACGTCAGCACAAGCATGACCGCGGCCACGGCGATTGCGTACGCCAGCCACCGCCGACGGGCGGGCTCATCCTCGATCTCTGTCTGGATATTCGAGTCCATGGCCCGGACTCCTAACGCCCGGGACCGCCTATGGGAATGCGCCGCCGCTAGTGGCTGAGGAAGACGAACCGCTCGCAGGCGTGCAGCAGGTGGCGGGTCACCCCGCCCAGGACCCATTCATACGCCCGACTATGCCCGTAGGCGCCTGAGACAATCAGGTCGGCGTCCATCCTGTCGGCCTGGGCGAGGAGGTCGACCTGCACGTCGTCCGCCCCGGAGACAGCCACGTGCGTCCGCGGCCGGGCCATGCTGTGCCTGGCGATCATGCCGGCCACGTCCTCCGCCTGGGCGTGCAGGGCCTCCTGGTCCTCCTTGGCGCCCAGGGCGACCACAAGGATTTCGTCGGCCATGTGCATGAAGGAGAGGGCGTCAGACACGGCCCTCCGGGCCTCACGGGTATCCTTCCACGCCACCAGGATCCGGCGGGTCTCCAGGCGGCCACCATGCGGAGGGACCACCAGCATGGGCCGGCCGGAACTGATCAGGAGTTCGGGGATGCTGACCCTCGTATAGATGTCCCCTTCGCCTGCCGGGCCTCCGGTCACCACCAGGTCTACGGCCCGGGCCACGCGGGCCATGGCGGGCGTGGGCAGGTCGCCCACCGAGCGCCACTCGGTCCGGGCGCCCTTGGCGTGTGCGGCGAAGGCGGCGTGCGCGGCTTCCAGGTTGCGCGTCTGTTGCTCGTAGAGAAGCGGCGTCCATTGGGCCGTCCCGAACCCGTAGGGATCTATGGCGGCGATGGGGGGAATGGCTTCGGCGCCCAGGCCGATCAGAAGGGCGTCAAGCTTGATGGCCAGAGCCGCCGCAGCTTCGGTGCGGAGCTTCGAGGCCTCGCCCGGCTGGGCGTGAACAAGCAGGGATCGGAAACTCATGATGTCGCCTCCATTTGGCCCGCCAGGGCCGCCAGCCGGTCAGGACCGGCCTGTCTTCATTGGGCTTGATCCGCAAGCCGGGCAAGGCTTTCGGAGTTCACCACCTGGAACTGCCGGGTGGCGCAGAAGGATACAATCCGTTCGGACTGCAACTGGGACAGCATGCGCGAAACAGTCTCTATGGTCAGGCCGAGATAGTCGGCCATGTCCTGGCGACCCATGGGCAGGTCCACCACCCGCGCGCCGCCCGATTTGTCGGAAAGGCCCTTCAGAAAGCTCGCGACCCGTTCGCAGGCTGTCTTGCGGCCAAGGAGCAGGACGTGTTCCTGGGCGCGCTCCAGCTCGCGCCGGGTGGCCTCCCAGCCCAGACGCTGCATGTCCTCGCCGGACGTCCTCAGGACCGTCGCCTTGATCACCAGGATCACGCTGTCCCGGACCGCCTCCGCAGCGAAGCGGTGGGCCGGTCCGGTCTCCAGGCCGAAGATGTCGCCGGCAAGGTAGAAGTCCCCGATCTGGCGCCGACCGTCGGCCATGACGCGGGTCGTGCGCACCGCGCCTTCCAGGACCCGGTAGATCAGGTCCGCGTCCTCGTCCTGGCCATAAATCTCCTCGTCCTTGGCGAAGGCCATGGTCACGCCCATCCGGAACAGGGCCGTCACCGGCTCGCCCCTGCCCTGCAGGGTCGGAAGGACGTGAACATCCTTGTAGTCGTAGGCGAGGGCCATCTCGTCGCTCCTTGGCGGTCAACAACGGGAAGCTATGCGCCATAGGCCGCCCGGCATATCCGGGGCGGCTCCCTACGGGGATCTACCTAGAGTGGCGGCCGGCGCGGATTCCGCTAGGCTCCGTCACAGCGCTGGCGCGGGGTCGGCGGGGAGGTCGGTTTGCAACATGGCGCTTGATCTGCTTTTCCACGGCGCTGCCGGTTGCGTCACCGGTTCCTGCGCCGAGCTCGGCGGCCCCGGCTTCCGGGTGCTGGTGGACTGCGGGATGTTCCAGGGTTCGAAGACCCTCAAGGCCCTGAACTACGAACCCTTCCCGTTCGATCCCGGGAAGATCGACGCCGTCCTTCTGACCCATGCCCACATCGATCACTCCGGCCTCCTGCCCAAACTCATGAAGGCGGGTTTCTCCGGCCCGATCTACGCCACTGCGGGAACCCGGGACCTGTGCCGGATCATGCTCGCCGATGCCGGCGGCATCCAGGAAAGCGAGGTCCGCCACCTCAACCGCCGCAACCAGAGGCGCGGCCGGGAGATGGTCGAGCCTATCTACACCGAGGCCGACGCCCGCCAGGTCATGGACCAGTTCGTCAAGGTCAAGCTGGGAGAGACCGTCCAGGTGCTTCCCGGGCTTGAAGCCGTCTGGTGGGAGGCGGGTCACATCCTCGGGGGCGCCTCGGTGGAGGTCCGGGCCGAGAGCGGAGAGGGACCGACCCGTCTGTTGTTCTCGGGCGACCTTGGTCCCGGGGGCCGGGACTACATGCCCGATCCGGAGGGGCCCTCGGGGGTCGATCACCTGATCCTGGAGTCGACCTACGGGGACCGGGCGCGGGAAAGGGTGACTCCCGAGGCCCGCCGGGCGCTGCTGGCCCGGGAGCTGATCGCGGCCCACGCGGCGGGCGGCCCGCTTCTGATCCCGGCCTTCGCCGTCGAGCGCTCCCAGGAGCTGCTGGCGGACATCATGACCATCATGGACGACGGCCAGGCGCCTGAGGCCGACATCTTCCTGGACTCGCCCATGGCGACGGAGGTGACCGAGGTCTTCCGCGAGAGAGGCTGGAACCGGGCGACTGGCGTCAATCCCTTCACCTCCCTCCACGGGGCGGGACGGCTCAAGTTCACCCCCGATCCGGCCGACAGCGACCGGCTGGAGCAGCTTCGGGGGTGGCACATCATCATGGCTGCCAGCGGCATGTGTGATGCAGGCCGGGTGCGCCGCCACCTGAAGCGCCTGCTCTGGAACCGAGAGGCGACCGTCCTGATCACAGGTTACCAGGCCGTAGGCACCCTCGGCCGGCTGCTGGTCGACGGCGCCCGCCGGGTGCGGATCCAGGGCGAGGAGTTCCGCGTTCGGGCGCGCATCCGCAGCATCGAGGTCTATTCCGGACATGCCGACGCCACGGGTCTGGTGGAGTGGGCCCGGGCCCGGGAACCCGTGCGGGGATCCATCTTCCTCGACCATGGCGAGCCGCCGGCCCTGGAGGCGCTGGCTGCGCGGCTGGCGGAGGCGGGAACGCCCCGGGAGCGGGTCGTCATACCCCAGGTGGACCAGGCCTATCGCCTGACGCCGGCCGGGGCCGAGGCCAAACCCGCCCCGCCGCCGCGGATCGCCCCCGGCCTCGCCGCCGCCCCCGATTGGCACAACGCCCGGGCGCAGATGATCCTCGACCTCAACGAGCGCCTGGAGGGCATGTCGCCCGAGGCCCGCGAATCCCTGATCCGGCGGATCGGCGAACTTGTCGCCGGCGCCGAGGAGACCTGACGCCATGAGACTCATCGTCGCTACCGTCCTTCCCGGCGCCCTCGCCCTCGTTCTGGCCGGATGCGCCACGACAGGGGGTGAAGACGGCCCCTCGGCCGCCAGGGGACGGCTCCTGGCCGAGGCCCAGTGCGGGACCTGCCACGCCGTGACCGGCGAGGCCCAGCCCGGCCAGGCGCCATCCTTCTCGAGCCTCGCCGCGCGCTACCGGGCCCACAGTCTGAGGGCCCGGCTGACGGAGATCGACGAGACCGGGCACTTCAACATGCCGCCCCTGAAGATGGGGGACGCCGACGTCGAGGACATCGCCGCCTGGCTGGATAGCCTGCCGCTGCCCTGACCCGGCCCCTTTGCGACAGATCAAGGCGGCGGGGGCGGGTGCGTGGTCTGTGGACCTGCTTCAGGAGACCGCAGTCATGACCGCCCCCCCTGTTCGACACGACGCGTGCGAGACGCCCAGACGACGGCGTCCGGCCCTCTGGGGTATGTGCGCCGGCGGGGTTGTACTGGCGCTCCTGGCGGCCTGCCACCGTCCTGTTCCGCCGAACGTCACACCCCCCGGCGAGACGGCGGCCTTCTCAGAACCCAGTCCGGCCCCCTCTGCGGCGCCACAGACGGAGATCCCCAAATGACCGCTTCCGAACGCACCCGCATCCTGGTCGCGGCGGGCGGCGGCGCGCGCTGGATCGAGCGCGCCCGTGATCACGCCGACCCCGTCACCCTCGGCGAGGTGAAGCCGCCGACCGTCCACCACCACCAGGGACCGCCGGGGGTGTCCTTCGAGAGCGACACTTCCATGCGTCACGGGACCGGCCAGCACGGCCTGGCCGACCGGCGCCGTGAGGCCTTCGCCAAGGAACTCGCCGACCTTCTCAACACGCAGGCGCAGAAAGGCGAGTACGAGCATCTGGTCCTGGCCGCCCCGCCGCGTCTCCTGAAGGCGATCCGGGAGAGGCTCTCGGACACGGCGCGAAAGCGCCTCATGGCGGAGATTCCGAAGGACCTGCTGAAGGTCTCCAACCATGACATCAAGGACTGGCTGCGGGCGCCCGGTATCCTCTGAGGGCATCCCGCTGGCGGGAATCGGTGGATCAGGTCCATCTGATCTCGGGACTCGCCAGGAGCCGGGAGCATGAGAAGAGCCAGAACCGCACCGGTCCTCGCGACCCTGACCTTCAATCCGGCGCTGGACCTCCAGACCGGCGTGGACGTTGTCGAGCCAGAGAACAAGTTGCGCTGCGATACCCCCCGGCAGGATGCTGGCGGCGGCGGGGTGAACGTCGCCCGGGTCGTGGGCCAGCTCGGCGGTCGGGCGACCTGCATCCTGCCCCTCGGCGGCTCGACCGGAGACGCCCTCCAGGCTCTTCTATCCGCCGAGGGGCTGGACGCCCGGGTGATCCCGGTCGCCGAAGAGACCCGCCAGAGCTTCACCGTCTTTGACCGTTCCCGGGACGCCGAATTTCGTTTCGTGCTGCCGGGCCCGAGGTTGCGGGAGAGGGAGATCCGGGCGCTGGAGACCGCGCTTGCAGAGCTGTCGCCCCGACCGGACGTGCTGGTCGCCAGCGGCAGCCTTCCGGACGGAATGGACCCCAGGCGGCTCGCCCGTCTCGCCCGGGTCGCCCGCCGGACAGGCGTCAGGCTTGCCCTGGACGCCTCCGGCGAAGGGCTGAGGGCCGGACTGGAGGCCGGGGTCTGGCTCGTGAAACCTAACCTGCGGGAGTTGCAGGAATGCCTCGGCCGGGACCTGCCTGATCTCTCCTCCCGT
>NZ_JADBZL010000150.1:0-3572 GCF_020402505.1 Phenylobacterium sp. | reverse complement strand
GTGTTCTGGAAGTCGAAGACGGTCTGGCGGAAGGCCTTGCGGTCCTTGGTGAACTTCACGGCCTCGTCGAAGGCGCGCTGGGCGCCGGCCTGGCCGGAGATGGCGATCTGCAGCCGCTCCTGCGGCAGCTGGGTCATCAGGTAGACGAAGCCCTGGTTCTCCTCGCCCAGCAGGTTGCCGGCGGGGACCCGGACATCCTCGAAGAAGAGCTCGGAGGTGTCTGCGGAGTTCTGGCCGATCTTGTCCAGGTTCCGGCCGCGCCGGAAGCCCTCGCGCGTCGCCTCGACCAGGATCAGGGAGATGCCCTTGGCGCCCTTGTCCGGGTCGGTCTTGGCCACGACGACGACGATGTCGGCGCTCTGGCCGTTGGTGATGTAGGTCTTCGATCCCGAGATGACGTAGTCGTCTCCGTCCCGGCGGGCGGTGGTGCGCACCCCCTGCAGGTCGGACCCCGCGCCGGGCTCGGTCATGGCGATGGCGGCGATGGCCTCGCCCGACACCATCTTCGGCAGCCAGACCTGCTTCAGGTCCTCGCTGGCGTAATGGATGAGATAGGGCGCGACGATGTCAGACTGCAGGGTGATGCCCGCCGTGGACCCGGCGTAGGTCAGCTCCTCGCCGATCACGGCGTTGTAGCGGTAGTCCAGGTCCAGGCCGCCATAGGCCTGCGGGACCTGCGGGCAGAGCAGGCCGGCCTCGCCGCAGGCCAGCCAGAAGGCCCGGTCCACCACGCCCTCCTCCTCCCAGCGGTCGAGGTTGGGGACGAGGTGCTGGGCGTAGACCTTGCGCACCTGTTCGCGGAAGATCGCCAGGTCCTCGTCGAAGAGGGTGCGTCCTGAGGTGTCGAGCATGGGGGCCTCCCGTCGTCCTTTGCCTTGGACGGGACTCTATGCCGCCTCACGCCGCGTCAGGCGAGTCCCCGATCCCGCAGGCGCGGGCGATGGCGGCGCGCAGTTCCGGCAGGCCGGTCCCCTTCTCCGAGGAGGTGGCGATCACCCCCGGGAAGGCGGCGGGACGCTTGGCGATGCGGGCTTCGGTGCGGGCGCGAACCGCTTCGACCTCGGCCGGCTTGAGCTTGTCCGCCTTGGTCAGGATCACCTGGTAGGAGACGGCGGCCTTGTCGAAGGCAGCCATCGGCTCCTCGTCCACGTCCTTCAGTCCGTGGCGCGCGTCGATCAGCAGGTAGGCCCGGCGCAGGTTGGGTCGGCCGCGCAGATAGTCCCGGCCCAGGGCCTGGAACTTCTTCACCTCGCCCTTGGCGGCCCGGGCCCAGCCGTATCCGGGCAGGTCCACCAGGCGCAGACGGCCGTCGACGACGAAGAAGTTGACCTCGCGGGTCCGCCCTGGCTCGTTCGAGGCCCGCGCCAGGTGCTTCTGGCCGACAAGGGCGTTGATCAGGGAGGACTTGCCGACGTTGGAGCGGCCGGCGAAGGCTACTTCCGGCAGGTCCGGCTCCGGCAGGCCGGCCACCGAGACCGCGCCCATCATGAAGACCGCCGGCCGGGCGAACAGGACGCGTGCGGCCTCGATTTCCTCGTCCGAAAAGGTCCCCTCGCCCGGCGCCGGCGCGCCTTCCGGGCTCACCCGGGGGCCTTCCGCGCCCGGATCCTGGCGATGAAGTCGTCGATGGGGTTCTCCACCTGGTACTTCCGCATGATGACGTACTGCTGGAGGATCGTGAGAACGTTGCTCCACGTGTAGTAGATCATGAGGCCGACGGCGAACGGGGCCATGACGAAGGTGAAGATCACCGGCATGAGCTCCATGATCCGCTGCTGGATGCGATCCGGCGCCGGGGGGCTCATCTTCATGGAAAGCCACTGCGTAACGCCGTAGGCCAGGGGCCAGACACCGATGTGCAAGTAGGTATTCAGGAAGCCACCGATGAAGGGAGTCGTCGCAACATCCCAAGGGATCAGACCGAACAGGTTCAGGAGGGTTGTCGGATCGCGGGACGACAGGTCCTGAATCCAGCCGTAGAAGGGCGCATGGCGCATCTCGATGGCCACGGACAGCACCTTGAAGAGCGCCAGGAAGACCGGGATGGTCGCCAGCATGGGCAGGCAGCCCATCAGCGGGTTGATCTTCTCCGACTGATAGAGCCGCATCAGCTCCTGCTGCTGCTTCTGCGGATCGTCCTTCAGCCGGGCGCGGAGCTCCTCCACCTGCGGCTGGACCTTCTTCATCTTGGTCAGGGACTCGTAGGACAGGTTGGCCGGATAGAACATCAGCAGGCGGACCACGACGGTCAGGGCCAGGATGGCGAGGCCGAAGCTGCCGAGCAGGCCGTTGAAAACCTCGAGAAGCCAGAAGGCGGGCTTGGTGATGAAGAACAGCCTGCCCCAGTCGACGGCGTCCTCGAACCGCGGGATCCCCAAGGTGTCCTCGTAGGTCCGGAGGACCGGAACCGTCTTGGCGCCGGCGAAGAGACGGCTCACGTGGGTGTAGGTCCCCCCGGGCTGAACGACCCGTGGCTGGGCGACAAAGTTAGCCTCGAAGATGTCGACGCCGGAGACCTGGGTGGTCCTGTAGGCTGCGTTCACCTTCTCTGTCTGCTCGGGAACCACCGCCGCCAGCCAGTACTTGTCGGTGATGCCGAGCCAGCCGCCGGTGGCTGAGAAGCCCTTCTCCTCCTCCTTCTTCAGCTGGTTATAGTTCAGCATCTCCAGAACGCCGTCCACGACCCCGACGGCGCCTTCATGGGCGTTCATCGCGGGGACTGCGGGGGCGCCGCGGCGCTGGACTGCAGCATAGGGTGCGATCGTCACGGGATTGGACAGGCTGTTCGCGACCGTATCGGTGATCGTGAACATGAACTTGTCGTCCACCTCGATCCGACGGGTGAAGGCCAGCCCCTGGCCTGCATCGTAACGGAGCACCACGGGCCGGCCGGGGGAGAGCCGGTCACCCTGCACGAGGGTCCACTGGGAACCAGACGACGGCAGGCCCGGCAGGTTGGCGCCGGTCCATCCGAACTCGGCGAACCAAGCGTCACGCATCCCCTCGGGCCGGAGCAGCTCCACGGGAGGCGACCCCGGATCAACGGTGACCCGATAGTCCCTCAGGAAGAGATCGTCGATCCGGCCCCCGCGCAGAGACAGGGAGCCCTGGAGGGCGGGTGTGTCCACCGCAACCCTGGGGGAGCCGCCAAGCGCGGCGGCCCTTGAGACATAGACCGGACCCTCCGGCCGGACGGTCGCCGCAGGCGAGCCCGATGGCTGGACGGCCTGGGCTCCTTCACGCGCTCTCAGCTCAGCCTCCCTCTGCTTGTTCTGCGGGCCCAGCACCAGGGCCTGGTAGCCGAACAGCAGGGCCATCGAGAGGACGACGAAGAGGATCGTGTTGCGGTTCGTATTGTCGGGCATTCGATCGCGCGCTCAGTCTGTTGAAGAGGGGGCGCGGTCAGGCGCGCGGGCAGGGTGATCGCCCTCGGCCGCGAGGCTTATCAGCGCGGTTTTCACGTCGTCAAGCAAACGCGGCCAGGGACGGGTCGGCGTTCCGCCCCGGGCGATCAGGACATAGTCGCATCCGGGGCGTCCAAGGACCGGAACGAGCAGGCGGGCGGCCTCGCG
>NZ_JADBZL010000015.1:0-44600 GCF_020402505.1 Phenylobacterium sp. | reverse complement strand
GTCCTGCGGGTTGCGGGTCGTGCCCGACAGCATGCGGATCACACGCTCAGGCGTCGGCGGGACCAGGGGAAGGCCGTCGCTGAAGCCCTGGTCGAACATGAACTCGTCGATATCGTCGGACCCGGCGATCTCGATCCGGCGGGCGCGGATGGGGCTGCCCTCGGCCTCGGCGATGAGGCGGTCGTGGATGTCGGGGTCCAGGTGCTTGGAGCCGCAGCCGGGCCTCCAGTCCGGCAGGCTGGCCCAGTCCACCTGCGGCGCCGGAGTCCCGAGGGCGGCGGACACCCTGGCGGCGAGGACCTCCCACTCGGCCTTCACGAAGCCCTCCATCACCGGCGCGGTCACCCCGCCTGCGTCCGTCCAGAAGACCGCAGGCACGCTCTCGAAGTCCCAGGCGAGGGAGGTGCGCAGGCCGCTGTCGTCCAGGATCGGCAGGGTCAGGCCGTGGCGGTCGCGGAGGATCTCGGCCCCGTCCCGCGCCTGCGCCACCATCCAGACGTCGGCCTGCGCACCCCAGGTGCGGTGGAAGGCCTCCAGGATCGGCGCGACGAGGTTGCAGGTGGCGCAATCTTCCTTGGCGAAGCAGACAAGGCCTGGACGGCCGGTGGGGAAACTTCGCGCCTCGCCCTCGAGGTCTCGAAGGCTGAAGGCCCCCGGGGTCTTGCTCATGTCGTCCTCCTCCAACCTGCCCCCGGTGCGGAGCCCATTCTGGCGGAGGTGGATGGGAATCGAACCCACCACACGCCGGTGAGGCGTGTCACCGGTTTTGAAGACCGGGGAAGCCACCAGACTCCAGTCACCTCCAGTGGTCTCGACACTAGTGCGGGACGGGCTCCGGACCGAAGCGGTTTCTTGGGTGCAGGACCTGCCGTAGGTCGCCCCGGCGGACCGTGTCACCCCGGGCGTCGAGGAACTCCAGGACCGGGACGATGAACTTGCGCGAGGTGGAAAGGGCCGCCCGGGCCTCGCCGGTGGTAAACTCCGCAGGCGGCGGGAAGGCCGCCTCCAGGTCCCGGAGGGCCGCGTCCAGGGCGTCACGGTGGAAGACCAGGGTCTGGCGCAGGGCGTGGTTGCGCAGGGAGACCAGTCGCCCGGACTCCAACAGGAGGCCCAGGAGGGCGGCGGAGTCTGCTTCGCCGGCGAGGACCGAGGCGTCCGGCGGGGTCATGCCGCCCTCCCGGCAGGTCGACTCGATCTCTTCCAGGCGGGCGCGCTGATCCGGCGACAGGGTGGCGAAAGGGTCGTGGCCCTTCAGGGCCGCCTGGCCCCGTTCGATCCGGATCTCGCCAGAGTCAGCGAGCCTGCCCTCCACGTGCACGATCAGCTCCGGGGACAGGGTCCGGGAGAGGCCGCCCCGGAGGGCGCCAAGAGCGACAAAGGCGCGCATGGGGTGAGCGTGGTGCGCCTCGCCAAGCCGGTCCAGATAGGCCTGCATCGCCGACTGCACGGCGGACTCCGGCGCGAAGAGATCCTCGTCGAGGCGCACGAAGGTCCGGGCGAGGCGCGAGCGGACCTCTTCCGTAAGCCGGCGCGACAGCCGGGCCGCCTCTGTTGCGGACACAGCGCCGCCATCCCGCCGGGCAAGGGCCTCTGCAATGGGCACCGGCCGTCCCTTCGCGGCGGCGGCCAGCAGCTCGCGCCGCGCCTCGACGGTCCGGGACCGGAGCACGGGCGCGACGGGATCCAGCACCCGGCCGCCGCCGAGGGTGGCGGCGGGCGAAGGACGGCGGAGGAGAAGGCGCTGGCCGGCGTGGACCGGAACCGGGCTGGCGAAGCGGAACTGGGCGAGGCCCGAGCCGCCGGGCTCGAGCGCCGAGGCGCCGATCAGCCGCACCCGGGCGAGATCCTGCCGGGCGCCCCAGAGCACCCGCACCTCGTCCCCGGACCGGAGGGGCCGGGCGGCGTCGGGCGTCAGTTCGACCTCGGCGTCGATCCTTTGGGAGGAAGGAAAGATTCCCGGTGCGCAGAGGACGTCGCCCACCCGCACCTCCTCCGGGGAGACTCCGCGCAGGGCCGCCGCCACCCGGCCGCCGGCCCGGGCCGCGGCGACCGCCTGGCCGTGGACCTGTAGCTGGCGCAGGTGAACCCTTCGGCCAGAGGGCTCCAGCACGGCCTCGGTCCCCGCCTGAAGGTCCGCGCCCTGCAGGGAGCCGGTGACCACCGTGCCCGTCCCCGCCAGGCTGAAGACCCGGTCCAGGGGCAGGAAGACGCCCGGCAGGGGGTCCGGCGGCGGTGTCCGCAGGGCCAGGGCGGCGATCTCGCGCCCCAGGGCCTGAAGTCCCTCGCCGGTGACGGCCGAGCAGAAGACGATGGGCGCCGGGGCGAGGAAGCTTCCAGACAGTTCCGCCGCCAGCTGCGCCCTGAGGTCGTCGCGCGCCTCCGGCGAAACGAGGTCGGCCTTGGTCACCGCCACCAGGCCGTCCCGCAGGCCGAAGAGGCCGGCGATCCGAAGGTGCTCGCGGGTCTGCCGGCCAAAACCCTCGACGCCTGAGACCACCAGGAGAACCGCCCGGGCCCCGGCGGCGCCCATGACCATCGCACGGATGAAGTCCTCGTGCCCCGGGGCATCAAGGAAGTCGATGTCGCCGGCCGGATCCTCGCGGAAGGCGAAGCCGAGGGCGATGGAAAGCCCCCTGGTCTTCTCCTCCGGCAGCCGGTCCGTCTCCATACCGGTCAGCGCGCGGACAAGCGCCGTCTTGCCGTGGTTGACGTGGCCGATCACCGCCAGGCCGAGGGGCGGAGGCGCAGCGGCGGTCACTGAACAGGTCCCGTGCGGGTTTGGCGCATAGTGATTCCCTACGTCGAACCTGCGCCGAGGTCATCCGCCTCGCTTGCCCGCCGTCGGGCCGGCTCCCTATAGTCGGTCAGAGAGAGAGGCGCGCCTTGACGGTAAAGACCCCCAACGCCGCGAAGCCGGACCCCAGACGCCGCCTGCCGGCCGTGGGCGCGCTTTGTGAGGACCCGATCGCCCGCCCCCTGAAGGCCCGCTACGGCGCCGCCGCCCTGACGCGCGCTGTGCGCGCCGTCCTGTCCGAGGCCCGGACCCGCGTCGCAGCAGACCCTTGGGTCCTCCCCACGCCCGGGGTCCTTCTTGAGGCGGCGGAGACCCGCCTGGCAGCAGGGGTCCGCGAGACTCTCTACCCTGTGGTCAACGCGACGGGCGTCGTGATCCACACCAACCTGGGGCGGGCGCCCCTGGCGCCGGAGGCCGTCGCGGCGGTAGCGGCGGCGGCGGGCTACGCCAACCTCGAGCTCGACCTGGTCACCGGCCGCAGGTCCTCCCGGCAGGAGCACCTTGATCCCCTGATCGCCGAGATGACCGGCGCCGAGGGGGGGCTGGCCGTGAACAACTGCGCCGGCGCGGTGCTGCTCGCCCTTGCGGCGGTGGCGGAGGGCGCGCCGGTCATCGTCTCCCGGGGCGAGCTGGTGGAGATCGGCGGCGGCTTCCGGATCCCCGACGTCGTGGCCCAGAGCGGCTCGCGCCTGATCGAGGTGGGGACCACCAACCGCACCCACCTGCGCGACTACGAAAAGGCCCTGGCCGATCATCCGGACGCCCGGGTCATCCTGCGGACCCACCCCAGCAATTTCCGGATTTCCGGCTTCACCAGCGCCCCATCCCTCGAGAGCCTCGCCCACTTCGCTCATGCCCACGGCCTTCTCCTGGTGGAGGATCTGGGCGGCGGGGCCCTCGTTGACCTCGCGCCCTTCGGCATGGCCGAGGAACCCACCGTGCAGGCCAGCCTGAGGGCCGGCGTGGACCTCGTCCTCTTCAGCGGGGACAAGCTGCTGGGTGGACCCCAGGCGGGGCTCGCGGCCGGACGCAGGGCTCTGGTCGAACGGCTGGAGGCCCATCCGCTGGCCCGGGCCCTTCGCCTCGACAAGCTTTCCACGGCCGCCCTCGCCGCCACCCTTCGGCTCTATCGCCCGCCCTGCGACCCCTTCGAGCGGATTCCGATCCTGCGGTTGCTGGCGCAGGACACGACGACCCTGGACGCCAGGGCCATCGCCCTGAAGTCGCAGGTCGGGGGCGTCGAAAATCTTGAGATCGAGATCAGGGAGACAGAGGGCTATGCGGGCGGGGGCGCCCTGCCCATGCGGCCCCTTCCCGGTCGGGCCCTGGCCCTCCGCAGCCTGCGGCTCAGCGCTGAGGCCCTCGCTCATCAGCTGAGGACCAGCCCCACACCGATCCTCGGCCGCATTGAACAGGATCGGGTGCTGCTGGAGATGCGCACCCTCGCGGATGAGGACATACCTGTCCTTGTCTCGGCGATCGCGGCGATATCGCAGATCCCCCTCGGGCCTGAGGCCTGATCTCAGGCGAAGCCAGCGGCCTATCCCCGCTCAAGCGATGCAGGGGCCTGGCAAGTGCAGGAACACCCGAGAGGCGAGCGCCAACCTGCGCCCCCCAGATAGACAAAGCCGACTGCCGCGACGATGGTTCGACAGGTGTTCCGTTCCGATTCGCGGGGGCAGTCGCCATTGGACGCGCCATCCGAGGCTCTCGCCTTCGGGATGTCGTGAGTTAAGCCTGATCGAGCTAATCAAATGGAAAAACCGCCGATAGCCATCATCACAACCGTTTGGGGTCGCGATTATGTTGATTTCTACAAGAATCATGTTTTGCCCTACACACGGCGCGTTTTGCCTGAAGGATTCCTGATTGTCTGCCCAACGACGACTGAATACGTTGAAGAGCTAAATGGCCTAGTCGATATTGTATTCGATTGTGGATATTATGGCGGCCAAAATAAATACGATTTCGTATGGTCATTAGATAAAGCGGCGATGCGCACTCTTCATGAAAAAGGTGTTCGTCGATTCGTCTACCAGAATCCTGATGTTATTATATCGAAAGAAGCTTTTGTTCGAATCAAAGAAAGCTCTGCCAGGGTCATGACATTGCCTGGGATTCGAGCTTGGAAAGAGTTATTTCTTTTGATTTATAAGGAACTTGATGACGAATTGCTTGAGAATGCGCTGACTGTCCTTCATCCGATGACTCTGTCATTGGCCCGGAGGGGAGGGTTCCGCCGGTTCAGCCGTGGATGGCCGCAGATCGTTTATGACATCACTCCCGAGAGAATCCGGTGCCAGGCGCTTCATCGACATCCGCTCATGTTCGATATCCCGGACGATTACGACTGGGATTCCTGCCCGGGAGGAACAGTCGATTTTATCTTTCTCGAAACTCTGGGTCATCCGAGGTCCGCTTTCGACAACTTGACGTCGAGTGATCAGGGCTATGCACTGGAGTTTTCCGGAACAGAACCAACAATCGTCTACTCTCACCCTCCTGAGAAAGACGTTGATATCGACGCCGCCATCGCCGAGTTTGCGGCATCCGCCAGCTGCAGCGACTTACACCGCTGGTTTCTCGAGACGGAGTACGAGTGGCGACCAAAGGTGAGGACTAATTAGGCGCTTGACCTTGCATGGCTTCATTCGGAAGCGAATGTTCTACTGCGGAGGCTTCGCAATCGTGCGCGTCTTGAATTCGAGCGCAACTGAAAGCGCATATGAGAGTGGGATCTGAAATTGATTTTACATATTCGAGAATTCTGCTTGAATCATCTTTTAACTCCACCATTTTCCCAATTTCCGGATGTTATTTGAATTTTAGGGTGTGGGCATTGGTTCGACTCGATAAGGCGATATCACAATGAGCAAACTCGGATAAAACTTATGCGTCAAATAGCTATCATCACGACTGTTTGGGGGCGAGATTATGTTGATTTCTATAAGAATTACGTTTTGCCATACACGAGAAGGATCTTGCCCGAAGGATTTTTCATCGCCTGCGCGACGACCACAGAATACATCGAGGAAATAAAAAGTGTGGTCGATATCGCTTTTGATTGCGGATATTACAATGGAGAGAGCAAGTATGCGTTTGCATCAACTCTCGACTATTATGTCCTAAAGGTATTACATAGTTATGGAGTTACAAGATTCGTATACCAGAACCCCGATGCAGTTATATCGAGGGAGGCTTTCCTTCGAATCAAGGACTCCGCAGCACGCGTCATGACGTTACCTGGCATTCGGATATGGAAAGATTTGTTTCTCCTGATTTACAAGGATTTTGACGATGAATTACTTGAAAATGCTTTGACGGTTTTGCATCCGATTACTCTTAACTTGGCCCGAAAAGGAGGCTATCGGAGATTCAGTCGTGGATGGCCGAGCGCCGTTTATGACATCAGTCAAACAAGAGTTCGTTGCCAAGCCTTGCACAGACACCCACTCATGTTTGATATCCCAGATGATTACAACTGGGATTCCTGGGCGTCAGGCACGATCGATTTTCACTTCCTAGCGAGTCTTGGTCACGCAAGATCTCAATATGATAACCTGATTTCGAGCGAACAGGGATATGCTCTGGAGTTCTCTGGTACGTTCCCACTCATTATGGAGTCCTTCCCACCGGAACGCGTCGGCGATGTGGACGCCGCCTTTGCCGAGTTTGCGGCATCCGACAACTGCAGTGACTTACACCGCTGGTTTCTCGAAACGGAGTACGAGTGGCGACCTCGGTTGAAGACCGGCAAGGCGCGCGGAGAGAGTCCTTAAGGCGGCGACCATTCCGCCGCCTTGGCGTAACATCACCCTGAGCCCAGCCCTTCCCCTGGCGGATCCGGTGGAACATATGAGCAGCGATGCGGGCGCGCAGGCGGTTCTGCGTTTCCGGAAGCCTGGAGCAGGGTCGTGCCAGATCCCGGGAAGTTTGCGCCGACGCGGGAGGCCGCTCTGGAGAGTCTCGCCCGCTTTGTTCCAGTGGCTGGACGCGCCTATGCCGAGGGCCGGAACTTCGATCCCGGGCCCGAAGCGGGAAGCGCGGTATCGCGGCTTTCGCCCTACCTGCGGCACAGGGTGATCACCGAGGCTGAGGTGATCGACAGAGTTCTTGCGCGCCACGACCCCGCCGCCTCCGAAAAATTCGTCCAGGAGGTGCTCTGGCGCACCTACTGGAAGGGCTGGCTGGAAATGCGGCCTTGGGTCTGGCTGCGTTTCCTTGAGACAAGGGACCGCCAGCGGGACGGTCTGGCCGACCCGCGCGCCCTGGCGGACGCTGAGGCGGGCCGGACGGGGGTGGAGGGCTTCGACGACTGGGCCCGCGAACTCACCCAGAAAGGCTACCTGCACAACCACGCACGCATGTGGTTCGCTTCGATCTGGATCTTCACCCTCCGCCTGCCCTGGGCCCTCGGCGCAGATTTCTTCCTGCGCCGCCTGGTCGACGCGGACCCCGCCAGCAACACCCTGTCCTGGCGCTGGGTGGCGGGCCTCCAGACCCCGGGCAAGACCTACCTGGCGACCCGGGAGAATATCGCCCGCTTCACGGCCGGGCGCTTCGCCCCCTCCGGCCTCGCGACGGAGGCGCACGCCCTCACGGAGCCTCCCTCTGGACCTGCGGCGGACCTGCCAGAGGCGGCGGGATCGCCGCCCACCGGGCCGTTCCTGCTTCTGGCGACGCCCGAGGACCTGAGCCCGGACCAGGGATGGATCGACCCAGCGGCGATGGCTGCGGCGGCCGTCACGGCGGACCCGCGCCTGTCCTTCGGTGAGGCCGCTCGGCGGTTCACGGCCGGCGCCGCCACCGACGCTGCTGACCGGCTCGCCGGGCGGGTGGAAGGCCCCGTGACCAATCTGCCGGCTCTGGACGCCGGCCACCTGACCTCGGCGGCCCGGGCGGCGGGAGTCCGGACGATCGTCACCCCCTACGCGCCTGTAGGACCGACCGCGGAGGCGCTGGCCCAGCTGGTCCCGGGCCTTGAGGCCGAAGGCCTGCGCCTCGTTCAGATTCGCCGGGACTGGGACTCCCGCTTCTGGCCGCATGCCAAGGCCGGCTTCTTCGCCTTTCGCAAGCACATCCCCGGGCTGCTGGGCGTGGAGGCGCGCCGGTGACCCCGCCCCTGCAGGTGGTCTGGTTCAAGCGCGACCTGCGCGTCGAGGACCACCGCCCTCTGGCCCTTGCGGCCCGGGCCGGGCCGGTGCTGCCCCTTTACATCATCGAGCCTGGGCTCTGGGCGCAGCCGGACGCTTCCGGCAGGCAGTGGGCGTTTGCGTCGGAGTGTCTGGGCGAATTGGCCGGCTCCCTTGCCCGGCTGGGCCAGCCCCTCTGCGTCGAGGTCGGCGAGGCGGTGGAGGTGCTGGGCCGGATCCACCAGCGTTTCGGCATCGGCGCCCTTTGGAGTCACGAGGAGACTGGCAACGGCTGGACCTACGCACGGGACCTCGCCGTGGGCGCCTGGGCAAAGGCGGCGGAGATCCCCTGGCGTGAGGAACGCCAGTTCGGCGTGATCCGCCGCCTGAAGTCCCGGAATGGCTGGGCGCAGGCCTGGGACCGCGACATGTCCCAGCCGCTGACGCCGCCGCCCAGGGAACTTGTGCCCCTCGGCGGGGACTGGCCCTATCGGCTGCCGTCCGGACAGGACCTCGGGCTCGACCCGGACCCCTGCCCGCATCGCCAGCCAGGAGGGCGGACAGAGGGCCTGCGGGTCCTGGAGAGCTTTCTTTCCCGCAGGGGCGGCGACTACCGCAAGGAGATGTCCAGCCCCCTCACGGCCTTCGCGTCCAGCTCCCGACTCTCCCCGCACCTGGCCTGGGGCACGGTCTCCATGCGGGAGGTCGCCCAGGCCACCTGGGCGCGCCAGCGCGAGCTGAGGACCTCTTCGGCGCCCGACGCGGGCCGCTGGCGAGGGTCCCTGTCATCCTTCTCGGGCCGTCAGCACTGGCACTGCCACTTCATGCAGAAGCTGGAGGACGAACCCCGGATCGAGTTCGAGAACCTGCACCGGGCCTACGACGGCGTCCGCCCGGACGTCTCCGACCCGGACCGGCTCGAGGCCTGGCGACAGGGCCGCACGGGCTATCCCTTCCTCGACGCCTGCATGCGCGCGCTGGATGCCCATGGCTGGATCAACTTCCGCATGCGCGCCATGCTGATGTCCTTCGCCAGCTACCACCTCTGGCTTCCCTGGCGGGACAGCGGCCTTCACCTGGCGCGGAAGTTCGTGGACTACGAGCCGGGGATCCACTGGCCGCAGGTGCAGATGCAATCGGGCACGACGGGCATCAACACGCTCAGGATCTACAACCCCGTGAAGCAGGGCCACGACCAGGATCCGGAAGGGGCGTTTGTGCGGGCCTGGATCCCGGAGCTGGCGACCGTCCCCGACGCGTTCATCCACGAGCCCTGGCGCTGGGAAGGTGCGGCGGGCCTCGCCTATCCTCCGCCGATTGTCGACAACGCCGGAGCGATGCGGGCGGCCCGGGAAACCCTTCACGCCCTTCGCCGGGATCGCAGCCACAAGGGCGCAGCCAGGGCCATCGTCAACAAGCATGGCAGCCGCAAGACCGGCATGCCCAGGGCAGAAGGTGGCCGGCGGACCCGAGTCAGGTCCGCCGACAACGTCCAGCTGTCGCTGGATTTCGGGTAGGCGGAGTCTGCGGCTTGTCGAAGCGAGGACCTCCACCCCTTGGACCCCGCCCCGCACTTGACGCCCTCGGTTCCATCGTGCTTCTGAACTGCGAATGCTTCTCAGTATAGCCTGCCTGCTGCGGGCCGCTGTCAGCCGAGAGTCCCGATCCATGAAAATCACCCTGCCGCTTCTGACCGTCGCCTTCCTGGGCCTTGCGGCCTGCTCCGCCCCTTCCCCCGCGGAGAAGGTGGTGAACGTCTACACGGCCCGGCATTACGACAGCGACCTGGCGCTCTATGAACAGTTCACCCGGGAAACCGGCGTCAAGGTCAACAGGATCGAGGGAAAGGCCGATGAGCTTATCGCGCGCATGAGGGCGGAGGGCGCCAACAGCCCCGCTGATGTCCTCATCGCCGCCGATGCCGGCGCGCTCTGGCGCGCACAGCAGGCGGGCCTCTTCCAGCCGGTGAAGTCGGCCGCGCTGGAGTCCCGGGTTCCGGCCAGTTTCCGGGATCCGGATGGCGCCTGGTATGGTTTCTCGCGGCGAGCCCGGGTGGTCGCCTATGACGCCGCAAAGGTGAAGCCCGAAGACGTCGACGACTACGCAGAGCTGGCCAGCCCGAGATTCCGGGGCAAGCTCTGCGTCCGCTCGTCCGACAGCATCTACAATCTCTCGCTGGTCGGCGCCCTGATTGAGGCCTGGGGCCCGCAGAGGGCCGAGGCCTGGGCTCGCGGCGTGGTCGCCAACATGGCCCGCCCACCCGAGGGCGGAGACCGAGACCAGATCCGCGCCGTCGCCGCAGGGGTCTGCGAGGTCGCGATCACCAACAGCTATTACTACCTTCGCATGGCGACCGGAGAGGACGCAGCGGACCGGCCCGTCACCGAGAAGGTCAAGCTGGCCTTCCCCAGCCTGGACGGCAAGGGAACCCATATGAACATCGCCGGGCTGGGGATGGCGCAGCACGCGCCGAACCGCGAAAACGCCCTTCGCCTCATGGAGTTTCTGACCTCGGCGGCGGCCCAGACCCACATCGCCGCCAACAACTCGGAGTTCCCGGTCTCGCCGGACCTTGAGGCGCCTGAGTCCGTCAAGGCCTATGCGGGTTTTGCAGCCCACCCCATGGGCGCCGCCGCCTTTGCCCGCCGCCAGCCCGAGGCCCAGGCGGTGATGAGTGCGGCGGGCTGGCGCTGACGCCCCTCCCACCTATCCGGGGCCCGGGGCCTCCCGTCCTAGGCATACTGGCCGCCGGCGCTGCGGCGGTGGTGTTCGCGCCGCTCCTGGGGGTGGTGTCGGCGGCCATGGGGGACGGAGCGGCCAGCTTTCCTCTGCGCGATGTCCTGCGCTATGCGACAACATCGGCCTTCCTCGCCCTGTCTGTCGGCGTGATCACGGGTATCACCGGGACACTCGCCGCCTGGCTGGTGGTGATGCACCGGTTTCCGGGGCGGGCCTTGTTCACCTGGGCCCTGGCGCTTCCTCTGGCCATGCCCGCCTTCGCCGTCGCCTATGGATACGCCGACCTCCTGGACGTCGCCGGCCCGCTCCGCGGCGCCCTGCGGGACATGACCGGACACGACCTTCCGTTCGAGATCCGCAGCCTGGGCGGCGCCATCTTCGTGCTGTCAGCAGCCTTCTACCCGTACGTCTTCCTCGCCATGCGCGCCGCCTTTCTGAACCTTCCTGGAGCAACCCTGGACGCAGCGAGGATGCTCGGATCCCGGGGAGCCGCGGCCTTTTTCAGGGTCGCCCTGCCCCTGACGCGTCCAGCCCTGGGCGCAGGCATGGCTCTGGCCGTCATGGAGACCCTCGCGGACTATGGCGCCGTGCATTTCCTCAGCGTCCAGACCCTCACCACCGGCGTCGTCCGCGCCTGGTCCGTCTTTGGGTCGACGGCCAGCGCCGCGCGCTTCGCCCTGCCGCTTCTGGCGGCGGCGGCCGTGCTGCTCTGGATTGAGCGGGCGGGACGCCGGGGACGGACCCACGAGACCGGCAAGACCCGCTGGCGTGGCCCGGAGGCGACGCCCCTCGGTCGGACGGCGGGCGTGGCTGCGGCCGCCTTTTGTCTTCTCCTGCTGTGCTCCGGTCTTCTGGTCCCGGCGGGTTGGCTCCTCGCCAACCTCCCGGGCCAGATCCCGGACTGGGGTCGGCTTGCGACCGCCGCTCGAAACAGCTTCGGCCTGGCCGCAGCCGGTGCGCTGTTCACGGTGATGCTGGCCACCCTGCTGGCGCTGGGCGCCGAGCGCCGTCCCCTCGCAGTCCGGCTGGCCAGCCTCGGCTACGCCACCCCAGGCGCGGTAATGGCGATCGGCCTCCTGGCGCCAGCGGGTGTGATCTGGAGTCTGTTCCCCGGTTCAGGCGCAGCGCTAGCCCTGACCCTGCTGATCCTGGCCTATGCGGCGCGCCTCATGGCGGCGGCCCTGGAGCCCATCGACGCCGGGCTCGCCCGGGTCAGCCCGTCATTGAGCCAGGCGGCGCGGACTCTGGGACGGAGTGAAATCGCCAGCGCGCTTGCGGTCCGGCTTCCCCTCGCCGCCGGTTCACTGCTGACGGCGGGGCTGATCGTGATGGTGGACATCCTCAAGGAACTCCCGGCGACCCTGATCCTGCGTCCCTTCAACTTCGACACCCTGGCCGTGATCGCCAGTAACTACGCCCTGGACGAAAGGCTCGGCCAGGCTGGCCTTCCGTCCCTGATGATCCTTGTCCTGTCCCTTCCCGCAGTGATCTGGCTGACCGGCAGGATCTCGTCGCCAGTCGGTCGGGAGACAGGTCCATGACTCCGCTGCTCGAGCTGCGCCAGGTCTCCCGGCGGTTCGGCGCCCGTACGGTGGTCGACGCCGCCAGCCTGAAGCTGTTTCCAGGCCGGATCGCCTGCCTGCTGGGCCCCTCCGGCTGCGGCAAGAGCACGCTCCTGCGCATGATCGCCGGGCTGGAGTCCCCGGACCTCGGGGAAATCCACATCGGGGACCGGGTCGTCGCCTCGCCGGCCGGCGCCCTGCCGCCCGAGGACCGGGGGATCGGCCTGGTCTTTCAGGACAATGCTCTCTTTCCGCACCTCGACGTCCAGGCGAACGTCGGCTTCGGCCTGACCGGCCTGTCGCGCGCCGAACGGACACAGAAAGTACTCCGCCTACTGGACCAGTTCCAGATCCGGCGGCTGGCGTCGGAGTGGCCGCACAGTCTCTCCGGCGGCGAACAGCAGAGGGTGGCCATCGCCAGGGCCCTGGCGCGAACGCCGTCCCTGCTCCTGCTGGACGAGCCCTTCTCGGGCCTGGATGGCGTTCTCAGGGAGTCCGTTCGGGGTGCGCTCCTGGAGGACCTCAGGCGCCTGGGGACAACCGTTCTGGTGGTCACCCACGATCCGGAGGAAGCCATGGCCATCGCCGATGACCTGATCCTCATGTCGGAGGGACGAATCCTGCAGGCTGGCCCTCCTGAAGATGTCTACCGGCGGCCAGTCAGCCTCATCGCCGCCCGGCTCCTGGGAGAATTGGTCGTAGTCCCGGGGGAGGTGGCGTCAGGGCGGATCGAGACCCCGCTGGGAAACCTAAGCGCCCCAGGTTTGGCGGACGGACCCGCCCAGCTCGGCCTGCGCCCAGAGGCCCTGGTCCCCGCAGAAGGCGGCGTCCCCGCCACGGTCCTGGGCCGGCGATTCCAGGGGGATGGCCACCGGCTGACCTTGGACCTGGGCGGAGTCCGGGTCCCATTGACATGGCGAATGGACCCGCCTGAGCCGGGTGCGACCGTTTGCGTAGGCTTCCGGCCCGGCGACGCCGTCCTGTTCAATCAGGACGGCGAGCGCACCGTCAGCGGGCGTCTTCCCTCAGGTTGATGAAGGGCGCTCCGGCCGCTCCGGTCACCTGAGGCAGCTTGCCGTCCCACTTCTCGACCGCCTTGAGGTCGACATAGCGCGGGTTCGCGGCCAGGGCCTGGTTGATGATCCGGATGGACTCCGCCTCACCGCGCGCAGCGGCGATCCGCGCCTCAGCCTGGGCCTGGGCCTTGGCGACCTGGGAACGGGCCGTCAGGGTTTCCTGGTCGGTCCGGGTCTTCGCCTGGATGGCCTGCAGGATGACGTCGGGATACCGGATCGTGCCGATCCAGTCGAGCTGGCTGACCACCACGCCGAACCGGGACCACTTGTTGGAGACCCGGGCGAGGGCGCGCTGGATAACCACCTGCCGTCCGCCGGAGTAGAGAGCCTCGACATTGACCTTTTCCGCCTCGGCGGCGATGGCCGAACGCACGTCATTGCGGATCGGCCCATCAAGCAGCTGGTCGAAGGTCAGGCGATAGGTCTCATAAAGCTTCGGCGCCGAGCTGCGGGTGACCTGCAGGGTGATGGCCACGTCAGCGGTCATGGGCAGGCCGGTGTTGTCGGCGAAGGCGATCTCCTCATTCTGGGGACCGCGCTCGTCGGGCTCACGGGTATAGCTGTACGTCCGCTGGATCACCGGAAACTCGACGATCCGTTCGCCAAGGCCACGGAAATGCCACCCGGATGGCAGGGGTTGGGGATCGACGCCCGCACTCGGCCCAAGGGTCCGGATTTTCACCCCGACATTCCCGGGCTCCACGGTCTTGCCCGCGGCGATGACGACGACCAGCACAAGGGCCAGGGCTGCAAGGACGCCGGAGAGCCGGCGGATCAAAAGAACGTTAGGAATTTTCGTACCCCATCAGCTTCCCCCGGGGACGTACATGTGGGTCGCAGGCGGCCACGTCAAGTTACGCCGCCCCGAGGATCGCCATCGAAGCGGCCATTAGGTAGGTTCAGGGGCCGCTGGCCGTGCTTTTCGGCAGGCGCCGGCCCTGCTACCAAGACCTTGACCCCACACTCTTGGGGTCCGTCACCTGAACCCTCCGCCATGAGCCGACTTCGCCTGATCGCCGTCGCCGGGGGGCTCGTCATCGCCTGCGAGGAGCCGGCGCTGGCCCAGTCGCCGACGCGCGGTGGGGACCCCAAGGACTCTTTCAGGGTCAACGGCTCGATCCGGGTCCGTTACGAAGCCCTCGACGGCCAGTTTCGACCGGGACTGGCGCCGCGGGACGATCTGTGGAGCCTGAGGTCCACCCTCTTCGCCGAGTGGAACCCGGGCCCCTTCAGGATCGCCGGGGAAGTCTACGACAGCCGCGTCTACGGCGCCGGTCCGGGCGGCGTGCTCACGACAGGCGAGGTCAACACCCTGGAGCCGGTGCAACTCTACCTGGCCGCCGACATCGAAAAGCCCTTTGGCGATCGCAGCAAGCTGACGCTCCAGGCCGGCCGGTTCACCCTCAACCTCGGATCCCGCCGGCTGGTCGCCGCAGACGACTACCGGAACACGACAAATGGCTATTCCGGCGTGCGCGTGGATCTGCGCCTCGCTGACCGCACCGCCGCCACCGTCTTCTACACCCTGCCCCAGCAGCGGCGGCCCGAGGCCCGGGGCGACCTGGAGGACAACCGGTTCCAGCTGGATCGGCAGGACGGGTCTCAGCAGCTCTTCGGCGGGTATCTGAGCCGCCCCCTTCCCGGCGGCGGGGGCTTGGCGGAGGTGGGCTATGTCGCGTTCCGTGAAAGCGACCGCAGCGACCGCCCCACCCGCGACCGGGACCTTCAATCACTGTCGGCCCGCCTGATGACAGATCCCAGACCCGGTCGCCTCGACTACGAGGCTGAGCTGATCCGCCAGACGGGCGCCGTCAGTGCGGGACTGCAGGCCAACGCGCCGAGGCTGGACGTAGAGGCCTGGTTCCTGCACGCCGACGCCGGCTACACGTTCTCCCACCCCTGGCGGCCCAGACTGTCCGCGGAGTACGACCGGGCGACCGGCGACAGCCCCGGCGGCCGGTATTCCCGTTTCGACACCCTCTACGGGATGCGGCGCGCGGACCTCGCGCCCGCCGGCATTTACGCCGCCCTGGGCAGGACCAACCTGGAGACCCTGGGCCTCCGGCTTGAGGCGACCCCCTCGAGGCGGCTCGACGTCTTTGCGAGCGCCCGGGCGCTCTGGGCCGCCAGCGCCACCGACAGCTTCTCGACGACGGGAGTCCGTGACCCTTCCGGCGCCTCGGGACGGTTCGCGGGTTACCAGGTGGAGGGTCGGATCCGTTACTGGATCGCGCCCGACTCCCTCCGGGCGGAGCTGAACGCAGCCGTCCTGCACAAGGGTGGCCTTCTGGATGGAGCGCCGAACGCCAATCCTTCGGGCGACACCCACTATGTCTCCCTGGCCCTCACGGCCAGTTTCTGACGCAGGGGATCAGGCGCCGGTCTCCATCGGCAGGTCCGGGTCGCGGGTCCATTCCGACATGGAGCCGTCGTAGACTGCGACGGAGGGGCGCCCGAGCCTGACCAGCGCCAGGGCATCCATGGTCGCCGAGATGCCGCCGCCGCAATAGACGATGACGCGGGGGCTCTCCAGCGCCCCGACGGCGCCAAAAAGGACGCGCAGGTCCTCATCGCTGCGATACAGGCCGTCCGCATCCAGCAGGGCGGCGTAGGGCACGTTCCGGCTGCCCTTGATGTGTCCCTTGCGGCCATAGCTGACATCCGCCTCGCCGGTATGGACCCCGGCGGGCAGGGCGTTGAGAGTGCAGATTCCGCCGTCGCCGATGGCGGCCAGGACGTCGTCGCGGTCGGCCCACGCATCCGGCCTTTCCGTGACCCGGACGCGAGCGGGAGGATAGGTCCTCCACCCGGACTCGACCGGGCGGCCCTCCGCCGACCAGCGGGCGAACCCGCCGTCAAGGACCGCGACGTCGGGAAAGCAGGCAGCCCGCAGGATCCACCAGAGCCGGGTAGCCCACATCGGGGTCGAGGTGCTGTAGCAGACGATCCTCAGGGCCGGGTCCAGCCCGGCTGCGCCGAGGGCCGCCGCCAGGGCCCCGCCCTTCAGCCGCGTGAAGCCGAGGGCGGCGGAGGCGTCGGACAGGTCCCGCGCCAGGTCGACGAAGGCTGCGCCCGGGATGTGTCCCGCCTCGTAGTCCGCCCGCCCGCTCTCCACCCGGTAGGGGCCCGGCTGGGCGGGCCGCAGGTGCACCGTGGCGTCGAAGATCCGTACTCCGGGATCGTCCAGGTGGTCAGCCAGCCACGCCGTCGATACCAGACCCCGTCCGTCCCAATCCGCCATGGTCATCCTCCCTGTCCATTCGCATCGAACCCTCCCGCCCCAGTGCGGGAAGATCAAGCCCGCCGAGGATTCCGGTTCCCGAAGGGCGCAGGTCGGGCGTATGCAGTCAGGACGGGGCGCGGGAGGGTCGGCATGTCGGTGGTCACGGAAGTCCTCCAGCAGCTGCAGGGCCTTATCGGCCTCGTCCTCATCACCCTGGGAGCCTGGGCCCTGTCGGAGAACCGCGGAGCCCGCCCCCGCACGCGGTGGATTCTCGGCGCCCTGGTGCTTCAGGTCCTGATCGCCGCGGTGGTGGTCAGGGTGCCTGTGGTCTGGTCGGTGATCGGTCTGGCGAACCACGCCGTGGCCGCCATCGAGAAGGCCACCCTGGTCGGCTCCAGCTACATGTTCGGATACACGGGCGGGGCCCCGGCCCCCTTCCAGCTTCAGGAAGGCGCCTCCACGCCCGTCATCATCGCGTTCCAGATCCTGCCGCTCATCATCGTCTACTCGGCGCTGGCCGCCCTTCTCTGGCACTGGGGCGTCCTCTCCTGGATCGTTCGCGGCCTGTCGTGGGCGCTGCGAAGGACGCTGGGCGTCAGCGGGGTGGTGGGCCTGAGCGGAGGGGCCAACCTGTTCCTCGGGGTCGTGGAGTCGCCGCTGGTGGTTCGCGCCTACTTCGAGAGGATGAGCCGTTCCGAACTCTTCGCCGTCATGACCCTGGCGATGTCGACCATCTCCGGCGCCATCCTGATCCTGTACGCCCAGACCCTGTCTCGGACCGTTCCGGACGCAGTCGGCCACATGATCTCGGCCTCCCTGATCTCCCTGCCCGCCGCCGTGCTGGTCGCCCGCCTCATGGTTCCGGGAGAGGGGCGGACCGAGACTTCGGAGGAAGAGCCGGGGCTGCGCTATGAAGGCGGAATCGACGCCATCGTGCGGGGCACCCTGGACGGGATACAGCTGTTCCTGGCGGTGATCGGCATGATCATCGTGATCTTCGCGCTGGTTTCGCTGGTGGACCAGGCCCTGGCCCTGGCGCCCGCCGTCCAGGGTGAGGCCCTGACCCTGCGCCGGATCTTCGGCTGGCTGTTCGCACCCCTGATGTGGACGCTCGGCGTACCCTGGGACCAGGCGCCCCAGGCTGGCGCCCTGATGGGGACAAAGACCATCCTGAACGAATATGTCGCCTATCTGGACCTCGCGGCCCTGCCGGCCGGAACCCTCGACCCGCGAAGCCAGCTGATCGTCACCTACGCCCTGTGCGGAGTTGCGAACCTCGCCAGCGTCGGCCTGCTGGTGTCCACGATCGGCGCCCTGGCGCCTTCCCGGCGCGCGGAGGCGGCGGCCCTCGGGATCAAGTCCTGGATCGCCGGCAACATGGCCTCGGCGATGACGGGAGCGGTGATCGGTCTCGTCTCCGGGGTTTTCTGAGCCGCATGTTCGACGCCCGCCTCCGCCCGCTCATCGATCCCGCGCTGAACCGGATGGGCGCGGCCCTTGCGCGCCGCGGGGTCAGCGCCAACCAGGTCTCGGCGGCCGGCGCCGCCTGCGGGGCGCTGGCGGGCCTTGCGATCGGGCTCGGACATCCGCTTGCGGGGCTCGCCCTGATCCTCGCCAGCCGCCTCCTTGACGGGCTTGACGGCGCCGTCGCACGCCATCGCGGGACGACGGACCTCGGAGGTTACCTCGACATCGTCTGCGACTACGTCTTCTATCTCGCCATTCCTCTGGGCTTCGGCTTCGCCGCGCCGGCCAACCTGCCTTTCGCCCTCTTGCTGACGGCCTCCTTCACCCTGACGGCGGTGAGCTTCCTGGCCTATGCGACGCTGGCGGCCAAGCGGGGCCTGGAAACACAGGCCCACGGGCTGAAGAGCTTCTTCTACAGCACCGGTCTGGCCGAAGGTGCTGAGACCCTCCTCGCCTTCGTCCTGATGTGTCTGTGGCCCGCAGGATTCCCGATCATCGCCTCGGTGTTCGCCGCCCTGTGTATTCTCACCGTGATCCAGCGTAGCGTGATCGCCGCGCGTGTGTTTCGATAAGCGGGCGAGACCCAGCCGGCGGCCCTGGCCGGTGCGAGAAGGAGGCTCCGATGAGACTTAAGCTGGCCCAGGCGTCGATGGCCCTGTCGCTGTTGCTGCCCTTCTACTTCATGGTCGCCGCCCTCGGGGTGAAGTTCGACCTCTGGTCCTGGCGCGTCGGCCTTCTGACCCTGATCCTGCAGGTCGGACTGCCCCTGTTCGGCCTGAGCCTTATCCTCGGCCTGGTCGCCCTGGTGGCCAGCCTCGTCCGCACGCCGCGCACCGGCTGGAAGATGGCCCTGGTGGGCCTTCTCATCCCTCTGCTCGGACTGGGTTATGCGGGAGCCCTGCGGCAAGGCTCGGGGGATGTGCCCCCGATCCATGACGTGACCACCGATATCGCTGACCCTCCGGCCTTTTCAGCAGCCGTGATGGCGGCCCGCGCGGCGGTGGACGCCAACCCGGTCAACTCGATGAGCGCGCCGATGGGAAGCCTGGAGGCCTACAAAGGGCCCCAGTTCTCGTCGATCTCCGCCAAGACGCTGGGCGAGGTGGGGCGCGGGGCCTATCCGGACCTTCGTCCGCTGAGCCTTCCGGCGGAGCCCTCCAAAGTCGCCGCCGCGGCTGTCGAGGAGGCGAAGGCTCAGGGCTGGACCCTTGTCACCACCGATCCGGCCGCCGGCGTGATTGAAGCGACGGCCGAGACCTTCTGGTTCGGCTTCGAGGATGACGTGGCGATCCGGGTGCGTCCCTCGCCGACGGGCGGATCCATCGTGGACGTCCGCTCCACCTCCCGAGTGGGACTGAGCGATCTTGGCGCCAACGCCAAGCGCATCGAGGCCTTCCTCGCGGGTCTCAAGGCGCGGATGGCCGCCGACTGAAGCGCTCCAGGCGTGCGCCGAAGGCCCGTGCGTCTGGTCCTGGCGGGAGCGGGCCACGCCCATCTGTCTGTCCTGCAGAAGGCCAGCCTCCTGCGGGCGGCCGGGGTGGAGCCGGTGCTCGCGGCGCCCGGCCTGTTTTCGTATTCCGGGATGGCGACAGGCGTTCTCTCCGGCGCCCTGGAGCCGCAGAGAATGAGGGTCGATGTCGCCGCCCTGGCCGCCCGGGCCGGGGTGACCCATTTCGCTGCCGAGGTGACCGGCGCAGACCGATCGAACCGGCGGCTGCATCTCTCCGACGGCCGCATGCTGGCCTACGACGCCCTGTCCCTCAATATCGGAAGCCGGACCCTCGACCCCCACGGTCTCGCGGATCTCGACGCGGTCTGGCCGGTCAAGCCTCTGGCGCGCCTGCTTGACCTTCGCGACAGGGTACAGGCGCATCTTCGGATGCAGGGTCAGAGTCCAGGAGTGGTCGTGGCGGGCGGCGGACCTACCGGTTTCGAGGTCGCCGCCGCCCTTGCCGGGCTGATTGAACGGAGCGGTGCGCGCCCGTTCGTTCATCTGATCTGCCGGTCGACCCCGACCTGGGCGCCCCCGCGCGCGCTCGAGAGGACCCTCGAAAAGCTGCGCCGGCGCGGCGCGGAGATCCTCATGGGCGAAGTCGTCGCCCGGGGGCCCGGGCATTGCCGCCTGGCGGACGGCCGGACCCTGTCCTGCGACGCCCTTGTCCTCGCCACAGGGCTGGAGGGGCCCCAGGAGATCCGCGACCTCGGCCTTCCGGTGTCGCAAGAGGGTCGGCTTGAGATCGCGCCGACCCTTCAGTCGATCGCGGATCCGACCATCTTCGGGGCTGGCGACTGCGCCGTGATCCGCGAGGCGCCAAGGCCGCCGGCCGGGGTGTTCGGGGTCCGCGCCGCACCGGTGCTGTTAGACAACCTGCTATCCCTGGGCGATGGCCGCGCCCCACGGCGCTATGCGCCTCAGAAGACCTGGCTCTCCATCCTGGACCTCGGAGACGGGACGGGTCTGGCCTTCCGCGGCGGGGCCTGGAGCCTGGGTCGAGGCGCCCTGGCTCTCAAGCGCAGGATAGACCACGGCTTTGTCGACCGCCTGAGGCGGGCCTCAGGCGAAGTGCTTCAGGATTGAGACCAGCCGCCGGGTGCGGTCGGAGAACAGGGCGGGCGTGTAGAACTGGCCCGCCAGGCGCTTGTTGATTTCGCCGCGGGTCGGATAGGGGGCGATCATTCCCGTGAGCTGGCTCAGCTTGAGACCCGTCGTGAGGGCCAGGGACCAGAGGTGGATGTGATCGCCTGCGTGGCGGCCCACAAGGGTCACCCCAAGGACCTTGCCGCGGCTCGTGGTGACCAGCTTGCCGAAGCCGCGGACATCGCCTTCCGCCTGGGCCCGATCGTTCTCAGCGAACTCGAAGACCTGGATACGGACGTCGGCCCCGTGGCGCCGGCGCGCATCTTCCTCGCCAAGGCCGATCGCCGCGACCTCGGGGTCGCAATAGGTCACGCGCGGCACCTGCAGGGCGTCGGCGTTGACCGGCAGGGCGAAGAGGGCCCGCCGGACGACGAGCGAAGCATGGGCGCCGGCGAGGTGGGTGAACTGGCCCCGACCAGCAGCGTCGCCGATAGCGAAGACCCGGCGGTTGGTGGTGAGGAGGGAGCGGTCGGTGCGCACACCCTGCCGGTCATGGGCGATCCCGGCCACGTCGAGGTTCAGCCCCTCCAGGGAGGGGGTCCGGCCCACGGCGACGAGGAGGTGCGAACCGGAGACCCGGACCTCTTGGTCCCCTGACCTTGTGACCAGGACGGGGCCCGGCTCGACCCGGAGCACGGTGTGCCCCTCTAGGAGCTCGACCCCGTCGGCGAGCAGCTGGCGACGCACGACCGCCGCAGCTTCGGGGTCCTCGCGGCCAAGGATGTCCCCGGCCTCGACCACCACGACCTCCGAGCCCAGCCGGCGGAAGGCCTGGCCCAGCTCAACGCCGATGGGACCGCCGCCCAGGACGATCAGGCGCTCCGGCAGGGCCTTGAGCTCGAAGACGGTCTCGTTGGTCAGGTAGGGCGTGGCGTCCAGGCCCGGGATGGGGGGAACGGAGGCGCGGGAGCCGGTGGCGATGACGAACTTCCGGGCGGCGACCCGGATACTGTCGCTGGCGACGGTCCGGCGGTCCACGAAGCGCGCGGCCTCGCGCACCACCTGCACGCCCAGGCCCTCGAACCGCTCCTGGCTGTCCACCGGGGCGATGGTGCGGATGGTCTCGTGGACGTGGGCTATGACCCGGGCGAAGTCGACCTCGACCGGACCGGCGGTGACGCCGAGGGCGGCGCCGGTGCGCGCTGCGTGGGCGGCGGAGGCGGCGGCGATCAGGGCCTTGGACGGGACGCAGCCATAGTTGAGGCAGTCGCCCCCCATCTCGCCCTTCTCGAAGAGGACGACCTTCAGGCCCAGCTGGGCGGCGCCTGCGGCCACGGAGAGCCCGCCGGAACCGGCGCCGATGATGGCGATGTCCGCCTGGATCGTCTGGGTCACAGGGGCTTTCCCGAGCGGGCCCGGAGGCGCTGGAAGACGGTGGCGCCGAGGGTCAGGAGACCGAGGGCCAGGAGGGGCAGGAAGACCTTGGGCGAGAAGATCACCCCAAGGTCAGGGGTCCCGCCACGCGAGAGGATCTCGCCGATCCCGGCGCCGATCCCGCTGTAGATGAAGGTCGCCGGCATGATGCCCAGGAAGGTCGCCAGGGCGTAGGCGCGCAGGGGAGCGTGGGCCAGGGCGGCGGCCACGTTGACCAGCCAGAAGGGCGCGAGGGGGATGAGGCGCAGAGTCAGGATGTAGCCGAAGGCGCCCTCCTGGACGCCGTCGATCACCGCCTTCAGCCGCCCGCCCGAGGCCTCGGCGCGCTCCCTGAGGGCCGCCCCGAAGGAGGTCTTCACCGCATAGAAGACGAGGATGGAGCCGAGGGTGGCGCCCACCACGGTGGCCGCGCCGCCCATCCAGGTCCCGAACAGGAATCCGCCGGCCAGGGTCAGGATCGTCCCGCCGGGCAGGCTGACGGCGGTGGCCAGGGCGTAGACCGCGATGAAGGCGAGGAGCGCCAGCGGCAACTGCCGGGCGACGAAGGCCCGAAGTCCGGCCTCATGCGCCTGGAGGGCGTCCAGGTTGAGGTACTGGCCGGCGCCACTGGCGAAGATGGCGACCGCTCCCGCCAGCAGCAGGAGCAGGGGCAGGAAGCGTTTGGGGCGAGCCATCCGGTCTCCGATGCGGCTTGGACGCTCCGTCTTACCGGCGACGACGGAAACGATCCATGGCCTTGTGCCGCCGGGGGGTATGCGGCGCCCCGGGGACGTCAATTCTGCTGGGTCTGGGCCGGCCTCTGGTCCATCATGCCGGTCGGGGGAATGCTTCGGAGAGTCCTGTCCATGCCGTCTGAGACCGCTACCCTTTCCGGCCGCACGGGGGCCGCCGTCGAACGCCTGACCCTGCGCCGGCCGGACGACTGGCATGTGCACCTGCGCGACCACGCCATGCTGGCCTCGGTGGTCAATTATACGGCCCGACAGTTCGCCCGGGCGATCGTGATGCCGAACCTCAAGCCGCCCGTGACCACGGTCGCAGCCGGTCGAGCCTACCGAGAGCGCATACTGGCGGCGGTGGAGCCCGGCCTCGACTTCACCCCCCTGATGACCTGCTACCTGACCGACGGGATGGACCCGGGCGAGGTGGAGCGGGGCTTCGCCGAGGGCGTCTTCACAGCCTGCAAGCTCTATCCGGCGCACGCCACCACCAACTCCGCAGCGGGCGTCACAGACGTGCGCCACATCCATCGGGTGCTGGAAGCGATGCAGAGGATCGGCATGCCGCTGCTGATCCATGGCGAGGTCACCGACCACGAGGTCGATATCTTCGACCGGGAAGCGGTGTTCATAGAACGGGTCCTCAAGGGCCTGATCGCCGACTTCCCGGCCCTGAAGGTGGTGTTCGAGCACATCACGACGGCGGACGCCGTCGCCTTCGTCGAGGCCTCGGGACCGAACATCGCGGCGACCATCACCCCGCACCACCTGGCCATCAATCGCAACGCCATGTTCGAGGGTGGCATCCGGCCCCACTTCTACTGCCTGCCCATCGCCAAGCGCGAGCCGCACCGGCTCGCCCTGCGCAGGGCGGCGACGTCCGGGTCGACCAAGTTCTTCCTGGGCACCGACTCCGCCCCGCACCCGGTCGGCGACAAGGAATCCTCCTGCGGCTGCGCGGGCATCTTCAACGCGCCCTTCGCGTTGGAGAGCTATGCGACCGTGTTCGAGGACGAAGGCGCCCTGGATCGCCTGGAGGCCTTCGCTTCCGAGAACGGTCCACGGTTCTATGGCCTGCCCCTGAACACGGGTTCGGTGATCCTGGAGCGGCGGCCCGCGCCCGTTCCGGAGATGCTGCACCTGGCGTCGGCGGAAGTGGTGCCCTTCCATGCCGGGGAGGATCTGCGCTGGAGCCTCGTCGGCGGGGCCTGAGCGGCCCCGTTCCGGGCGCCCTCCCGTCACGAAACCGCCGCAGCCGGGCTTCCCCAGGTCCCACAGGGGCGCTCCACCCGGACGCGAGGCCCTAGGCCGCCAGGCGGGCCGCCCAAAGGGGCTTGAGTCGCTCCAGCCCCAGCAGTACGGCGAGCGCCAGGACGAGGACCGCGGCCGCCTCACCGCCGTCAAGGCGGGCGAAGCCGAACAGTCCCGCGACCGGGGGCAGGAACTGCGTCGCCGCCAGGATAGGCGCCACCACCGCCAGGACGACGCCGAGAGCCAGGTTAGGCCCCCGCATGGCCGCTGCTACCGAGGCGCTGAACCGGCGATTGACCAGGATGAGCGCCAGGATGCCGAGAACCAGGGACAGGAAGGCGGCGGCGCGCAGTTGCCCCTCACCGGCGCCCTGGCTCCAGAGCCAGAGGGTCAGCCCCCCCGTCACCCCCAGGACAACACCGCCCTGGACCACCGACCACACCACCAGGGCCGGCGAGAACAGAGTTGCCTTGGGCGGGCGCGGTTTGCGCTTCATGGCGTCGCCCTCCTCGGACTCGGCCTCGAAGGCCAGGGCGCAAACCGGGTCGATGATCATCTCAAGAAAAGCGATGTGAAACGGACCCAGCAGGATGGGCATGCCCGTCAGCAGGGGCAGGAGGGCGAGACCGGCGATCGGGATATGGGCGGCGACGATGAAGCCCATGGCCTTGCGCAGGTTGTCGTAGATCCGCCGTCCCATCCGGATCGCTCGGACCATGGAGCCGAAGTCGTCGTCGAGCAGAACGAGGGATGAGGCCTCCCGGGCCACGTCCGCGCCGCGGCCACCCATGGCGACGCCGATATGTGCGGCCTTCAGGGAGGGGGCGTCGTTCACCCCGTCACCGGTCATGGCCACGACCTCGCCGGCGGTTTTGAGGGCCTCCACAAGCCGCAGTTTCTGCTCGGGCATGATACGGGCGCACACGCCGACGGTGCGAATCCGCTGTTTCAGCCCGGCGTCGTCCAGAGCCGCCATGTCCTCGCCGGTGAGCAGGTCCTCTGAATCGATGCCCGCCTGGCGGGCGATGGCCATTGCGGTCTGGGGATAGTCGCCGGTGATCATGATGACCCGGATGCCGGCCTCCCGGCACTGGCGGACGGCCTCCGGAACCGACGCCCGGAGGGGATCGGCCAGGCCCACCAGGCCGCGGAAGACGAAGGGAAAGTCCCTCTGGGAGTCTGGTAGCGCCCCTGCGGGCCACCGAGCCTCTGCCACGCCGAGCACCCTAAGACCCTCTCCGGCCAGAGCGTCCACAGCGGCCTTGAGTCCGGCCCTCTCCGCCGACGACAGGCCGCACAGCCCGGCGATGGCCTCCGGTGCGCCCTTGGCGGCGACAAGGCGGTCGCCCGCCGCCGGATCATTGTCCCAGACCTGGGTCATGGCCAGGAGGAGGGGGTCGAGTAGATAGTGCCGGACCAGCGAGCGACCGCCGTTGTGGCGCGCCTGCGGGCCGGCCAACTGATGGAAGGCGACCTCCATCGGATCCACCGGCTCGGGCGCGCTGGCCAGGACGCCCAGTTCAGCAAGTTCCCGGAAGCCGGCCGCCAGGGGGAAGTCCCCGCCCTCCCCGCGCCGCGCCAGGCGTCCGTCGGCGAGGCGCAGGGCCTCGATCCGCATGCGGTTCTCGGTCAGGGTACCCGTCTTGTCGGTGCACAGGGTGGTCGCCGCCCCCAGGGTCTCGATGGCCGCCGCCCGGCGGGTCAGCACCCTCGCCCGGGACATGCGCATGGCGCCCATGGCCAGGAAGATCGTCAGAACGAGGGGAAACTCCTCGGGCAGCATGGACATGCCCAGGGCGATCCCGGCCAGGGCCGCCTCGAGCCAGCCGCCCCGCAGGAGACCGTAGAGCAGGGTCGCCAGAAGGCTGGCGGCGAGGCCTGCGGCGGCGAAACCAAGGACTAGGCGCCGCGTCTGGAGCTGGAGCCGGGGCGCCTCGGTCTCGAGGGTGGAGAGCACCCGCCCGATCCGGCCAATCTCGCTGGACGGACCCGTGGCGGTGACGACGCAGAGGCCAGTGCCGCGCACCACCAGGGCGCCGGCATAGACGAAGGGCAGGCCGTCGCCCCCGGGCCGGGCCTGCGCTCCGGGGCCGGAGGGACCACAGGCAACCTTACCCACAGGGACGGATTCGCCGGTCAGGAGGGACTCGTCCAGCTGAAGCCCCTGGCCCTCCGCCACCCAGCCGTCGGCGGGCACCCGGTCGCCCTCGTTCAGGACCACTAGGTCGCCCCGGACCACCTCTCGCCCGGCGATGCGCCGGCGCACCCCGCCCCGGATGACCAGGGCCCGGGGGCTGGTGAGGTCGCGCAGGGCCTCCAGAGCCCGCTCGGTGCGCGTCTCCTGGACGACGGTGATGACGACCGAGAGTCCGGCGAAGGCGACCAGGACAAGGGCTTCCTTGAGGTCCCCCAGCGCCATGTAGACCCCGCCGGCCCCGAGCAGGAGGGCCAACATGGGCTCGCGCAGGACGTCGGCCAGGATGCGGGGAAGGGTCCGCCGGCCGTCCCTCGGAAGCGCGTTAAAGCCCTCCTTGCGAAGGCGCTCGGTCGCTTCGGAGTCCGTGAGGCCGGCGGGGGTTAGCGGGGCGTCCTGGCCTGGTGGGGCGATACTCACGGGGATGGGCGGGCTCTGGCGGAGGGAGGGTGGAGATTGACCCTGATGGAGGCTGTGGTCCTTGATCTATGTCGCGCGGGGGCGTGTGGTCGGGCTTGTACCCGCTCTACTCCGCGCCGGTCAGGAAGCGGCGGGGATTGTCCACGAACAGCATGCGGATGTCGGCCTCGGTGGCGCCCATGGCCCTGAGGTCGGGGATCACGTGGCGGTGCATGTAGAGGTACTGGTCAGGGTTGGACTTGGTGAAGGCGTGGGCGTCGGGCATGGAGCCGTCGGGCAGCTCGTTGTGGACATGCAGGCAGATGCAGTCGTGGGAGGGGCAGAGCCGGTGTCCCCAGCCGGCGTCCATCAGCCGCTTCAGGGTCACCGTGCGCATGTGCGGGCTGACATGCCGGCCCGGATAACGGTCGAGGCCCAGATAGCAGCCCTGGTCGAGGATCCAGGTCAGGTATTCGGTGTCGGTGGTGTCGTTGGAGTGGTCGATCTTCACCCGGGTGAGGTCGACGCCCTCCTCCCTGAAGATGGCGATCTGGCGCCGGGCGACCTGGCCGGTCGGGAAGGAGTGCACCATGATCGGCGCCCCGGTCTCCCGGTGGGCGCGGGCCACGGCCCGGGCCATGGTCTCCAGGGGCGGGGTGACCCCCTCGAAGTCCGCCGCGCACTTCAGCATGCCGGCCTTGACCCCCGTGCCGCGGAAGCCCTCCTCGATGTCGCGGACGAACTCCCGGGCCATCTGGTTGGGCCCGACGCCGGTGAGGAAGCGGGGCACGTCCAGCCACCAGCCGGTGACGTTGATGATGTTGACCCCCGAACCCTTCGAGGCCGCAACCAGCAGCTCGGCGTTACGTCCGAGGTCGAAGGTGGTGGCGTCCAGGATGGTGTCGATCCCCGCGGCCTTGGCCTCCGACAGGGCGGCGATGGCGCGGGCCTCCCGCTCCTGGCCGAGGAGGTCGGGATAGGCGTCGTAGAGGCCGCTGGCGGCGACCATGACGTGCTCGTGCATGAGGGTGAAGCCGAGCTGGTCGCCGGAGATCGGCCCGAGCACAGAGTTCACAAGGCCTGATGTCCCCATTTCCGTTCCTCCCCCGGCCGCCAGCGTGTCGGCCGGGCAGTCGTTTCCCCGGGAGGAGGTTAGCCTCCGCACGCAGAGGCGGACACCCTACAACCGCCCCCGATGCTGGGACAGTCGGGAACCGACCCCGGTGGCTGCGACTTGGCGGGTGGACGCCCCGGAACCGAGCGGAACCTGGAGGTTCTTGGAGGCTAACGACCCGACGGCGGCCGGGCCGCTCAGGCGGCTTCGGCGGCCCTGAAGGCCGGTCGCGCCTCCAGCCGGTCGGCGTAGGCGCCGAGGTTCGAAAGATTGCCGAAGTCCGCGCCGAGACGCCTGGACATGATGACGGCGTGCCCGGTGATGGTGTCAGCCACGGTGAAGTCGCCAGCAATGTACTCGCGACCATCCATATGGGCCTCGGCGGCCTCAAGGGTGCGATTCAGCACTTTCAGGGCCCGCGCCGCCATTTCCGGGTTGCGGCGCTCAGGGGGGAGCAGGATCGTCTCGACCACGTAGTTGTTGATCGGCGGCATGATCATGCCCTCGGCGTAGTGCAGCCACTGGAGGTAGAGGGCGAAGTCCGGACGGTCGGGCCCGCGGATCAGGTGCGGGGCGTACTTGGCGCCGAGGTATTGGGCGATGGCGGTGCTCTCCGAGATCGTCGTGTCGCCATCCACCAGGGTCGGAACCCGGCCGTTCGGATTGATGCGGGTGTATTCCGGGCTCCGCATCTCCCTCTGCCCGAGGGTAAAGCGCTCCAGCTCATAGGGCAGGCCGATCTCCTCGAGGAGCCAGACCGTGCGCACGGCGCGGGAGCTCGGAGCGAAATAGACCTTCATTGAATCCCCCCTTGTCTGCAGGACGCAACCTCACTTTGGAGAAGGTATCGTACAATGTAAAGCCTTCGCAGCCTCCAAGCTCGCCTGGCGCGCCAGGGCATGCAGGGTCAAGGCGTTGGCATGGGTCGTGATCGCTTTCCGGCGCGGTCTGATGGCGGCGGCCCTGCAGGTCCATGTCGGACGCTGATCGATCCTGCGGCGGATCAGCCGTCACCCGCACGCTTGGCTGTGACATCGCTAAGGCCCTTGAGCACGGTTCTGCGCTGCGCAGCGGTCAGACTCTGGCCCTGAGCGCGCAACACCTTCAGGGTGGCGATATGCACATCGATCGCGTCCCAGTCGCATGTATTGTGAGCCCGGCTTCGGGAGACCAGGTCGCACACCGCACGGGCACACTCCTCCAGCCCGGAGCCCGGGAGCCCCCCGCCCGCGTCTATGATCTTTGACGCTTGATCGTAAAGAACTTCCAGGCTGAGCCCGGCGCGATCCGGATTGCCGGGCCCGAACAGGCGATCGATCTCGGCAAGCTGCTCGTCAATGATAGAGACACTGGCGTCCTTCAGGCCCTCAAGTGCTGCGTTCGCCCGCTTGACCGCCTCACCGACGGCGATTCCGCCCTTGCCGCGCGTAAGCTGAGCCAGCTTGTTAGGCACTCGAATGAAAGTGACACCGCTCACAGGACCACCTTTGCTGGCTTCATCAGCGCATCGATCTCCGCCTGGCTGAGATTTGGCTGACTGGCTTCCCCTACCTCACCCTTGAGGTCTCCGCTACGACGACCTTCGGTGCCGACAGGGGGTCCGAGCCTCCTGAATCGGCGATCTGGACCCATGTAAGCGTCTGACTGAACAAACTGTCGATCCTCATGGCTGAGCCAGAAGAGGCGCTGAAGCAGCACCCGGGGCACCAGGGGCTTTGCGATCGTGAAGTTGGCCCCGAGGTCGCGGCCCAGGGTCACATCGGATTGCGGCGTATGCCCTGTGATGATCACGATCGGCACGTAGCGGGCTGACTCTGGCGCCTCCCGACGTATCCACTCCGTCAACTGATAGCCGTTCTCTCCCGGCATCTGGCCATCCGTCAGAACGATATCAATCCCGCCTCGCAGGATCGCATGACGGGCGGCGGCGGCGCCGTCCACCTTGGTCATGTTGCGGACGCCGAAACCCAGGACAACCTGAGCCATGATATCGAGCGCATGGGGATTGTCGTCGACCAGCAGGAAATGGATGCCCTCAAGCTTGAGCTTGTCCCCATCCAGCATACGCCTCAAGCTGGCCATCTCTTCACCTCACCAGAGTTCGGGGTCGGCCCCGCCGGAGACATCCGGGGCTTTACCCTGGAGGCGATCTCGAAGAGCCGCCAGCTTGATGTTGTTCAGAAGATTCTCGGAGACGAAAATATCCGATGGGCACACTGTACTCAACCGATCCAGGAATAGTCCAATTTCGACCAATGTCTGGGAAATGAGATCAAGAGACTGAAGCCGCTCTATGACATCAGAAGACATGTTCTTCGCTGCGAGATCGGAAATCACGTCATGAAAGTCGCTCGCAAGTATGGAATTCAATTCCACTTCTTGAGCCACTCTTACAATAAGGGTCCTTAGCGAAATTTCGTTGGAAGCGTCGCCGGAACCTAATCCGTCGGTTTGAGTTTGAGCAAACATCAGAAGAGCTCGATCTCGTCCACTGCGAACTTGTTTATCGCAGGACGTGTAGCCGCCGTTTCCATGAACTGATCGACCTCGCGTTGTCTGGCTCGACCGCCCACGGGCCAGAATTCGACGCGCCGGGCGCGACGCCCACCCAAACTCTCGCCGACAACCGGTATGCCTTCCGTCGTCAGAAAACGCCGGGCAAAGAGCACATTCTCGGCGCCGATATCATTCAGCCGCTCCATGATCTTGGCGCCTCCGAAGAGCTTAGCCTGGAGCCGCTCCCGCGAAGCCCCCAACTTCAGAAGGTCATTGATCAGGACTTCCATAGCATAAGCCCCATACCTCATGGCTTCCTCGCCGTCGCCATCCGCCAGAAGGAAGTGATTCATTCCGCCCACGCCGCGAAGCGGATCATAAAGGCAGGCCGCGACGCAGGATCCAAGGATTGTCAGAAGCGATACATCAGGGTCAGAAGACACCCGGTGCTCCCCTTGGACAACATGAAATTTGATTATGCCTGAAGATCTTATCTTGGGAGCCTCAGAAATCATGTAAGCGCTCCAAATACTTCTTCGATTTTCTCACGGAGGGTGGCTACCGTAAAAGGTTTGACAAGGTAATTGTTGACTCCGTATTGGGCGGCGCGCTGTACCAGTTCGGGGTCGGCCCGACCTGTCAGCATGATAACAGCTGTATTTCGGATGGGCTCATAGGATCGGATCGCGCGCAGAAGACCGAGACCATCCAGTTTAGGCATGTTGAAGTCGGTGATGACCAGGTGTGCAGGTCGGGCTACGAGGGCGGCCACAGCCTCCTCACCGTCGCCGGCCTCGCGGGTGTTTGTCACACCAATCTGCTGGAGGCCGTTGCGGACCAGGGAACGGATCGTGAGTTGATCGTCGACGATCAGCACTGACAATGCGGATGCAGCGGGCATTTACGATTTCTTCTCGGCAAGAGTCAGGATCATCGGACCGATCTTCTCGAGAGAGACCTGATGCTCGACGCCACCCATTTCGTAGGCCACGCGCGGCATGCCATAGACGACGCAGCTGTCCTCATTCTGCCCCAGGGTGCGGGCGCCGGCATCGCGCATCAGTTTCAGCGAAGCGGCGCCGTCGCGGCCCATGCCGGTCAGAATCGCACCCACCGCAGCGGAGCCACAGGTCGAAGCGACGGATGCAAAAAGGGCGTCAACCGAGGGGCGATGCCCGCTGACCGGTTCGCCGGAGCGCAGGCGGCACTGCAGTCCAGGCCCCGCCTTCGAGACTTCCAGATGCATCTCGCCGCCCGGCGCGAGATAGACTCGCCCAGACTGCAATGGGGCCCCGTCATAAGCCTCCGAGACGCTGGCCGCCGTTGCGCGGTCAAGCCTTGCGGCGAAGCTTGTGGTGAAGACGGCCGGCATGTGTTGCGTGATCACGGTCGGCGGACAGTTGGCGGGAAAGTGGGAAATCACCTTCAGGAGCGCTTCCACACCACCGGTAGAGGCGCCTATGGCGATGACGTCGTTGGAGCCGCTAAACTCCGCCGACGGCGTCGGCGGAGCGGAAGTCGAGGAGGGGCGAACACGGGCGCCTGCGGCCGCCTTCACCTTCTCGGCCAACTCGCCGAGGCCGATCCGGGCGTCGATAGTGTTCGACGGTTTTCCGATGCAGTCCACAGCGCCAAGTTCGAGCGCGCGGAGGGTGGCGTCGGCCCCGGCCTGGGTGAGGGTCGAGACCATCACCACGGGCATCGGTCGCAACCTCATGATGCGCTCGAGGAACTCCAGGCCGTTCATGTTCGGCATCTCGATGTCGAGCGTGATGACGTCTGGATTGAGATCCTTAATCGTCTGGCGCGCTTCATGAGGATCCCCCGCGAACCCGACGACATCGATTTCGGGATCCCGACGAAGCAAGGCGCCGATCAGCCCCCGCATCGTAGGTGAATCATCGACAACCACCACCCTGACCGGACTCATGACCTGGAGGCCTCCGCGCGGCGATAGACCGTCAGACCGTCTGAAACCAGGCTCGAGACCTTTGCGCTGACACGCTCGGAATGACCTATGTAGAGACGCCCATCCGGGGCCAGAAGCGGCGCGAACCGCGCACAGATCCGCTCCTGGGTCTGGTCATCGAAGTAGATCATGACATTCCGGCAGAAGATGGCGTCGAAGGGGCCTCGTACCGGCCAGTCACCAATCAGGTTGAGTTCCTTGAAGGTGACCAGGGATCTTACCTCCTCCCCCATCATCCAGGCGTAGCGATCGCTCGGATCCCGGCGCATCCAGCGATCCCGCTGCGCCGCCGGAATGGGCGAGACCAGATCATCCGGATAGACGCCGTCGCGAGCCTGATCCAGAATCCGAGAGTCAATGTCGGTCGCCAGTATCTTTATGTCGAACCGCTGGGCGTCCGGCAGCACGGACAGCAGGGTCAGCGCCATCGAGTAGGGCTCCTGTCCGCTCGAACAGGCCGCCGACCAAAGGCGCATCCGACCGCCGGACTTCAGGAACGGGATCGCCGGGCGCAGCACCTCGTCGCGCAGGTGAACAAAGTGATGAGGCTCCCGGTAGAACCGGGTCACATTTGTGGTCAGGGAATTGAGCATGGCGCTGCGCTCGGCTGCGCCCTCGGGGGAAGCGACCAACGCGCAGTAGTCCGCAAACGCCGGCAATCCGAGCTTCCGAAGCCTTTTGGCAAGGCGGGAGTACACCAGACTGGCCTTGGTATCCGCCAGCGCGATCCCGGACTGCTCGTAAATGAGCGCCGCAATGGTCCGGAAATCGTCGCTGGTGAAACTGTACTCGCCCTCGACGAGGGAGTCGGAATCGACCCTACGCCCAAGGACAGTCATGTTCATGCCGCGAGGCCTTCGAGATCCGGCAACAGACGCTCGACGGCGATCTCACTGACCATCCTGTCATCGATCGTGATCAGGCCGCGGATGAAGGCCTTCGATTGATCGCATCCGACGTCGGGCGTAGGCTGAATCTGATCGGGGGTGATCGACAGAATATCGGAGACGGCGTCCACAAGAAGGCCGACAAGACGCTCTCCCACCTGCACGACGATGATGACCGAGCGTTCAGAAGGCTGGGTGGGCGGCATATCCAGCCGCTCTGCCAGGTCCATGATCGGCAGCACGGCTCCACGCAGGTTGATCACACCGCGCATGTAATTCGGGCTCTGTGGCAGTGGCGTCGCCGCGCTCCAGCCCCGAATCTCCCGTACAGACATGATATCGACGCAGTATTCCTGCTCTCCGGTCCAAAACGACGTCAGCTCGCGGCGTTCGCTGGCCCCGATGTTTGCTGGCTGGTTCATATTCACTCCGCAGCTTGGATTGAAGGTTCAGGCATCCGCAGGGGTTCACGCTTGCGCATCGCGACCAGGGCGTCGACGTCGAGGATCAAGGCCACGCGACCGTCACCCAGGATGGTCGCTGCAGCGATCCCCGGAACCTGCTGGTAGTTGGACTCTAACGACTTGATCACGACCTGCCGCTGGCCGTGAATACTGTCGGCGACCAGCGCAGCGCGGCCGCCGACCTCGCTATCCACGAGCAAGACAACACCCTCGGCGGGATTGATCTCGGCGGCCTGGAATCCGAGCACGCGGCCAATGTCGACCAGAGGCACATAGGCGTCACGCACCGCAAGCACGCCGCCCTGGGCCCCGAGTTTCTTCACCTCGGCCGCAACCGGACGAAGGCTCTCGACGATTGCGGTCAGCGGCACCACAAGGGTCTGACCGGCTACGTCGATGACCATGCCGTCCAGGACGGCCAGGGTCAGCGGAAGGCTGAGAGTGAAGGTGGATCCGACGCCGGGCCTGGAGTTGATCGAAATCCGGCCTCCGAGGCCTTGCACCGACTTGCGCACAACGTCCATGCCCACGCCGCGACCGGAGATATCGGACACCGTGCTCGCCGTTGAGAACCCGGGAAGGAAGATCAGATTGTCGACCTCCTCGTCCGTGAGCTGCGCATCGGCGGCGATGAGACCGCGATCAATGGCGATCTGACGGACTCTGGGCCGATTAATGCCTTTGCCGTCATCACCCACCTCGATGACGATCCTTCCGCCGCGATGCAGGGCCGCCAGACGGACGGTCCCCTCTGCGGGCTTACCGGCTGCGACGCGTTCTTCCGGCGTCTCGAGTCCATGGTCGATCGCATTGCGGAGCATGTGCGTGATCGGCTCCGAGATCCGCTCGATCACGGTCTTGTCGACCTCGGTGTTCTCTCCGTCCGTAACCAGCCGGACCTGTTTTCCGGTCTGACCCGCGATCTCTCGCACCAGGCGCGGCATCCTCTGGAACACCGACTTTACGGGCTGGGCCCGGATGGCCATGACGCTGTCCTGGATGTCGCGCGTCAACTGTTCCAGCTCGTCCAGGCCCCGGCCAACATCAGAAGACGCTGCGAAACCGTGGCCAGCCACACGCTGGGCCAGCATCGCCTGGTTGATCACCAGCTCGCCGACAAGGTCGATCAGCTTGTCGATACGCTCCGGATCCACACGAATGGTCGCCTGGTTAACCTTTTCCCCCTGAGGAGGCTGGGGTGAACGCGGCGAGACCGGTTTCGCGACCTGGGCCACGGGAGCGGCTGGGGACAGCGCTACGGGCGGCTGGGGTTCAACGGCGGCCACATCGACCTTCAATGGCGTGAAGGTGGGCTCGGCTTCCGTGTTCGCAGCCTGGGCGGCGGCGATGATCGCAGCAATGTCGGGACCCGCGCCGGCTTCGACCAATACCGGTGGGGACGCCTCTCGCACGATCGTGGTCGAGCAATGGCCCTCGACGAACTCGAAGACCTCGCGGATTTTTTCTTCGGGAACATCAGTCCTGAGGCGGACCTTCCAGGCGAAGTGCGCCGTTTCCGGGTCGAGGTTATCGAAGATCGGCAGAGCATCGTCCAACAGCTCGACATCGATCTTGCCCAGTCGCTCGATCTCGCGGATCAGCAGGCCGGCCTCGTTCGCCTTGGCGTAGAGTTCATCCATCGGCTGGAAGGTGATCGTCCAGATCTCTTCCCTCGGGCCTTCATCGACTTCCGGCAGGGTCAGTGCGACCGGCTTGAAGACAATGCCGTCTTCATTGGGCTGGACATCCGCGGGCAGGGCCGGCGGGGCGGGCGCCGGACCGCCGGAGATCCAGGTCTCAAGCTCTTCAACCATAGAGGTCGTCGAGGCGGCATCGCCTTCGCCCCCGAGCTTGGCGGCGGCCACATGATCCGCAAGCACATCGGCGGCTCGAAGCAGCAGCTTGACCAGATCGGGCCGAAGCGCGGTCTTTCCGCCGCGGATATTGTCCAGGAGAGTTTCAAAGACATGGGCGAAACGTACGAGGGCCTCAAGTCCGAAGGCGCCGGCGCCACCCTTCACAGAGTGAACCGCGCGAAACACCGCGTTGACCAGCTCGGGTTCGGTGTCGCCGGCATCGATGCTCAGGAGCCCTGACTCCAGATCTCCCAGCAGTTCGTCACATTCCTGGAAGAATGTGATCTTGATTTCCTCGAGCTCGTCCATGGGCTCAGGCCGCCACCTTCCGGATTACATCCAGGAGCTTCTCGGGATGGAAGGGCTTGACGATCCATCCGGTCGCACCCGCCTCGCGGGCCCGGACCTTCTTTGCGGGGTCACTTTCCGTAGTGAGCACCAGGATCGGCGTCGCCCGGTAGGCGGCGTCTTCCCGCACCCGCTCGATGAAGCCGAAGCCGTCCAACTTGGGCATGTTGATGTCGGTGATAATGACGTCCGCACCGCTCTCGTTAAGCACCTCGAGGCCGTGTTCACCGTCAACCGCCTGGATGACGGTGAACCCTCCCCCGGCCAGGGCCAGGCGCAGCATGTCCCGCATGGTGCGGGAGTCATCCACTGTAAGAACCTTGATCAAGGGACGGCTCCGTCTTTTTCGACCTGCAGGCCGAGATGGGCTTCAGCAGCGAAGAGGGCCGCTGCAGCGGAGAAGGCTGCGGAGCGGGGCTCAATCGTCAGGTCATGGCCCTCCTCGGACCAGGCGCGCCGGGCGGCGACCAGAACCTGCAGACAGAGCCCCCCGAGGCGCTCCACATTGGACGCGTCCAGCCGGACGGAAGCGCCTCGGTGCTCGTTCAGCGCGGCCTTCAAGGGCTGGGCGGCCTTGAGGTCGAGCACGGGGTCAAGACAAAGCGTGTTAGTCATGGCCTAGAACTCCTCCCAGCCGTCTTCCGCAGGCTTGAGGGCGTTGGCCCCGAAGGTTTCGGCGATGCGGCGAGTGGCGGCGCGCGCGGGGGAAGGACGCGGGGTCGCGTCTGGCGTCGCCGGCTGCGGGGCAGAACGTCCTGAGCCCTGGACGGCGCCGGTCCGGAACCGCGAAATCAGACGGTTCAGCTCGGCCGTCTCTGACTTCAGAGCGTGAGTGGCGGCCGTGGATTGCTCGACCATGGCGGCGTTCTGCTGGACCACCTGATCCATCTGGTTGACGGCCGTATTGACCTCGGCGAGCCCCGTGGCCTGTTCCTGAGCAGAGGCGGCGATCTCGGAGATCAGCGCATCGATATCAGCCACCTGCGCCACGATCTTGTCGAGCGCCCGGCCGGTCTCACCCACCAACTCGACCCCCTGACCCACTTGCTGGCTGGACGCCGAGATCAAGGACTTGATCTCCTTGGCGGCCTGGGCGGAGCGTTGAGCGAGGGCGCGCACCTCCTGCGCCACCACGGCGAAGCCGCGGCCGGCGTCCCCGGCGCGAGCGGCCTCCACCCCGGCGTTGAGCGCCAGGAGGTTGGTCTGGAAGGCGATCTCGTCAATCACGCCGATGATCTGGCTGATTTCCTGCGACGAGGTCTTGATGTCGCCCATAGCCTGAACAGCCTGGGCCACCACCTCGCCGGACCGGACGGCCTCGGACTTGGCAAGCGCCACCGTCTCGCTGGCCCGCCGTGCGCCAGCCGCCGTGGTCTTCACCGTGGCGGTGATCTCGTCCAGCGCCGCTGCGGTTTCCTCGAGGCTCGCAGCCTGTTGCTCGGTGCGACGCGACAGGTCGTCCGATGCGTGGGCGATCTCGTCAGCTCCCGTGCGCATGGCGTCTGAACCCGTCCGGACCTGGCCGAGGGTTTCAGAGAGGGAAGCAACCGCAGCGTTGAAATCCTTGCGAAGCTGCTCGTAGTCGGCCGGGAAGGTTTCGGAGATCTGCGACTGCAGGTTGCCTTCCGAAAGACTGCTCAGGGCGCTCGCAAGCGATGTGACGACCGCGGCCTGTTCCTGAGCGCGCTGGGCGCGTTCAGCCTCGGACTCCTCCCGAGCAATTTCTGCGGCGGTGATGTCGCTTGCATACTTCACCACCCGGTAGGGCTTACCGTCTTCTCCCATGAGCGGCGTGTAGCGGGCCTGGATGATGACCTTGCGACCGCCCTTGGCGAATCGGGTGAAGACATCGGAGATGGCCTCCCCGGCTCTCAGGCGCTGCCAGAAACCCGCATACTCGGGACTGCGCGCATAGGCGGGGTCCACAAAGATCACATGTTTCCTGCCGACGACCTCGCCGGCCGAGTAGCCCATGGTGTTGAGGAAGTTCTCGTTGGCTTCCAGGATGGCGCCGTCGAGATCAAACTCGATCCTGGCCTGGGACTGGTCCATCGCCGACGCCATGGCCTTCAGGTTGAAGATCGATTTTGCGTCCGCCTCTTCGCGTTTGCGCAGACCGCGCGCCACGTAGACCGCAAACCAGGTCGCGAGCGCCAGGATTGCGAAGACAATACCCAGGTTCACGGCCAGTTCGCGGTAGAAACCCTGAATCCGGTTGTCCAGAAGGCGGCCGAGCTCGGCGGAGGTCGCAGACCAGATGGTCTGCATCTCCGTTGCAAAAGCGGCATGGGCGGGGGTGATGTCGACAGGCGCGCCCGTCATGGCCAGTTCGCCTTGCCGGATCAACGCCTGGGTCACCGGATCAAGACGGGCAAGCTGGCTCTGAAGGCTCGCCTGGCCTTCACCAGGTTTACTGGCCCCAATCGCAGCGTTCAGCGATCCCTTGGCGGCATCATTGGTCGCCTTGACCCGGTCCAACGCCACCGCGATCTCTGAAGCCCCAGCGCCCGTGCTGATCGCCTTGTGGAGGCCCGCCGCCGACTCCAGGAGGGCGGGAAGCCGGACCGTAATGGCGTCCATGGCGTAGAAGCTGTCCAGATCAGGATCGAGCGTCAGGTTCGACCCATCGGCGACGGCGGTGATGAGCGCCCTTCCGGTGGAGAGTCGGGCGGAGTCTCCGGAAGCCGACTGGAAGGCCGCCAGGGCCTGCTCGGCGTTGAAGGCCTTCGCCCCGTTCATCAGGGCGCCGTCGGTCTGGGCAGGCGAGGCGGTCTGTTGCTCGCGAACTTGCGCGCTTCCCAGGACAGCCGGCCAGACTTGCTCGATGTAGAGGCGTCCGCTTTGCTCCTTGGCGGCGAAGTTGATCCGCTCGAAGCGCTCCAGGACGATCAGCGTCATGGCGATCACAACAGGGACAACGAATATCCCACCTACAAGACCAATCCGCGCCATGATGGACAGGCGATTATTCAATACGTTTAGCATTGATGGTTCCCCAAGAATGTCGATCTCTTGTCGAATCTGTACAGCCCCAGACGAGGCTGAACAGACCGGCCCTCTCTTCGTGCACATGGCGCCGAAAGAATATTGGTTCCTTTCTCGCTAGGTTCGCTTAATGTCAGGTTTACGGGCGAATAAAAAAAATTGTCTGGCTATCGGCTTGATCCGCAGGCCGAAGGCGGGGTCGGGGTCTCAGGGGGCGTCGGGCCCTGAGTAGCCGATAGGGAGGGACCAGAGATGTTGAAGACGGCGATCCAGGCCGGAGTGCTGAGCCTCTGTCTTGCGGGCGCCGTGGTCGCCCCCGCCGCCGCGCAGGCGCCCGCCGAGGGGCCCCCGGCCAACCCGCTGTGGCGCGAGGCCAAAATCAGGAACTACCTGCCGCACATGACCTGGCCGGAAGTCGCCGACCTCCTGATGCGGACCGACTTGGTCATCATCCCGGTCGCGGCGATCGAGGAGCACGGCCCGCAGGGCCCGGTCGGCACCGACTTTCTCAACGGCCTGGAGGCCGCCAAGCTGGTCGCCCAAAAGACCGACGCCCTGGTGGCGCCCATACTCCTGCCGGGGAACTCGCCCTACCACATGGCCTTCCCAGGCACGATTTCCCTGAAGGCCGAGACCATTCAGGCGGTCTATCTCGAGGCGGCGCAGAGCCTGATCCACCACGGCTTCCGGCGCTTCATCTTCCTGAACGCCCACGGCGGGAACGCGGCGACCACCCGCTTCATCGTCGACCGGATCAACCAGGAAACCCCGGCCATCGCCGTGGAAATGACCGAGGCCGCCGCCCCGTACATGAGGCGCCAGCCGACGCCAGGACTGCCGCCGGGCCAGTTTGACCGTCATGCCGGTTTCGGCGAGACCAGCAGCTCGCTCTACCTTACCCCCGGCCTTGTCGACATGAAGGCCGTGAGGGTCGCGCCCATCACCCTGCCACCGCATCTGAAGGCCATGCTGCCCAGGGTGGCGGCGGGCGACCGGACGGCGTCTCTTGTATTCCTAGCCGAGGCGCTGAAGGCCGAGGATACGGGCAAGCGCACTTCGACCCGCGAGATGACCGAGACCGGCATCTGGTCCGAGGCGGATGTCTCGAAGGCGAACGCCGCAGCCGGCAAGCTGTCGAGCGACGCCCTCATCGACGCCACGGTCCAGTTCATCGACGACTGGAAACGCTTGAGGCCCCTGCAGCCCCTGGCTGAGCGTTCCCCGGGCGCGGCGGCGGCGGCGAAGGTGAAGTAGCGGCCGGCGCGAACCCCCCGTCCGGCTTGTCCACGTCATTTGTTCCTGCTGCGTTCTTTTCATTTCCATCCAGCCATCCTCTTCTTCCCCGGGGGGCGTTGACGAAGGGCGAGATGAAACAGGGCGCGAATGCCGCAGGGACATGCCAGACCCGTTCCGGATCCGGAGGGCGACCTCTATGACGAGATGCTCAGGCGGGAGTGGCTGAAGCGCGAACGCGCCGAGACGGCGGAGGTCTCGCGGCCTCCAGGCTCCGTGGGCCACCCAGAGCTGCTGGAGTCTCTGATCCCGGTCTGGGGTTTGGCACGGTCAGACTCCACCGACACTTTGGCTGACCAAGTGAGGGGCAGAGCAGTCGGGGGGGCTGAGCCCCCCAACTTCAAAGTGATTGTCTGATCCGTTTGCGGCGTTCAGGGCAACCGGCTCCCGTGGACTCGCTGAATTTGGACGGAGTCTCACTCTACGCCCTCATGGCGGCGCACGTTGATAGCCCAGAGATGTGGCGCCGTTCGGGCGCCTCGGCGGCGCCAGATCGAACAACCATACGCTCGTACCTCGTCAAACTCAGCTTCGACCCCGAAGCGGATTCGCCTGCAGTAGTAGCGTCAATTGGAGAGCGTCAGGCCTACCTCGCGTCACTTGTGTTACAAGTTGAACGAACCCTCTACGCTTCCGCAACCAGGTCGGACGCCGTCTTTGGTGACTCGCCGCAAAATTCGCACTTTGCGCTAGGCGTTTTCCGGAGCCCGGCGACGAGGTGGACCTGCGGCCCGATCGACCAACATGTGGCGATCGACGGCGATCATCGCAGTTGAGTTATGCCCGGGCGCGATCCGCCCGGCTTGTCGCAGGCTCTGCGCGCCTGCGCAGAGTCCGCTTCAGGCCATCGCACTCTTGAGATCGAGTTGAAGCGGGGTGCGGTCGACGGCGAGGAAGGCGGGATCGACGTCAGTGTCAAAGCCATCGCGCACCCCCGTGATCGCTCTCGCAATCATTCCGCCCAGGGCTGGAGCGAGCTTGAACCCGTGTCCGCTGCAGCCATTGACAAGGTAAAACCCATCGACGTGTGTTTGTCCGACGACGGGATGGACGTCCTTCCGATTGACCATGTAAAGCCCGCTATAACCCCTCACCGACGAGATCCTCAGACCCGGCAGCCTGTGCTGTAGGGCGTGCAGCTTCAGGCGGGCGAATTCGTTGTCGTGGTGCCGTGCAAAGTCATCAGCGTCGGCGACCGCCTCGCGCTCATCGGACTCGAGTAGCGAGCCGACGATAATCTGACCACTCCCCAGCTGCTCCCGAAAGTAAATGCCCGAGGTAAGGTCCGCACAGATGGGGAGTCGGCCGCGCATTCGAGGCGGGCAGTCCACATGGACGATTTGAATGCGGGTCGGAGTGAACTCCCAGGCGCCAGCGGCCCGGAGCGGCGCCGAGAGTCCGTTGCACCAGGGCCCGGCAGCGTTGATGACCACCGGAGAGTCGACGATTTCGCCCGTCGCGAGCTCGACCCCCGAAGCTTTGCCGGACCGTGCACGAACCCGAGCAACCTTTGTGTTGAACCGAACCGACGCGCCTTTCGCCTTCACTGCGCGCAAGAGGTCATTGGCGGCGTCCATAGGATTCACGTAACCCGCATCGGGCTCAAACAGGTGACGCCCACCGCCGGGTCCGCAGGAGTGCTCGGCGCCGCTCTCCAGGTCTGGCGCCTGAAGGCAGGTGTTCAGCGCCGGATAGCGCTCCGACAACTCCACATCGTCGAGCACTTCAGCCGCGACCCCCAGCCGCCGGAGTCGGACGGCCTCCCCCCGGGCCCAGTCACCCCCCAGGGGTGTGAACCACAGTGAGCCAAGCCGCTGATATCCGGCGGTGGTCTCCGCCTCGCCGAGAAACTCGCTCCAGTTCCGGTAGGCCGCCACCCCGTCACGGGCAAGACAGACCATCTCGTCATAGGTGTAGCGAAAACGGCAGACTGCCGACGAAGCGCCGGTCGACCCCTCGCCGAGCGCCGCACCCTTTTCGAGGACCAGGATCCTGAGTTTCGCGCGCCGCAGCAGCTGGTGCGCGATACTCAGGCCGATGATCCCAGCACCCACGATGATGACATCCGCCGTGTCGGCCATACAGTCACTCCTGACACACGCGGCGTCGCCTCAGTTCACCCGGGCTTGCGGCCCTGGCCAGTCGCCGAGCGGTCTGGACTCAGAACCGGGTCCGCACCCCGACGCCGATCGTGCGTGGGCGCGTCCGAATGGGCTCGAAAAACGCGCCGAAGGGCGGGTTAACCACCTTGTTTGCATCAAAGAGATTGTCGGCGAAGGTGTAGAGTTCGAGGTCGCCCAACCCGACCCCGACCCGCAGGTTTGCGATCGTACGCGCCTCGGACTTCTCAACCTGTTTAAACCCGGGCGGCAGGTTGCGCAGGGTGATCTGAGCTTCATCAGTATGGCCGATGTCCCCATGAAGAATGAGGGTCATCTGGTCGTTGAGGGCTGGAGTGTAGTCGCCCGCCAGAGACCACGTCCATTTGGGCACAAGGTCCAGAGGATCCCCCGGTCTGCGGTCCACCGAAACGGTCTTGAACTTCATGTCGTTCCAGCCCAGCGTCGCGCTGAGGCTGAGATCATTCACGGGCCGCCCGATGAAAGTAATGTCAGCCCCAACACCGCGGGCCTTGCCGGCGTTGCGGGTGGCCGCAACCGTGCCTCCGGACTGAACGATCGTCGCCTGAATGTTCGTGTAGTTGTTGTAGTAGAGGGCCGCCTCGACGAGAAGCCGGCCTTCCGCAAAGCTCTGGCGCGCGCCGAGCTCATAGCTCCAGAGTTTTTCCGGAGCGAAGGTCGCCGGGGTTGAGGGGTCGACCACCTGATTGAATCCGCCGCTCCGGAAACCCTTGGCGGCGTTCAGGTAGATGATGCCGTTCGGGGACGTCTTGTAGCTGACATTCACCCTGGGGTTGAAGGTGTCAAAGGTCGTCTTGCCCTTGCTGATGCTCGGCGGGAAAGGAAGCCCGATAAGCGCGAAGGTGCTGTCCGTCGATCGCTTGTCACGGAAGTAGCGTCCGCCAAGGTCAACGGTCAGACTATCGGTGAGGTCGTAAGAGACGCTGCCGAAGACTGCGCTGACCTTGGATTCGGTGCGCCCATCCGATCGGAAAACAACCCCCAGCGCCCCGGGGGGTATGGCTGGCGATGTGGACTCGCCATTGCCGTCAATCTTTCCCGTGGTGTCGGCGTCGGAGTAGCTCGCGCCTACAAGATAGCGCAGCGGCCCCTCGTCGTTCGAGGTGAGCCGGAACTCCTGCGCGAAGCGCTTGAATGTTCCTCTCGAGTCCGTCAGTGCGGTTCGGAGCAAGGGCGCGCCGAAGAGTTGATTGTAGAAGCGCGCAGAGTCATCGACCGTCCGGCCTTGTTGGTCCAGGTACCCCGTCGAGCTGAGCAGGGTCACGGAGCCGAGATCATAGGTCGCCACCATGTTGCCCAGAGAGTACCTCTGGCGCGTCGGAGACGGCGTGACCTGAGCGGTCCTGCGGTCCTGCAGCGCATAGCTTTTCACGTCCTGTTCGGACTCGTGGTAGGCGCCCAGGAGCGAAATTGTGAGCGGACCGCTCGGGCGGACGAGCAGCTTGCCACGGACGGTGGTGGTCACCTGATCGTTGACGTCCTTGCCGAAGGTCGCGTTCGTCCAACCCGGCGCTTCTTCACGTGCGGCGGCGATGCGGACGCCCGCAACATCTGTCGCAAGAGGGATGTTCAATATGCCTTCCGCCCGGAACCCCGCTCCCCCATCGGCGACACTGCTGACCTCGCCAAGCAGGTCGCCGCTGAAGGCGTCGAGGCGAGGCGAAGCGGTGACATAGCGGATGGTCCCGCCCATCGAACCTTCGCCATAGAGCGCGGGCTGCGGCCCCCGCAGGACCTCCACGCGCTCCATGTCGAGCAGCCGCACCTCTGCGCTGCCCGAGGCGCTCTCGTTATTGACCGAGAACTCATCCACATAATTACCCACAGTCGGCAGGCCGAGGTACTGGGAGATGCCTCGAAGCTGGATTCGCTGCGAGCCGGGGCCGATATCGACGATCCGCAAGCCGGGCACAGAGGTCTGCAGCTGATTGAGGGTCGTCACGCCACGGTTCTGAATATCCTCAGCGCCGAACGTGCTGATCGAGACGGGAACATCAATCAGACGCTCCGCACGACGTTGCGCAGTGACGATCACATCCGCCAGCGTCGTCGCCTCCACCTCGGCGACACCAGGAGCGTTGATCGCGGGCGCAGGCGGCGGGGCCGATGCCGGCTGGGCGTTGGCGATCGCCGGAAATGACAACATCGTCCCCGCGAGCAGCGCTGAGACAAGTGCGTACCTGTGATGGTCGGACGCCATGGCGATCCCCTCTTCGTTACGAAGCCCCGAATAGACGTCTATTCGTGCCACGCCGAAGCCAACGATGCAATACAGGCATGTATCGGGAAGGAAGGACTGATCCTCTCCTGCTTCAGTGGAAAACCATGCCGGATCTGGCTGATCCTCCCTCGTTTTGGTGGACACCCATGCTAGGCTTTTGAGCCTGGAGAGGAGTGTCTGATGAGCGTTACCCGTCGGGTGTTTCCGGAGGCCTTCAAGCGCGAGGCGGTTGATCGTGTCGCCACGAGCGGCCTGTCG
>NZ_JADBZL010000149.1:0-2575 GCF_020402505.1 Phenylobacterium sp. | reverse complement strand
GACCCCCTCAGGCAGCTTCGCGGACAGCTCTCCCTTGGGGGAGCAATTGAACGCTCCAATTCCTCCACCTTCCAGGGGGAGGTGGACCGCGCAGCGGGCCGGAGGGGGTCAACGGAATCGCCGTAGCTTCCCTTGCCGCGCTTCGCGGGGAGCTCTCCCTTGGAGCGCGCAATTGAGGGGCTCTGTGGAGGCCGCCTCAGCCTTTAGCCGAACGTGGCCAGGAAGCTCGTCGGCGTCAGGCGGACATGGGCGTCGAGCGGGGGCGCCAGCTCGAAGGCCCGGGGCTCCCGTGCGAAGTTCCAGACCCTGACAAGACGCCAGGTCTCGCGGTTGTCATTGGCGACCGCTAGTTCGTTCCGGGAGATGTGGAAGGCGGAGCGCTCCCAGCCATTGGTGGTCTTGACCTCCACCAGGCGCGGCCGCCCGTCGGGCCTGAAGCTGGAGATGTCGTAGCCCGCCCCGTCGCCATCCTCCTGGGAGGTCCAGCGGACCTTCTCCGCCAGGTCGCTCCGGCCCGAGCGCATGAGGACATGGCGCTCGAAGTCCAGGACCAGGGCCTCGCCGACGCGGCCAAGCTCCCGGTTCCGCGCGTCCGCTTCCGCAGGATCGAAACGGCGGTCGACCTCTTCCTTCCGGGCGGCGTCCAGCACGGGCCTGTTCAGGGCTAGAGGGGGCGGTCCCAGATACAGGGCGGCGGCGTCACGCGTCCCTGCTGCAACCGTCCGCATTGGAGCCTTCGCCGGATTGAGGTGACGGAGCACAGCGTCGATCAGGCGGGCCTGGAATCGATAGGCCGGCAGGTAGCCTGTGATCCAGGGCTGGTTCAGCACCTGCATCACGGCGCTGACATTGCGGTGCTTGAACTCGATGGACTTGTGCGAACGCCCGGGCAGCCGCGCCTGAAGCGCCCGGTTATGCGCCGCCTTGTTGTAAGGTCTTCCCGCAAGGTCGTCGGCCAGCATGTCGAAGTAGTCGCCGACGATCAGGTCGTTCTCTGCGTCCGACCAGTCGCCGCCCCCGCTCACGGCAGCGCCTTCCGCGACAGGAAAAGGAAGCGGGCCAGGAGGAGGCCCGCCGACAGGAGGCTGGCGATCATCACGCCCTCGACGATGCCGTTGACGCCTCGCCCCGCCGGCAGGGCGAGGAACCAGGCCAGGGGCGCCATGACAAGGACATAACTGACGAAGTGGGTGAAGGTCGGTATGACGATGTCGCCCCGAGCGCGCAGAGACTGGGCGATCACCACCTGCAGGGCGTCCAGCGGGATAACCGCGGCGGCGAGGACGAGGGCGGGGATGGCCAGGGCAAGGGTCGCCGCATCGTTGGTGTAGCCCGAGGCGATGGAGCCTGCGGCCAGCCAGCAGACCAGGCTGACGAGAAGGCAGAAGGCGATGGTCACTCCATAGGCGATCAGGCTGATCCGGCGGATGGCGGCGGCGTCGCCTGAGCCATAGGCGCGACCGACAAGCACCGAGACCGCGGTGGCGATGCCAAGCGGAACCATGAAGGCCAGGGAGATGACATTGACCACGATGCTCCAGGTGGCGACGGGGATGGTCCCCAGCCAGCCGGCGATCACGTTCATGCCGGCGAAGGCGGCCATCTCGAAAAAGCCGGACGCGCCGGCGCCCAGGCCGATCCGCGTCTGTTCCGAAGCCGCCGCCTGCGCCGGCGGCGCCGGGGTGAAGACCCCGAAGCGGCGGGCTTCCGGCATGCGCAAGATGTAGAGGGCGAGGGCCAGGGTCAGCAGGCTACGGGCGATCAGGGTCGCAGTGGCCGCGCCGGCCGCCCCGAGGGCCGGCAGTCCGAAGGTCCCGGGCACAAGGACAAGCAGAGCGAGCAGGTTGACGAGGTTGGCCGCCCACATGAGGACGGCGCCGACGCGGGGTCGCCCGAGCCCCTCCAGCCAGGCCGAGCACGCTGACCCGATCACCAGGAAAGGCATCGAAAGGGCGAAGATCCGGAGCGGCGGCGTCGCGCCCGCCACCAGGTCGTCCGGCAGCTGCAGGAGCCCGAGGATCCAGGGCCCCAGAAGGAAGAGGACGGCGCCGGCCAGGAAGCCTACCTTCGCGCCGTAGACCAACCCCCGGCGCAGGACCGCGCCCGTTTCCTCGGGGCGACCCTCGCCCATGGCGCGGGCGGTCATGACCTGGACGCCGCCGAGGAGCGAGGTGCCGACCACGAGAACCACCATCGTCGGGGCCCAGGCGATTGCATGCCAGCCCAGCTGGATAGCGGAATGGTGACCAACGACCACGGCGGCGCAGAGCCCCATGGTCATCATGCCCAGACGAGAGATGACCACCGGCCAGGCCAGGGTGAACAAGGCCGAAAGGTCTCTTCTCACCGCATCATGACGGTCTGTTCCCGCCCCTGCGGCCATGCCGGACCTCTCCCCTCGAAACGGCGCTGACACTGCCCGTTCCGGCCGCCCCGGGCAAGGCGCAGGCCTCAGCGGCTGAAGACTGCAACCAGCTCCAGGTGGGGCGACCACAGGAACTGGTCCACGGGCCGGACGCGCTCCAGCCGGAATCCCTCGTCGACCAGCCGCCGGGCGTCCCGGGCGAAGGTGGCG
>NZ_JADBZL010000148.1:0-49628 GCF_020402505.1 Phenylobacterium sp. | reverse complement strand
TTCGACCGGAGCCGCTGGAGCAGCCGCGGCGGCGGGGTTCGGCGCCGGGAGGGGCAGGGTCCCGCCCTGGGCGCGCAGATAGGCGATAATGTTGACCCGATCTTCGGACTTCTTGAGGCCGACAAAGGACATCTTGGTGCCCGGAATATACTTCTGGGGGGCCCTCAGGTATTCGTAGAGGTGTAGGTCATCCCAGACAGGCTGCTTGGCCCCGAACTCGATCATGGCCGTCGAATAGGCGAAACCCGCGTGCACTCCCGGCTTCATGCCGACAACACCCCAAAGGTTGGGACCTGTGCCATTTGCGCCGCCGTTGGCGATATTGTGGCAGGCTTGGCACTTGGCGAAGACAGCCTCACCGGCCTTCACGTCGGCGACAGGAAGAACGGTCCCGAAATCAGGAATCACCTCGGCGACGGGCGCATCGCCGCCGCCCTCAACGGTCGCCTCGATGAGATAGCCGGGCTTTTCCGGCGCCTCGACGTTGAAGAGCCCCGTCGTGATTTCCCGAAGCCCGACGATGGCCAGTGCCGTCGCCAAGCCGGCGCCTGCGATCTTGTTGAAGGTCAGATTGCTCATCGTCCCGAAACCGATTTTTCCCGGGACCGCAGCCCCGTCACCCAAAACCTGCAGGGCCGAATGAGGGGCCCTAGGGACGGGAGATTCTCCGCCCCTTATTGCGTTGGCGTCTCTTACACGCTACCGGCGCTCGCGCAACCGGGCAGATGGCCCCGCGGCCCAGGTTCATGACTCCGATCCTCCTCATCCCCGCCCGAATGGCTGCAACGCGACTCCCCGGAAAGCCTCTGGCGGAGATCGGCGGGCTTCCCATGATCGTGCGGGTCCTGCGCCAGGCGGAGGCCGCGGGCGTCGGGCCTGTTGCAGTGGCGGCCGGGGATGCGGAGATCGTGGAGGCCGTCGAGGCGGCGGGCGGGCGGGCCGTTCTGACGGATCCGGACCTGCCTTCCGGCTCGGACCGGATTGTCGCCGCCCTGCTCACCCTAGACCCGGAAGGCCGCCACGACGTGGTGATCAACCTCCAGGGCGACATCCCCTTCATCGCCCCGGAGGCGATCCGCGCCTGCGCGGGGCTGCTGGCAGATCAACCTGAGGCAGACATCTCGACGGTGATGGTGGCCGAGGCGGGTCCGGCGGACCGGTCCAACCCCGACATGCCAAAGGTGGTGGCCGCCATGGCGCCGGACGGGCGCTCTGGCCGGGCCCTCTACTTCACCCGCTCCGTCCTCTTTGGCGAGGGTCCGGTCTGGATCCACCACGGGATCTACGGCTACCGGCGCCGCGCGCTGGAGCGATTCACCGCCGCCCCACCCTCGCCCCTGGAGCGCCGCGAGCGGCTGGAGCAACTTCGGGCGCTGGAGCTGGGCATGACGATCTGGTCGGCCGTACTGGACGAGGTGCCGATCTCGGTGGACAACCCTGCGGACCTGGAGCGCGCCCGCGCCCACGCCCGCCGAATCGGAGGTCCGGCATGAACAGAAACCGGATCGCCTTTCAGGGTGAGCTGGGGGCCAACAGCCATGAGGCCTGCCAGGCCGCCTTCCCGGATATGGACCCCGTGCCCTGCGCCACCTTCGAGGACGCCTTCGAGGCGGTCCGATCGGGGGACTGTCACCTGGGCATGATCCCGGTGGAGAACTCCATCGCCGGGCGGGTGGCGGACGTCCACCACCTCCTGCCATCTTCCGGCTTGCGGATCATCGGCGAGCACTTCAAACCCATTCACTTCCAGCTGATGGCCAATCCAGGGGTGCGGATAGAAGACCTGAAGTCCGTCGCCTCGATGCCGATCGCCCTCGCCCAGTGCCGAGGCGTCATCACGCGCCTGGGCCTTGTGCGCGAGTCGGTCAGCGACACCGCCCTGGCGGCCCGCCGGCTCTCCGAGCGGCCGGACCGGACCCAGGCGGCGATCGCCCCGGCCCTGGCGGCGCGGCTCTATGGCCTCGAGATCCTGGAGAGGGATATCGAGGACACCCATAACAACACCACCCGTTTCCTGGTAATGACCGCCGACGCTAACGCTCCTGCGCCTGCGGCCGGCGTGAAGTGCGTCACCAGCTTCGTCTTCCGGGTCCGCAACCTGCCGGCGGCCCTCTACAAGGCCCTGGGCGGCTTCGCGACCAACGGCGTCAACATGACCAAGCTCGAGAGCTACATGGAGAACGCCGCCTTCACGGCGACCTTCTTCTATTCCGAGATCGACGGTCGACCGGAGGATGCTCCCGTCGCCCGGGCGTTCGAGGAACTGCAGTTCTTCTCGGAGCGGTTCGAGATCCTCGGCGTCTATCCTGCTGACCCTTATCGGGATCACATCTGAGACGGCTCAGCCACCTTCCGCCCAGGTCTTGATCAGCTGGTGGGCGATGGCCATGCCGCCAGGGGCGAAACTGCCCCTGATCTCTCCGGCCAGCAGGGCCCGGGCCTCTTCTCGAGTGTACCAGCGCACCTCCGACAGCTCCGTCTGGTCAGGACGGGCGTCGTCGCTGTCGACCTCTGCGATCAGGCCGATCATGAGGGAGTTCGGGAAGGGCCAGGGCTGGGTGGAGTGGTAGGTCACCGAGGTCGTCCTCAGTCCCGCCTCCTCGAAAAGCTCTCGGGCGCAGGCCTCCTCGATGCTTTCGCCGGGCTCAAGGAAACCGGCCAGGGCCGAGAACATGCCCGGTGGCCAGATCTCCTGGCGTCCGAGCATGCAGCGGTCGCCATGGACCGCCAGCATGATCACCACCGGGTCCGTCCGGGGGAAGTGTTCGGCGCCGCAGGCCGGGCACTCCCGCTTCCAGCCGCCCTCGGAGGAGCGTGTGGGCTCGCCACAGACCGAGCAGGCCCTGTGCTTGCGCCGCCACTCGAAGACCCCCTTGGCGGTGCCGACGATGGCGATCTCGCCCCCGGGCAGGCTGGACGCGAGGGCCCGGGCGTCCTCGAATCGCCCCATGCCCTGGAGCGGGCCGTCCGTGGGATCCGCCGGGCCTTCCAGGTCGACGGCGAAGACCGCCGTGTCCTGCCAAAGGCCCATGAACAGCAGGCGCTCGGGGCCGCCAGCGAGGTCCTCGATAAGCCGCGAAGGCAGGTAGGCGATCTGGGTCCCGCCGGAGCTGGAACGCTCTACGAGGGCCTTGCCGTTCCAGAGAACGAGGCCCAAAGACTGGTCGGAGGACAGGCGCTCGGCAAGCCAGGCGGAGTCCTTCCGGCGCTCGCTGGCGCGGTCCAGGGGATTGCCGGCGAAGGTGTTCTGGAAGGCGGTCAGGGGCATGACTCGTCTTTTATCCCACAGGCGGCGATCTGCACACGCTTGCATGCGGAGCGAGGGACCGCGATATAGGGGGTGGAGATCGGCGATGGGCGGACGCCTCGCCAACCCGGTCAGGTCCGGAAGGAAGCAGCCGTAACGAGTCCCGTTCCGGGTCGTTGTCCGGTCTCCACCCAGCCCGCATGGCGACCATGGCCGAAGAAGAACTCACGCCCGAACCCGAAGCGCCGGAGCGTGATCCCGATACCGCGGACATGTTCGGCGATCCGGCGCCTTCGCAGACCCGCGCGCCGGCCCCGGTCCAGACCGGCGCCGCCTACACCGTCATCGCCCGCAAGTACCGCCCGCGGACCTTCGAGGACCTCTATGGCCAGGAGGCCATGGTCCGGACCCTGCGCAACGCCTTCGCGGCGGGACGCATCGCCCACGCCTTCATGCTCACCGGCGTGAGGGGGGTGGGGAAGACGACAACCGCACGGCTCCTGGCCCGGGCTCTGAACTTTCAGACCGACGCCATCGACGCCCCCAGCCTCGACCTGTCTGTCGAGGGCCGGCACTGCCGCGCCATCATCGAGGGCCGGCACATGGACGTGCTGGAGCTGGACGCCGCCAGCCGGACCGGCGTGGGCGACATGCGCGACCTTCTGGACGGCGTCCGCTACGCCCCGGTGGAGGCCCGCTACAAGGTCTACATCATCGATGAAGTGCACATGCTCTCGACAGGGGCCTTCAACGCCCTCCTGAAGACCCTCGAGGAGCCGCCGCCGCACGCGAAGTTCATCTTCGCCACCACCGAGATCCGCAAGGTTCCCGTCACCATTCTCTCGCGCTGCCAGAGGTTCGACCTGCGCCGGGTGGAGCCCGAGGACATCATCCGCAACCTGCAGATGATCCTGGAGGCCGAGGGCGTGCGGGTGGAGGCCGAGGGCCTGACCCTGATCGCCCGGGCCGCCGAGGGTTCGGTGCGCGACGCCCAGTCCCTGCTTGACCAGGCCATCGTCCAGGCCGATCCGGGGCAGACGGTCCCCGCCGCCCTGATCCGCGAGATGCTGGGCCTCGCCGACAGGGCCGGGACCCTCGACCTCTTCGAGCTTGTGCTCAAGGGCGATCCCGGCGGGGCGGTCGGCGCCTTTCGCCACCTCTACGCCCTCGGCGCCGATCCGGCGCAGGTGGTCCTGGACCTGATGGAGCATGTCCATGGCGCCTCCGTCGCCAGGGCGGTGGGGCCCCAGGCCCTGATCCTGCCGAAGGATCAGACCGCCCGGCTGGCCGCCGCCGGCGCAGCGGTCTCCGCCCCCATCCTGGCCCGCCTCTGGCAGATGCTCCTGAGGGCGCATGACGAGGTCGGGCGGGCGCCGGATCCCGCCGCGGCGACCGACATGGCCCTCATCCGCCTGTCCCACGCGGCCGATCTGCCCGGTCCGGAGGAGGCGCTGAAGCTCCTGAGGAACGGAGAGAGCCCCGGCGGCGGCGGAGTTACAGGCGGCGGCGGCGCGAGCGCGGCTTCAGGCGGCGCGGCGCGCGCCCTGTCGCCCCAGGCCTCACTGCATTCGACGCCACAGGCGGAGGCCCGCCAGGGTCCGGTCCTTCAGACCTTCGAGCACCTGGTCGCCCTTATCGAGGCAGAGCGCGACATCGCCCTGAAACTGGACGTCGAGCGCTTCGTCCGGCCGATCAGCTTCCGGCCCGGGGTTCTGGAGTTCGAACCGGCGCCCGGCGCGCCCGCCAACCTGGCCCAGCGTCTGGTGAGCCGCCTCAAGGCCTGGACCGGTCAGCCCTGGCTGGTGGCCGCACAGGGCGGCGGCGGGGCCGAGAGCCTCTGGGAGCGCCAGACCCGAGAGACGCGCGAAACCCGGGCGGAGATCGCCCAGGACCCCTTCGTCCTGTCCCTCCTCGAGGCCTTCCCCGGGTCCGAGGTCGTCCACATCCGCCACCTGCCCCCGCCCGAACCCGCCCTGGTAGACGACCTGGGGGAAGAGGCGACGGAATATTAGGTTCGATCGACATCCAGGGCTCACGGGTTGCACCTTTGCGAGGGCCTGTGAGGCGCGCAAAGCGGCGCACTCTGGGTGACCCGGCATGGGACGGGACGGATCCCCACTCGCCCGGGAGGGCTGGAGGCCCTGGAGATCTGAGCCGATCGCTCGACCGGATCTGAGCCCAGGCCGCAAACTCCGGGACCAAACATCTAAGCCCCTGAGGCCGCTCAGCGGGGAGTTCTCCCCGAGAGAAGCCTCTGGATGGGCTGGACCTCGCAGGCGGCTATTCCAGTCCCAGAGCTCGGGAAAGGGCCTCCACGGTCCGATCGACGTCGGAGTCGGCCATGGCGGGAAACAGGGGCAGGCTCAGGCACCGGCGGTACCAGGCCGCAGCGCCGGGCAGGTCCAGGGGACCGTAACGCTGCACATAGTAGGGTTGGGCATGGACAGGGATGTAGTGGACCTGGGACCCGATCCCCTCCGCCGCCAGGGCCTCGACCACCTGTCGGCGACGCCGGCCGAGGGCCTCGAAGTCGATGAGAACGGTCAGGAGGTGCAGGACCGGCCGGCTCCAGTCCGGAGTCGCGGCGAGCCGCACGTGCGGGGCCAGGGGCGCCAGGGCGCCGGCATAGCGGGCCGCAAGGTCGCGGCGGCGAGCCGCAAAGGCGGGCAGGCGCTTCAACTGGGACTGGCCAAGGGCGCAGAGGATGTCCGGCAGCCGGTAGTTGAAGCCAGGCTCCCGCATCTCGTAGAGCCAGGGATCGGCCCCAATGGGACGCTCCATGCCGTGGCTGCGCAGTCGGCGCATGCGGGCGGCCAGGCCCTCGTCTGCAGTGGTGATCATGCCGCCCTCGCCCGTGGCGATGGTCTTGACCGGATGGAAGGAGAAGGTTGCCGCCGCCGACCAGCGCCCGTCGCCGATCCGATGGGGTCCATCCCCGAAATCGACTTCCGAGCCCAGGGCGTGGGGGGCGTCCTCGACCAGCACGGCGCCGACTCCCCGCGCGACCCGGGAGAGGCCGGGCAGGTCTGCGGCGTCGCCCCGCAGATGAACCGGAAGGACCGCCTTGAGCGGACCGGGCGACGCCTGATCGAGGGCGTCCCTGAGGGTATCCGGGGTCATCAGACCCGTCCCGGGATCGACGTCGGTGAAGATCACCTCGGCGCCGACGAAGCGGGCGCAATTGGCGGTGGCCAGGAAGGTCACGGAAGGGACGGCGACCCGGTCGCCGGGTCCGACATCCAGGGCGAGCATGGCCAGGTGCAGGGCGGCGGTGCCGTTGGAGCAGGCGACAGCGAAGGGCGCCCCGACCGCGGCGGCGAACTCCGTCTCGAAGGCCTCGACCCGCGGACCGGTGGTGAGGAAGTCCGACCTCAGAGCCTCGGCGACGGCGGCGATGTCGGTCTCGTCGATGTCCTGCCGACCATAGGGAAGGAAGGGCCGTCCGGTCACTTCAGGCCCCGGCCGCTGACGTCGTCAGTCCCCTCGAGGAGTCGTTCAGAAGCGCCAGGAGGTCCTCATGGGACAGCCACTCGTCATTCGTGTTGCTGGCGTAGGAGAAGCCGTCCTCCACCAGGGGATGGGCGCTCGAGAAGGACTCCCGGGAGAATTCCACGAAGGCCGGCTCAATGGCGTAGCGGTCGCCGAGGTCGACCACATGGCGGGCGTCGTCCACCGAGATCATCATCTCGTGCAGCTTCTCCCCCGGGCGGATGCCGATGACCCGGATGGGCAGGTCCGGCGCCATGGCCGCCGCCAGGTCGGTCATGGTCATGGAAGGAATCTTGGGAACGAAGATCTCTCCGCCCCGCATCAGAGAGAGGCAGGAAAGCACGAAGCCTACACCCTGGTTCAGGGTGATCCAGAAGCGGGTCATCCGGGGGTCGGTGATGGGCAGGTCCCGGGCGCCCTGAGCGATCAGCTTCTGAAAGAGCGGCGCCACCGAACCCCGGGATCCCACCACGTTTCCGTACCGGACGACGGCGAACCGGGCGCCGATATCGCCGGACAGGTTGTTGGCGGCCACAAAGGTCTTGTCCGAGGCCAGCTTGGTCGCGCCGTACAGATTGGCCGGGTTGCAGGCCTTGTCGGTGGAAAGGGCGATGACCTTCTGGACCCGGTTGGCGAGGGCGGCCCAGACGATGTTTTCCGCACCCAGGACATTGGTCTGGATGAATTCGGAGGGGTTGTACTCAGCGGCGGGCACCTGCTTGAGGGCCGCGGCGTGGACCACCACCTCGACCCCGCGCAGGGCCAGGGTCAACCGCTGACGATCACGGACGTCGCCCAGGAAGAAACGCATCCGGCTCATCTGCTCAGAAGAGAACCGCGCGGCCATATCGACCTGCATCTCGTGCTGCTTCAGTTCGTCCCGGGAGAAGACGATGAGCTTGCGCGGCCGCTCGGTCGACAGGACTGTATCGACGAATCGCCGTCCAAAGGAGCCCGTGCCCCCGGTCACAAGAACGGTCTTGCCGTCCAGTGCGCCGAAGTCTGTTCGAAAGCGGTTCAACCGGTCTCTCCGGGTCTGCGAATCGCTCCGGACTCTGGACGGGTGAGCGTAAAGAGATTGCTAACCATAATCGGGGACAACCGGCGCATGCTCCGGCGCACCTTCCTTGCTCTCCCGCCCGCTCTTCTCCTGGCCGGGCCCGCGCTGGCCGCCGCCCCGCCGCCAGCGAAGGGTGGCGAACAGCAGCCCAGGTTCATCAGCCTGCCCGTTTTCTCGGCCAACATCATACGCTCGAACCGAACCCGGGGAGTGATCTCTCTGGAGAGCGGGCTGGACGTTCCTGACCCCAAGCTGAGGGCCCGGATTCCGCTGCTCTTCCCGCGCCTCCGGTCAGACCTGGGCAGGCGCCTGTCCTATTACACGTCCAACCTGGCGCCCGGCGCCCGGCCCGACCTCGACATCCTTTCCTCTCTCCTGCAGAAGCAGGTCGATGTGACGGTTGGACAGGCCGGCGCCCGGTTCGTGATCCTCAACGTGCTGATCAACTGACCGGGATCAGCCGGCCCCAAGGCCGGACGCCGCCGCATCCATGAAGGTGGCCATCTCGACGTCCAGGCTGGTGACCCCGCCGGAGTCATGGGTGGTCAGGGTGACCTCAACCCGGTTCCAGACATTCGACCACTCCGGATGATGGTCCATGCGCTCGGCCTTGAGCGCGACCCGGCTCATGAAGGCGAAGGCGGCGTTGAAGTCCGGGAAGACGAAGGTCCTAGAGATGGCGTCGCGGCCACCGGGCAGGTCGCTCCAGAGGGGCAGCTTCTCCAGGGCGTCGATGGCCCCGATCCGGACCGGGCGGGTCATGCGGCGCCTCCGAAGGTGAGGCCGGTCGCCTGGGCGAGGTCAGTCAGCGCCTGGGCCTCGCCGACGACCTTGATGGCCTTCATGCCAAGGGCCGCCGCCGGCTTGCAATTGATCCCGAGGTCGTCGAGGTAGACGCAGGCCGACGGCGCGACGCTCAGCTGTTCGCACATCATGAGGTAGATTCTCGGGTCAGGCTTGCGAACCCCGGCCTTGGAGCTCTCGATGATGGCGTGGAAGTGGGGCATGACCCGGCCCATGGCCGTCACCATGGAGGACTCCGAGCCCGGCGAATGGCTGGTGGCCATGTTGTTGGTGATGCAGCCCACCTTGAACACCGCCTTGCAGGCCAGAAGGGCGTCGACCATGGCGGGCCGTAGCTGGCCGGAAAGGAGGGGCAGAACATCGCGGCCGGGGACCGGATGGCCAAGGGCCGCGCTCTCCTCGTGGAACAGACGGTCGAAGCCCTCGGCGTCGATTTCGGCGCGCTCGAACAGGGCCCAGGCATTGGTGTCGGGGTTGGTGGCGTTGACGGTGCGGATCAGGTCCCGGGGCAGCCCCTTTTCGGTCTCGTAGCGGTTGAAGGCCTCAAAGGGCGAGGAGGTGAAAACCCCGCCGAAGTCCCAGATCACGGCTTCCACGCCCATGTGTCATCCTCCGCCTGTCCGCGGCGGCGAAGCTAGGGCGTTTCCGGCTTGAGGGGAACAGGGAGCGCGGTGCTAGCATGCGCCCCCATGCCGCAGACAATCGCCCCAAGCCTGTCCGATCCGCCCTGGGCCGCGGCCCCGGGATTCGGAATCGGCCTTCGCCGGATCGCCCCGGGCGACTGGCTGGAAGGCGGGGAGGCCCGGCCTTGGGCGCGGAAGGACCGGCTTTTCCGCTCGGTCCCGGAAAAGGTCTGGGGCGAGACCGACGGCTCCCGTCCGGGCCAGGCCGAGGTCGCCGGCCTGGTGGGTCAAGCCCTGGGTCTGCGCCCGGGGCGCCCGGGCCGCCCGCCCCTGCTGGACGCCGCCCGCAGGGTTCCGGACGACCTGGTCCTCATGGAGCGCCGGGACGACGACTGGACGGTCTCGGCCCTGAGCCTGAGCTCCGGCTCCTTCTTCACCGCCGATGAAGCCCTGGGACGGAGTTTGGAGGCCCTCCATCAACCCGTTCCCGGCTTTGCGGATCGCTTCCTGGTCCGGGTACGGAGGATTTTCGACAACCTACCGGAAGACCAGATTCTGGAGCGAAGAAACTGGTCGGTCACAGCCTGGAGGGGCCTATATGCGCCTGACGCGGCGGCGGCCCGGCGACGGGCCCGGGCTCAGCGACCCCGGCGGCCCGGGTCTGGCCTCTACCTCCGCTGCGAGCGCCAGACCCTGCGCCGCCTGCCCCTGACCGGTGGGATCCTGTTCACCATCCGGATCCATCTCACGCCCCTGAGGGCCTTGGCGGGTGACCCGGCGGCCGTGGCTGTCCTCGCCCGCGCCTGGACCTCGGCGCCCGAAGACTTCCGCCGCTACAAGGGCCTGGACGCGGTGACGCCGGGGGTGGAGGCCTTCCTCGCCGCAATGGGGGCGGGCCGTCCCGAAACCGTCACAGACCTGAGCGAGAAGACACCCCATGACCCCGGATGAACGCCTGCTGCCCCTGGAGGGCGTCGAGAACTTTCGCGACTATGGCGGCTATGCCGTGCCCGGGGGGTTGCAGGTCCGGCGCGGGCGGCTTTGGCGCTCGGCCCATCACGGCGCGGCGACAGATGCCGACCTCGCCCGGATCGCCGGCCTCGGCCTCGCCGCCGTGGTGGACCTGCGCCGGCCGACGGAGCGGTCCAACCAGCCCTCCCGCCGGCCCGAGGGCTTCGGGGCCCGGGTCATCGACTGCGACCAGGGCGACCAGGCCGAGCCGCCGCACGTGGCCTTCCTGCGCGAGACCGACCTGTCTGCGCAGAGCGCCCGGGCCTTCTTTCTCGACTACTACCGCCGCGCGCCCTTCGAGCCGCGGCACATCGAGCTCTTCACCCGCTATTTCGAAGCTCTGGGTGAGGGCGCCCCGGTGCTGATTCACTGCACGGCGGGCAAGGACCGGACGGGCCTGCTCGCGGCCCTCACCCACAGCCTGCTCGGCGTGCACCCGGACGACGCGGCCGCGGACTTCGAGCTCACGAACCGGGCGGCGCGGATCGAGGCCCGCCTGCCGCAGGTGACGCAGTCCCTGGCCGAGACCCTGGGCCGGACGCCCTCCGAGACAGCCGTCCGCGCCTTCCTGGGTGTGGACGGCGCCTATCTCGCGGCGGCCTTCGACGCCATCACGGCGGAACACGGCTCCATCGAGGCCTACCTTGCCCGGCTTGGGGTCGATCTCCCCGCGGCGGGTCGGCTTCGCGAGATCTGGCTGGAGCCGATGGCGACCTGAGGCTCAGGCGACCGGCGGCAGCCAGTCGAGAACACCGATCTTGGCCAGCCAGACCAGGGACATCTGGATGGCGCGCCGGCGCTCCATCGGGAAGGCCAGGAGGAGGTCCCGGACACCCAGCTCGCCGGCCTGGGACAGGAGCTCGACGATCCGGGCGGCGTCCTCGGGGGGAGCGCGCCACATCCGGAAGGCGCCGTCCAGCTCCACCCCGGCCGAGCGGGCCAGATCCGACGTTCCGGCGCCCGGGCGAAGGCGCAGCCGCCGCTCCAGACCCAGGTCATGCGTTGCGAAGCCGGCGAAGTCGGCGAAGGGGTCGCCCCCCAGGGGATGCAGTCGGTGGGTCCGCGGACCGGCCGGGGTCGCGGCGCGCAGGGCGGCCAACTCCTCGAAAAGGCCGGTGAGCTGGCGCACGACGACGGGCCAGTCGAAAGTCTCCCGCGCCCGGGCCCGGCCCGCTGCGCCCATGCGCCGCCGCAGGTCGGGATTTCGGGTCAGTTCGGCGATGGCCTCCGCCGCCCGGCCGACATGCACCGCTGTGTGCTGGGCCACGGCGCCCACGAAAGCCTGGTAGGAGTCCAGCCCGATGGCGTGGCGGGCGGCGAGGGCCTCGCCCAGGCCGCCCGGCGGGCCGCCGAGGGTCGGGATCAGGAATCCCTCGCTGCGGTCGCGGACGGTGAACCGGTAGCCGTCCCAGTCACTGGCCACCACCGGAAGGCCCGCCGCCATGGCCTCGATCGGGGTGATGCCGAAGGTCTCCTGGATGTTGTCGACCAGGGACAGGAAGATGTCTCCCGCCGCCCAGAGGTCGGCCACCACCTCGGGATCGTTGCCGTCCTGGAAGTCCACCTGCACCGACGGGGCGTAGGCGGCGGCGGCCTGCTCGTAGCGGGCCCGGTCCGTCTCGCCGCCGGGGAACCAGCCGGCCAGGGCGAAGTGCATTCGCCGGCCCGCCAGCCGCCCGGCCTCTTCCACCGCCCGGAACATGGGCTGGGGGAAGGCCTTCTCGAAGAAGGACAGGCGGCCGATCCAGACCACCAGGACCTCGTCGCCCTCGACGCCGAGGTCGGAGCGGACCCGGGCCCGGGCGCCGGGGCGGTCGGCCTTGTCGCGAATCTCCTGGGCGTGGACGCCGAGGGGGATGACGGGCAGCTGCGGACGTGGCCGGGCCTCGCCCCCATAGCGCTCGCCGAGGAAGTCGCCCCAGCCGTCGAACATGCGCGAGACCGCGTCACGCACCGAAGGCGAGGTGCAGATGACCGCGTCCCAGGGCTGGACCGGCGCAGTCAGCGCACTGGCGATCATCTGGCGCATGGCCGGCGGCGCCAGGGTGTGGATCAGGCCCACCAGGCTGTAACCCCGGTCTCCCGTCGCCTTGCGGCGGAGCCAGGCCAGGGCGTCAAGCTCGGGCTGGCCGCGGAACAGCACCCCGCCCTCCGCCGCAGCCTCGGTGGAGAGCACGCTGCCGCCGGCGACCTGGCAGGGCGGGCGTCCGTCGGGGAAGAGGTCGGCGGTCACGTCCGCGTCGGCGACGGGAAGGTTGGACAACAGGTCGACCCGGGAGAACCCGCCATGGGTCGCCAGCGCCCGGTAGAGCTGCAGATTGGCCACGTCCTTGCCGAAAGGGTTGGCCTTCAGGCCGATCCGGCCGGGCGGATGGTAGATTGCGAGCCTTGACCCTGACTTCACCTCGGTCTCCGCCTCCGAACCCCCGCGCGTCCGCCGAATCGCGCCTGCTAGAGCATCAGTCCCGCGCAGGTTCGGCAAGAGCGGCCCGCCGGCCCGGTCAGACCGACAGGCAGACCATCTTGGTCTCGAGGTATTCCTCGAGGCCATACCGCGACCCCTCGCGGCCGAGGCCAGACTCCTTGACCCCGCCGAAGGGCGCGACCTCGGTGGAGATGAGGCCGGTGTTGATCCCGACCATGCCGGTCTCCAGCCCCTCGCTCATCCGCCAGGAGCGGGCCCCGTCCCGAGTGAAGACGTAGGCGGCCAGTCCCGCCCGGGAGGCGTTCGCCAGGTCCAGAACCTCCGCTTCGGTAGTGAAGCGGACGAGACCGGCCACCGGGCCGAAGGTCTCCTCGCGGTTGATCAGGGCCCCCGCCGGGACATCGGCCAGAACCGTCGGGGCGTAGAAGAGCCCCTTTCCGGGCAGGCGGCGGGCGCCCGTCAGCACCCGGGCGCCGCCCTCCAGGGCGTCGGCCACGTGACGCTCGACCTTGGCGAGGGCGGCGGCGTTGATCAGCGGGCCCTGGTCGGTCGGGCCGGCGAGGCCGTCACCAGGCCGAAGAGCCGCAGCCCGCGCCGCCAGGGCCCCCGAGAAGGCCTCGTAGACCCCCGACTGGACATAGATGCGGTTGGCGCAGACGCAGGTTTGACCGGTGTTGCGGAACTTGGAAGCCATGACGCCGTCGACCGCGGCTTCGAGGTCGGCGTCGTCGAAGACGATGAAGGGGGCGTTGCCGCCGAGCTCCAGGGAGACCCGCTTGACTGTGCCCATGCAGGCCGCCGCCAGGCGCTTTCCCACGGCGGTGGAGCCGGTGAAGGTAAACTTGGCCACGTCCGGCGACCCGGTCAGCACCTCGCCGATCGGCTCCGGCGCCCCGGTCACAATGTTGAAGACCCCGGCGGGAAGGCCGGCCTCGGCGCCCAGCCGGGCCAGGGCCAGGGCGGTGAAGGGGGTCAGCTCCGAGGGTTTCAGGACGACCGTACAGCCCGCGGCCAGGGCCGGCGCGACCTTGCGGGTGACCATGGCGGCGGGGAAGTTCCAGGGGGTCACGGCCGCGACCACGCCGACCGCCTGCTTCAGAACCAGGAGGCGCTTGTCCGCCTGATGTCCCGGGATGACGTCGCCATAGGCCCGCCGGGCCTCCTCGGCGAACCACTCGATGAAGGCGGCGGCGTAGGCGATCTCGCCCTCCGCCTCGGCCAGGGGCTTGCCCTGCTCGGCCGTCAGCAGCCGGGCCAGGTCCGACCGGGCGGCCATGACACGGTCGTACCAGCCCCGGAGCAGGACCGAGCGTTCCTTCGCCGTCCGGCCCCGCCAGGCGGGCAAAGCCTCCCTGGCGGCGGCCACCGCCTCGGCAGCACTGTCGCGCCCCAGATCCGGAACCCGGCCCAGGACCTCACCCGTGGCCGGATTGAACACCTCGATCCAGAGGTTCGAAGTCCGTTCGACGCCGCCGATCCAGGCGGCCTGGCGCAGGAGCCCCTGGCCCGATAGGCCCGCCTCGTTCACCGCAGGCCCCTAGAGCCCACCGGGCCCACACTCGTTGGCGAGATACTTCTCAATCTCCACCAGCTGGGTCTCCAAGTGTGCAGGCGTCATGGTGTTGTAGGTGTGCCCCATGTCCTTGATCGGGAGGTACCTGTACGGCCGGCCCGCGGCCTTGAGCGCGGCGACGAAGCGTTCGGATTCCGCGATATCGACGATGCGATCCCGGTCCCCGTGGTAGACGAGGATGGGTATCGAAGCCTTGGACGCGTTCGAAAGGACATCCAGGCCCCCGATGGTCGGTCTCTGAAACTCGCGCAGGAAGCGGTTCTCGAAGGTCTCATTCTGGAACCGCTTGATCTCGGCGGCGCCTGCGCCGGAAATCGCACACTGGTAAAGGCCGTTCGGGCGTATCGAGGCGGCCATGGCGGCATAACCGCCATAGGAGTAACCGAAGAGGGCGATCCGGTCCGGCGCGGCCAGGCCCTGTGAGATCAAGTATTTGGCCGCATCGTCGTTGTCGTCCTGCATGGCCAGGCCCCACTGCCGGTCGCCGGCCCTGTTGAGCTTGTCGCCCCAACCCTCCGACCCCCGGAACTGGGGCTGGATGACCACATATCCCCGCGCCGTGAAGTACTTGGTCCAGCCGGAGATGTCCCACTCAAGATCGTCCCGGGCCCAGGGGCCGCCATGGGGAAGCACGATGCCGGGGTAAGGTCCGGGTCCAAACCGCGCCCTGGACGGCGTGTGCAGGAAGGCCGGAACGACCAGACCATCCCGGGCCTTGTATTGGACGAGGCGGGAGTCCCCCAGGGCGGCGCCAGGGATTTGCGGCCGGGACTTGCCAAGCAGGGTCAGGTTGGTTCCGTCGGTCAGGAGGTAGTACTCAGGGGCCAGGTTGGGGCCGGACTTCTCGACCAGGACATACTTGAGGTCAGTAGACCAATCCCGGACGTAGGCTCCAGCGTTGTCAGGGTAGGAGATCTTCGCTGCGGTTCCGCTCGCCGGATCGATCCACTCCACAGAAACATTGGTGACGCCGAGCGCAGGTCCGATACCCTTCGCGATCGCGGCGAGTTTCTCATCGGTCCAGTAGACCCGCGGCGCCTCGGCCCGGTACGCAAAACCGAGCACCTTGCCGGCCCCGTTCTGCAACACTCCACCCGCTTCGAAGACTTTATGCTCGAAGGCGGGCCCGATGATTTTTCTTTCGGTCAGGTCATACTCGTAGATGCCCTGTTTGTCCTTTTCACGCTTGGACAGATAGACAATATTGGGGTCCTCAGAGAAACCACTCACCTCGGTCAGGTTGCGGTCCCGGGCATACGACCGAAAGTGGTCTTCCCACTGTCCCGTCGCCGTATCGAGGAACTGCTGGCCGACGAAGAGCGCCCCGTTGTCGAAGTCGATATAGCTGCGGGCGCGCAGGTTTCCATTCAAGTCGGCTTGATAATCGCCGTACTTGTCGGAGCCGCGGTAGAGACGCTCTGCGCTACCCTTGTAGACATCGACCTTGTAGATGTCGCCTTCACCGTCCAGGCGGTTATCAATCACCAGAACATGGTTGGGATCGTTCGGCAGGCGACTCAGAAACGTTGGATTGCTGGTCCTGTTGACGAAATCTTCGACCTCAGAACTCGACTTCTGCTCTGGTAAAGCAGGGATCCATTTTTCACCCTTCAGGTCGGTCAAGAAAATCTTGCTGATATGTCCGGCGAAGGTGCCGGCTGTGAACAGTTGCTGCGCGAAGACCCCCAGACGATCGTCCTTGACGAACCGGGCGGCCATCAGCCGCATCTTCTGTGCGCCCAGAATAACAGGCGCCTTGCCGGGATTGGCCGTCTCCCAGATGGCAATGTAACGCGTGTCGCCGTCCGGGGACACGATGCCCACCAGGTGTTTCCCGTTTGGAGAGATGGACAGGCCCTGGATGGCCGGTTCGCGGGCGAAGTCCCGGGCCGTCAGCCCTGCCGGCGTGGCGGCGGATTGAGCGATGGCGAACCCTGCGGACAGGCTGAACGCAAGGACGAGAGAGGTGAGAAGGCGGTGAGCGGACATGATGCACTCCGGAAGCTGAAGACCCAGCGGATTGATCCCGGCTGAAGCTACAGAGGAAGCCCAGAGTTGGAAAGCGGGAGGCCGACTCCGAGGGTTCGCGACCAGCGAATCTGACCCAGCGCCTGGCTTCAGGCCGAGAGACGGGCGCGCAAGCCCTTGTCCGACCGTTCGTCGCGCCGCCGACTGCCAGACCAGGCAGCCCCCGTCTCAGCCGCCAACCGGGTTTGCGCCAGATCAAGGTTGCCGGTCCTCTGCTGCGGCATGCCCCCCTGGAACGACCACTGGGGACTTGCCGGTCATGACAGACACCACTGCCCAGCAGGACTCGCCGCCCGGTGCGGCGGCCCTGCTGATCCTCTCGGCGGCGGCCGCCTTCCTGGCGCTGATGGCGACGGCGCTTTCGCCCGACCCCCTGTTCAGGCTTGAAGGCTGGATCTTCACTTCTGCGGCGCTGGTCTCTGCGGCCGCCCTGACTATAGGCGTGGCCAACGGGCGCTACCAGGCCGATCCCGGGCGGTACGAGGACGGGGTCATCCGGGCCGGCGCCATCGCCACCGTCTTCTGGGCCATCATCGGCATGCTGGTGGGCGTGGTCATCGCCCTGCAGCTGGCCTGGCCGCGGATCTTCTACTTTCCCGAAGCCGGGTGGCTGAACTTCGGCCGCCTGCGCCCTCTCCATACCTCCGGGGTGATCTTCGCCTTCGGCGGCAACGCCCTGATCGCCACCTCCTTCTATGTCGTCCAGCGCACCTGCCGGGCCCGGCTCGCAGGCGGCATGGCCGGCTGGTTCGTCTTCTGGGGCTATCAGCTCTTCATCGTCATGGCGGCGGTGGGCTATCTGGCCGGGATCACCGAGGGCCGGGAATACGCCGAGCCCGAATGGTTCGTGGACCTGTGGCTGACGATTGTCTGGGTCGTCTATCTGCTGGTCTTCCTGGGCACCCTCTGGAAGCGCAAGGAGCCCCACATCTACGTGGCCAACTGGTTCTACCTGGCCTTCATCGTGACGGTGGCCCTGCTGCACATCGTCAACAACCTGTCCCTGCCGGTCAGCCTCCTGGGGACCAAGAGCTACTCGCTGTTCGCGGGGGTTCAGGACGCCCTGACCCAGTGGTGGTACGGCCACAACGCGGTGGGCTTTTTCCTCACCGCCGGCTTCCTGGCCATCATGTACTACTTCGTCCCCAAGCGGGCGGAGAAGCCGGTCTATTCCTACCGGCTGTCCATCGTGCACTTCTGGTCGCTGATCTTCATCTACATCTGGGCCGGCCCTCACCACCTGCACTACACGGCTCTGCCGCAGTGGGCGCAGACTCTCGGGATGACCTTCTCGATCATGCTTTGGATGCCGTCCTGGGGCGGCATGATCAACGGCCTGATGACCCTGTCAGGCGCCTGGGACAAGCTCCGGACGGACCCGGTCCTGCGCATGATGGCGGTGGCCGTCGGCTTCTACGGCATGTCCACCTTCGAAGGGCCGCTGATGTCCATCCGGGCGGTGAACGCCCTCAGCCACTATACGGACTGGACCATCGGCCACGTGCACTCCGGCGCCCTCGGCTGGGTGGGCTTCATCAGCTTCGGGGCGATCTACTGCCTCGTGCCCTGGCTCTGGAAGAAGGACCGGCTCCATTCCAACGCCCTGGTGGAGTGGCACTTCTGGATCGCGACCCTGGGCCTGCTGCTCTACATCGCCGCCATGTGGGTGTCAGGGATCGGCGAGGGCCTCCTGTGGCGCGAGTACACCCCGCAGGGCTTCCTGGCGAACAGCTTCGTGGAAACAGTCTCCGCCAAGCATATCGCCAACATCATCCGCGCCCTGGGCGGCCTGATGTACCTCTCCGGCGCCGTGATCATGGCCTACAACATCTACCGGACCATCCGGCAGCCGGCGCCCGCCGTCCTGCCCGAGGCCTCCGGTCCCATCGTCGCGGCGGCGGCATAGGGGGACGGAATCATGTGGAAAAAACACTCAAAGCTTGAACGCCACTCCCTTCTTCTGGTCCTGGGCATCCTTCTGGTGGTGTCGGTGGGCGGCCTGGTCGAAATCGCCCCCCTCTTCTTCCTCGAGAGCACCATCGAGAAGGTGAGGGGGATGCGCCCCTACACCCCACTGGAGCAGGCCGGCCGGGACATCTATGTCCGCGAAGGCTGCTATGTCTGCCATTCCCAGATGATCCGTCCGCTGCGTGACGAGGTGGAGCGTTACGGCCCCTACAGCTTGGCGGCGGAAAGCATGTACGACCATCCCTTTCAGTGGGGCTCCAAGCGTACAGGCCCTGACCTGGCGCGGGTCGGCGGCAAGTATTCCGATGCCTGGCACGTCCAGCACCTGGTCGACCCGCGGTCCGTCGTGCCGGAGTCCCTCATGCCGCCTTACGCCTTCCTGGCGGACAAGGACCTGAAGACGGAGGACATCGAGGCTCGCCTGCGGACCCTCACCCGGGTCGGCGTTCCCTACACGGAGACCGCCCTGAAGAACGCCCGGGCGGACCTGGAGGCCCAGGTCGATCCGACGGCCTCGGGGGCCAGTCTGGCCCGCTACTATGGCGAAAAGGTCAACCGTCGCGACTTCGACGGCGATCCCGACCGGCTGACCGAAATGGACGCCCTCGTGGCCTACCTCCAGATGCTGGGAACCCTGGTTGACTTCAGGACCTACGAGGCTGACGCCCCGGAGAACCTGCGATGAACTTCCTGACCTACGAGCAAGTCGCCCGTTTCGCCCAGCAGGGAGGAACCCTCTACTTCATGGTCATCTTCCTTGCGGGCGTCGTCTACGCCCTGTGGCCCAAGAACCGCGAGGCCTTCCGGGACATGGCCAACCTGCCGCTGAGAGATGACGAGGACGAGCATGTCGGATCCTGAAACCCCTGACGACGCGCGCTCGGTCGGCACCACCGGTCACGAGTGGGACGGTATACGCGAACTCGACAATCCCCTGCCGCGCTGGTGGCTCTGGATCTTCTACGCCACGGTCGTCGTCGCCATCGGATATTGGGTCCTGATGCCCGCCTGGCCCGGACTGACGGGCTATACCCCCGGCGTGCTGGGCAAGTCCGACCGGGCCGAACTCGTCGGGCAGCTGGCGAAACTGAAGGCCCTCAGGGGTGAGCAGAACGCCCGGCTGACCAACGCCTCCCTCCAGGAGATTGAGAGCGATCCCCAGCTCCAGGCCCACGCCCTGGCGGTCGGCCAGTCGGTCTTCGGCGACAACTGCGCCACCTGCCATGGGGTCGGCGGCGTCGGCGGCAAGGGCTACGCCAACCTGCGGGACGACGTCTGGCTATGGGGCGGGACGCTGGAGGACATCCACCGTACGCTCCAGTACGGCATCCGCTCCGGACACCCCCAGGCCCGATTCTCGCAGATGCCGGCCTTCGGTCGGGACCAGCTCCTGACGCCCGCCCAGGTCGGGGACCTGACGGAATATGTCGTGTCGCTCTCAGGTCGCCCGGCGAACACCGCCGCGGTCCAGAGGGCGGCGCCGGTCTATGCCGCCAACTGCGTCGCCTGCCATGGGCCTGCGGGCCTGGGCGATCCCCTGCAGGGAGCGCCCAACCTCACCGACCGGGAATGGCTATACGGGTCGACCCGGAGCGACATCAAAGCTCAGATCCAAAATGGCCGGGGCGGGGTGATGCCCGCCTGGTCCGGACGCCTGGACCCCGAGACGGTCAAGGCCCTTGCCGTCTACGTTCACGCCAACGCCGCCGGGCAGTGAGCCAGGGTCATGACCGTCGTCATCGATCGGACGCGAGCCGAAGGACGGGATAAAGGGCCCGCCTCGGCGGCCGAAAAGGCGAGGCGTCGCGGGGACTCCGGAGGCGGTCTCTACAAGCCCCGCACGCCGATCTACCCCAAACATGTCCGTGGCCGGTGGCGGAGCCTGAAGTGGGGCCTGATGGTCGCGACCCTGGCCATCTACTACATCACCCCCTGGATCCGCTGGGACCGCCCCGGCGCCCTGCCCGACCAGGCCGTCCTCGTCGATTTCGAGGGACGTCGCTTCTACATGTTCGGTCTCCAGTTCTGGCCGCAGGAAGTCTACTTCATCACGGGCCTTCTGGTGATGGCCGCCTTGGCCCTTTTCCTGGCCAGTTCGCTGTTCGGGCGTCTCTGGTGTGGCTATGCCTGTCCGCAGACCATCTGGACGGACCTCTTCCTCCAGGTCGAACGGATGTTCGAAGGCGACCGCAACGCGCGGATGCGGCGGGACGCCGCCCCCTGGTCGCTCGACAAGCTCTGGCGGAAGGCTGGCAAACACCTGGTCTGGCTGAGCATAGCCTTCGGAACGGGCGGCGCCTGGATCTTCTATTTCCACGACGCCCCGACCGTCCTGGTCCAGTTCTGGGCCGGCCAGGCGCCCGCCACGGCCTATGTCTTCTGCGCCCTCCTGACCTTCACCACCTATGTCTTCGCCGGGACCCTGCGCGAGCAGGTGTGCACCTATATGTGCCCCTGGCCGCGCATCCAGGGGGCCCTGATCGACCAGGACACCCTCCAGGTCACCTACCGGATCGACCGGGGCGAGCCGCGAGGTCCGCACAAGAAGGGCGCCTCCTGGGAGGGCCGGGGCGGATGCATCGACTGCGACCAGTGCGTCGTGGTCTGCCCCATGGGCATCGACATCCGCGACGGCGCCCAGCTGGAGTGCATCAACTGCGGCCTGTGCGCCGACGCCTGCGACGAGATGATGGACCGGATCGACCGGCCCCGGGGGCTGATCGGCTACGACACCGACAAGGCGGTGGCGGCCCGGGCGGCGGGACAGGCGGCCGTCTATCGGCTGGTCAGGCCCCGGACCCTTGTCTACGCCGGGGCGCTGGTCCTCGTCTCCGGTCTCATGTTCTGGGGCCTGGCCCACAGACAAGCCTTTGACGTCCACGTCCTGAGAGACCGGAACCCTATCGCCGTGAGGCTTGCGGACGGCTCGGTCCGCAACGGCTATACCCTGAAGATCGCCAACCGGAGCTTCGCCGACGCTGACGCCCGCATCGCCTTCTCCGGGCCCGCCGGCGCCATCCTGAAGACCCCGGCTGAGCCCGCAGCCGACCACGTCAGGGCCCGGATCGAGACCAACACCCTTCGCGCCGTGCGGGTCTTCGTGACCCTGCCCGAGCAGACGGGGGCCGAGACGAGCCTGCCGGTCGCCTTCACCGTCACCCTCCCAGAGGGGGTCATGACCGTGAAGTCGACCTTCATCACCGACCCCGGAGCCCGCCCATGACTTCAACTCCCTCCACTCCTGCCGAGGGCTCCAGCGGCGGCTGGACCCTGACGGGCCGGCATGTCCTGGGCGTGGTCGTCGGCTTCTTCGCCATTATCATCGCCCTGAACATCTGGTTCCTGACCCTCGCCTACCGCACCTTTCCCGGTCAGGTCTCGGACACCCCCTTCGAGGACGGCCTGGCCTTCAACCAAAGGCTCGCGGCGCAGGCAGCCCAGGCGCGCCTGGGCTGGGAGGCGGCGGCCGCCGCCGATTCCCGTGGGCCCTGGGTGGAGCTCAGCGACGCCGAGGGTGGGCCCCTGCGCGGCCTGACGGTGACCGGCCGGCTGGAACGCCCCGCGACCGAGGCGGGCCACAGGCTTCTGACCTTCCGGGAGACGTCGCCCGGACGCTATGAAGCGCCCGCTGACGGCCTGACAGGCGCCTGGGACCTCTCCTTCCGGGCGGTCGACCCTCAGGGCCGCGCCTTCGAGGGGAGACGGAGGCTGACATGGCCCTGACCCACCGCGACCCTCCGGCGAGCGATCCTATCTCTGATGACGCTGCTGACGGCGCCGACGCCGACCTGTCCGCCTATCTGACCCCCGGTGCGTCCGGTCTGTCCAGGCTGGATCTCCTGGTCAGCGGCGCTCACTGCGCCGCCTGCATCTCCCGGATCGAGGGCGAGCTGGCCGACACGCCCGGCGTGGCGTCGGCCCGGCTGAACCTCAGCACCGGACGATTGGCGGTGAGTCTGCACCCGGACGGCGATCCCCGACGGGTCCTCCGGGTCCTCGAGCGCATTGGTTACCCCGCATCCCCCTACGATCCCGGCTCGGTCCGGGAGGCCCAGGACCGGGAGGGTCGGGAGCTGGCCATGGCCCTGGCCGTCGCCGGCTTCGGGGCCGGCAATGCGATGATCTTCTCGGTGCCCGTCTGGGCCGGTCTCTTCGGCCAGGAGCTGGGGCCCGCCACGCGCACCTTCATGCAGTGGGCCAGCGCCGGGGTCGGCGCCCCCTGCGCCGTCTTCGCCGGAATGGTCTTCTTCCGGTCGGCCTGGAAGGCCCTGCGCGCGGGGCGGGCCAACATGGACGTGCCGATCTCCATCGGCGTGATCCTGACCCTCCTGGTCAGCTTCCAGGAGACCCTCCTGATGGGGCGTGACACCTACTTCGACGCCGCCGTCACCCTGCTCTTCCTCCTGCTGATCGGCCGATGGATGGACCACGCCCTGCGCCGCAGGGCCCGCAGCGCCGCTGCGGACCTCCTGGCCCTGCAGGCGCCCTCCGCCTCCATCCTCGGCGAGGACGGGGCGGAGCGCCGGTCGCCCCTGCGCCTGGTCCGCCCCGGAGACCGGCTGAGGGTGCGCCCGGGCGAGCGCATCCCCGTGGACGGGGTGGTGGAGACCGGGGAGTCCGAGATCGACTACGCCATCCTGACCGGCGAGACGACGCCCCAGGCCGTCCATCCCGGCGTCGCCTGCCGGGCGGGCGCCCTGAACCTCTCGGGCCTGCTCACCCTGAAGGCCGAGGCGGCTTCCGAGGATTCGACCCTGGCGCGGATCGCCCGCCTCGTGGAGTCCGGCGCCCAGTCCCGGTCGACCTACGTCCAGTTGGCGGACAAGGCCGCCGCCCTCTACGTGCCCGTGGTCCATACCGCCGGGGCTCTGACCTTCCTCATCGCCTGGATGCTGGGGATTCCGGCGCGCGAGGCGGTGCTGCGGGCCGCGACGGTGCTGATCGTCACCTGCCCCTGCGCCCTGGGCTTGGCCGTCCCGGCGGTGCAGGTGGCCGCCGCCTCGCGCCTGTTCCGCCGGGGGGTGCTGGTGAAGTCCGGCGCCGGCCTGGAGCGCCTGGCGGAGGCCGACCATGTCGCCTTCGACAAGACCGGCGTTCTCACCGAGGGCCGGCCCCGCCTGCTGAACGCCGACCCCGCCGACATCGCCCGGGCCGCGCCCCTGGCCCGGGCCTCCTCGCATCCCCTCGCCCGCGCTCTGGCGGAGGCCGCTGGGGAAGGTCCGGTTGCGCCCGGGGCCGTCGAGGTCGCCGGACAGGGGATCGAGGCGCGCACAGGGACAGGCCTGATGCGCCTGGGCCGGGCGGCCTTCGTCGGCGCCCCCCTGTCGGGGAACCAGACCGAACTCTGGTTCCGGGACGCTGACGGCGCCCTCTTCCGCTTTTCCTTCGCTGACGCCCTTAGGCCTGAGGCGGTGGGCCTGGCGGGGGCCCTGGCCCGCCGGGGTCTTTCCGCCTCCATCCTTTCCGGGGACGTGGAGGCCGCCACCCTCCGGGTCGCCGGGCGGATGGGCATCCCGGACTGGCGCTCTGGCCTGACGCCGCAGGGCAAGGTCGAGGCGCTCGACGCCCTGAAGGCGGCTGGCCGCCGGGTGCTGATGGTGGGCGACGGCCTGAACGACGTGGCCGCCCTCAGCCACGCCCACGTGGCCATGGCGCCGGGGACGGCCCTGGACGCCAGCCAGTCCGCGGCGGACCTGGTCTATCCCGCCGACCATCCCGAGCGTATCGCCGAGGCGATCGACACGGCGCGGGCGGCCCGTCGCAGGGCGATGGAGAACTTCGCCTTCGCCGCCCTCTATAACCTTGTGGCGGGGCCGGCGGCGATGATGGGGCTGGTCAACCCCTTCGTGGCGGCCCTGGCGATGTCAGGCTCCTCCCTGGTGGTGACCCTCAACGCCCTCAGGCTGCTGAAGGGAGGCGGAAGATGAGCATTGTCGTCATCCTGGCGCCCTTTTCCCTGGCCCTGGCCCTCATCGGCCTGGCCGGCTTCTGGTGGACCCTGCGCCACGACCAGTACGAGGACCCCCAGGGCGACGCCAGCCGCATCCTGATCGAGGATCCTGAGGACCGGCCCCTCTGAGGGCTCAGACGGCGGCGCCCACCAGCCGGCCGATTCCGGCGGTCAGGGCCATGGCCAGGGCGCCCCAGAAGGTGACGCGAACCGCCGCCCGCAGCGGCGGGGCCCCACCGGCCTGCGCGCCCACTGCGCCGAGGATGGCGAGCCCGGCGAGGGAACCGACTGAGACCACAGCCGCCAGGGCCCCTGCGGGCGAGATGGCGGCCAGGACCAGGGGCGCGGCGGCGCCGGCGGTGAAGGTGGCCGCAGAGGTGAAGGCGGCCTGCACGGGCCTGGCGGCGGTGATCTCGGAAATCCCCAGCTCGTCACGGGCGTGAGCGCCCAGGGCGTCGTGGGCCATCAGCTGGTCGGCGACCTTGAGCGCGGTCTCGGCGTCGAGACCCCGGCTGCGATAGAGGCCCGCCAGCTCCTCCCGCTCGAACTCGGGCTGGGCGGAGAGTTCGCCGCGCTCGCGGGCGAGGTCGGCGCTCTCCGTGTCCGATTGAGAGCTGACCGAGACGTATTCTCCGGCCGCCATGGACATGGCCCCGGCCACGAGCCCTGCAACGCCGGCCACCAGCACCTCGGAGCGTCCGGCGGACGCGGCGGCGACCCCGACGATCAGGCTGGCGGTGGAGACGATTCCGTCATTGGCGCCAAGCACCGCCGCCCTCAGCCATCCCACCCGGGTGACACGGTGGCGTTCATCGTGAAGCTTCAGTCGGGTCATGGGGGCCTCCGCTCTCCAGCCCGCACCCTCCTCCTGACCGTGTCGTCCTGCAAGTGCGCTCAGGAGGGGATCGCGCCATTCCGGGTTCAGGCTGGCGATGATGAGGGCTGGGGTGCGGCTCATCGGACTACGCCGGCCCGTCCGTCGCCAGGATCGCTGCTTGACGGGCCGGCTCGGAGGCGTTGGGGGGCAGAACCATCGGTGGTCGCACCGGCAGGACAGGAGGGTCTTCGGGGAGGTGTCCGACAGAGCGGTTCGGGATCGACCGGTTCCGCGAGAACAGGTCCGTCCGGTGCTCGAGCACGCCGCCCGGGCCATGCAGGCGAACGCCCTCGCACCAGTCAGCCTCACCGGTGAACACCACGTCGCGCCGGCAGATCGCACCCTCGCCGGCCGCCGAGTCCTCACAGACCAGGTCGATGTCCCAGAGGCCGTCTTCCGGAACAGACGCGTGACGGCGCGGCGACAGGCGGGCCGTGGCGCAGGCCTCAGGCGACCCGAAGCAGGTCGCCTCGACGGTCAGGAGCCGGCCGGCGCCGGGAAAGTCAGCGATCCGGACGGTGGCGGTCTGAAGGGTCAGCTTGCTCAATTCAGGCTCCAAAGGCGATGACGGCGCGCCGGGGCGAGGGCCGGTAGGATCTGCACAGCGCGGGGCGCCCCGCAGGAAGGATCCGCGGCGGGCGGGCGACGTCAGCCTCAAGGGAGATCTGCAGACTCCGGGCGTCTCCACCCGCTCCCCGGTCAGTCATTCTGGTCATCGTCTGGCCCCCCGGCCGGTCGTTGCGCCCGGACAATCCGGCGTCACCAACAGGTGCATACTCCCGGTTGTGCGTGCGGGCCCCGTGACGCCCGACGGTCGCCGGGCGTGAAAAACGCGTGAAAAGCGAACAAATCCAGGCGTGAACACCCGTACCGAGGGGTCAAGCGGCGCGCGCGCGGCGGTTCGACCCCGGTTTTACGACGCCTTGCCGCCGGCGGAGGCCGGCGCCAGACTTCCACCCATGTCCTCTCCCGAGACCCACTCCCACACCGTTCCCGGCGGACGCGGCCACTGGCTGACGGAAAAGCTCTGGGCCGCCGCCGCCGGCCTGCCCGTCTTCCGGATCGCCATCGCCGACATCCCCGAGTTCGACCAGGACTGCTGGTTCCTGGGCCGGGCGCCCAGCCTGCGGCAGGTGGCGGCCCATGCGGCCCGCATCCAGTCGGCGGACCTGTCCTACCCCATCATCCTCTCCGCCGACGGACGGCTGATGGATGGCGGCCACCGCATCGCCCGGGCCTGGATCGAGGGCCGCACGGAAATCGACGCCGTCCGGTTCGAGGTCGACCCCGAGCCGGAGTTCATCCGCTGAGCGGCGCCTGTGTGGTGATGACCTGGCGGTTCCTGCAGGGGGGGTGAGGCGGCTCAGCAGCCCTTGAAGCCGGCCATGAAGCAGGCGGTCGAGAGCTTCTGGGCCCGGGCGATGTCCTCGGGGGTCATGAACTCCGCGAGGGTCTGCTTGGCCACCGCCACCTGCCCCTTGGAGCCGAGCCCGTACCCCCGCGTCCCGGCGAGGTTGATCCACATGTAGGCGCGGACATAGTCCCGCGGCAGGCCGTGCTCGTTGGCGTAGCCGGCGCCCAGCTGGTACTGGGCCAGGCCGCTTCCCGCCTCGGCGGCGCGGCGGAACCACTTCATCTCCGTCTCGTGGTCGACCGGCGTCGCCTGCCCCTCGTGGTGCATCAGGGCCAGGGTGTTGGTGGCGTCCACATGGCCCAGGGCCGCGGCCTTCGAGAACCATTCGAAGGCGTCGGCGTCGCTCTGCGGCACGGAGGTCCCGTTCCGGAACAGGCGGCCGAGGTAATACTGCGCCGGGGTGAAGCCATCGTCCGCCGCCATTCGGATCCACTGGACGCCCTTCATGACGTCCTTCCGGACCCCCGCGCCATCTTCGTAGGCCAGGCCCAGGCTGAACCGGGCGTCGTTGTTCTCCTGGGCGGCGGCCTTCGCATAGTACTCGGCGGCCTTGGCGTCATCGTCGGCCGGCCCCTCGGGCGGGCCAAGCCGATACATCTCCCCGACGGCGTATTGGGCGGCGGCGTTCCCGGCGTCCGCCTGCTTCTTGCAGGCCTCGAACAGCCGCGCCCAGTCGGCGTCCGGCGTGTCCTCGGTCGGGCCGTCATTCCACTTGGCGTAGGTCGCCCCGCAGTCGGTGATTTCCTCGGCGCCGGCGATCCCGGGCAGGACGGCGCTGGCAAGGACGGCGCAGGCGAACCCCGCGAGCGCCCTGGTGAAGGACCTGGACATGGCGGAACCCCTCAGCCGGATAGTTGGACGAGGGCGGAGGATCGCAGGCCAGGGTTGAGGCTTCGCGTGCATCTCTTGAGCTTGTGTCAGGCGGCCTTACCAGCGAACCGATCCCGATGGTGGGACAGGAAGCGCGGGTGGGGCCACAGGGTGCGGTCGCGAGGGAGATGAAGCCGGTCCTCAGCCTCTCGGAAAAGACCCCGAAGCTCCGAGGGCACCCGGTTGTCGGCCACCAGAAGACGGTAATCGTCGCTCACCGAGATCAGGTGGCGGTCGAAGAGCCAATGTGCGGTAGCGGACAAGGCGAGGCCATTCTGAACGATGTCCGGCCCATCATCTGCAACGGGTCGGATGTGGGCGGCCTGAACCTCGGACCTGCCCCCGCCATTGATGATGCGCAGGCGCGTGACGGCGCAACGATCGTCGTAGGCCTCGCAAACCTGGAGGCGGAAGTTCGCGTCGCGGACCTTGCGGTTGAGGAGAAGCTGTTCGGTCGCCCTCGAGTTGTCGGTCTCCTGAAGCGAGTACGCGGGGAGGAGGAGTTCCGGCTCACCCTCCAGCCCAACGCGGCGAGCGTTATCTGGGGAAAGGGTCTCCTTAAGGCCGGCAGCGACGATTTCGTTGAAGTCCGCGTCGGAGATTGTGCGTAGGGATTTTCCTTGAATGGTCCTTCCAGCGGAACGCCGATCAACGAGATCGCGGAGGCTTTTCTCGAAGTATCTCCCGTTTTCGTAAATCGGAACAGGATTCGGGAAGGGAATGAAATCACTCACATACGCATAAAGGTGATCACTCCGAAGAGGATCTTGCTTTACGCTTACTACCTTCGCAGCAGCTATATATGCTGTCCGCCCGCCGGATCTTCGAGGCTCACGAAATATTACCCAATCATCCAATGCATTCATCGCGGCTTCGACGTATTCGCTTGGCGACGAAGGGAAGTGATATCTTTCTGTGATATCATCATCGTATTCGGATTTCGGTCTGACGTCGAAAATCGCCTTCATGGACGCAACTGTTCATCCGCCAAACAGGGGAAGTCAAACCGCCTTTGAAGGAGAGAAAATGGCGCGCCCGGAACGATTCGAACGTCCGACCCTCAGATTCGTAGTCTGATGCTCTATCCAGCTGAGCTACGGGCGCGCACCGCCTTGCGGCGAGGGCGCGAGAATTAGTCGCACGGGCGGGAAAGCGCAAGCGGGGGGCGGGAGATTCCTTGGCCGCTCAGCGGCGGTCGCGCCAGGCGGGGGGGCCTTCACCGCCGCGGGCGTCGGGCCAGGCCGTCGCCTCGAAGACGCCCCGGGCGACGGCGCGGGCCAGGGTGTCGGCGGCCAGGGCGCCGAGGCGGGCCAGCGCCGCGTCTCCGCCCACGAGGGGCCGGCGGGCGGTGGAGAGGGCGAAGACCACGTCGCCGTCGAAGGGGGCGTGGACGGGCCGGATGGCGCGGGCGAGGCCGTCCTGGGCCATGACAGCGAGGCGCCTGGCCTGGGACGGGGTGAGGGCGACGTCGGTGGCCATGCAGGCGATGGTGGTGTTCTGGCGGGCGCCCGCCGGGGGCGGGGCCTTGGAGGGGCCCCACTGGCCGGGGCCGGCGCGCAGTCCGTCGAGGGGCAGGCCCCCGAACTCGCCGTCGATCTCGAAGGGGGCGGCCCAGAAGGTGCGGCCGTCCGGGGCGGTGACCGAGCCCCAGCTGTTGACGCAGACCAGGGCCCCCACGGCGCCGTCCGCCGAGAGGAGGGAGGCCGAGCCGGTCCCGCCCTTCAGGCCCCCCGCCGCCGCGCCATAGCCGGCGCCCGCCGTGCCCAGGGCGAAGTCCGGCCCCGCGGCGGCGCAGGCCCGGCGGCCCAGCTCGCGATAGGGCGGATCCTCGCCCCAGGCTTTGTCGCCGCCATTGGCGAGGTCGAAGAGGATGGCCGCAGGCACGACGGGCGAAGGCGGGACGCCCGGCCGGTCGGCGAGGCGGAAGCCCCGGCCCCGGGCCCCCAGCCAGGCGACGGCGCCGTCGGCGGCGGCCAGGCCCCAGACCGAGCCGCCGGACAGGACCACGGCGTCCACCGCCTCCACCAGGTTTTCGGGCGCCAGAGCGTCGGTCTCCCGGGTGCCGGGGCCGCCGCCGCGCACATCCACGGCGCAGACCGCCCGGTCGTCGGGCAGGATCACCGTCACGCCGGTGCGGGCCGCCGCGTCCTGCGCCTGGCCGACGGAAAGGCCGGGCACGTCGGTGATCAGGTTGCGGGGGCCGGGGGCGGGCGGGCTCATGGCGCTCCTAGAACACCGGATGGCGTTCCTTGTCCACGCGGGCGGGTCTATAGATCGGTCGGTTCCTGCGTCGCGAGGCCCCCATGCGCCGAATTGCTCTCCTGAAGTCCGCCCTACTGTCCGCCGCCGTCCTGGTCCTGGCCCTCCCGGCCCTCCCGGCCCTGGCGCGGGAGGCGAAGGAGACCGGCATGGTCGCCGCCGCCCACCCCCTGGCGGTGGAGGCGGGCGTCTCCGTCCTGAGGCGCGGCGGCTCGGCGGTGGATGCGGCGGTGGCCGTGCAGGCGGCCCTGGGCCTGGTGGAGCCGCAGAGCTCCGGCATCGGCGGCGGGGCCTTCATCACCTATTACGACGCGAAAACCCGCAAGGTGACCGCCTACAACGGTCGTGAGACCGCGCCCATGGGCGCCTCGCCCGCCATGTTCCTGGGCCCTGAGGGCAAGCCCCTGTCCTTTGTCGACGCCGTGACCAGCGGACGGTCCACAGGCGTGCCCGGCGCCGTGGCCATGCTGCACATGGCCCAGAGGGCCCACGGTCGCCTGGCCTGGAAGGACCTCTTCACCGAGGCTGAAGCCCTGGCCGACCAGGGCTTCGCCGTCACCCCGCGCCTGGCCGCCCTGGCCGCCCGGTCCGCCGCCTGGGGGCGGCAGCCCGACGCGGTGGCCTATTTCACCAAGCCTGACGGCCAGCTGATCCAGGCCGGCGACATCCTCAGGAACCCGGCCTACGCCGCCACCCTGCGCAAGATCGCCGCCGAGGGCCCCGCCGCCCTGCTGGAGGGCGAGATCGCCGAGGCCATCGTGAAGCGCACGACCGAAGGCCCTCTGCCGGGAACTCTGACCCTCGCCGACCTTAAGGCCTACAAGCCCAAGGTCTCCGAGCCGGTCTGCCGGCCCTATCGGGTCTATGTGGTCTGCGTCCCGCCGGCGCCCTCGGGCGGACCCGCCGTGCTGATCGGCCTCGGCATCCTGGCCAACACCGACATCGCCGCCCACGGTCCGGACACGGTTCAGGGCTGGTACCTCTTCTCCCAGGCCAGCCGGCTGATGTACGCCGACCGCGACCGCTATTTCGGCGACCCGGACTTCGTGGACGTGCCGGTGGAGGGTCTCCTCGACCCCGCCTACCTGAAGGCGCGGGCGGCCCTGATCCCGAAGGATGTCGCCGGCGCGCCGCCGCCTCCCGGCAAGCCCCGCGGGGCCGGCGTGCGCGCGCCGGACGCCACGCAGGAGCCCGGCGGCACCTCCCACTTCGTCATCGTCGACGGCGAGGGCAATGTCGTCTCCATGACCACCACGGTGGAGAGCCTCTTCGGCTCCGGCCGCATGGTCCACGGCTTCTTCCTGAACAACCAGCTGACCGACTTCTCCTTCTCGCCGACCGAGAAGGATGGCGTTCCCGCAGCCAACGCCGTGGCGCCCGGCAAGCGGCCGCGCTCGTCCATGGCCCCGGCCGTGGTGCTGGACCGCAAGGGCCGGTTCGTGGCTGCGGTCGGCTCGCCCGGCGGGAACGCCATCCTGGCCTACAACCTCAAGGCCCTGGTCGGCGTGCTGGACTGGAAGCTGTCCATGCAGGAGGCGATCGCCCTGCCCAACCTGATCGCCCGGGGCGCGCCCTACATGTCGGAAGCGGCCAAGTTCCCGCCCGGCGTGGTCGAGGGCCTGGCGGCGCGCGGCGTGGTCCTGGTGGGCGCCGGCGGGGCGGAGGGCTCGGGCCTTCACGGGGTGATGGCGACGCCGCAGGGCCTGTCCGGCGGCGCCGATCCCCGTCGCGAGGGCGTGGCGCGCAAGCCCTGAGCCTGCGTCAGGAGGCGAGCTCGCCCTTCAGGGCGCGGTCGATCAGGTCCACCGTCCGGTCGAGGCCGAAGATGGCGGCGAAGGAGCCGAAGCGCGGGCCCTGGCTCTGGCCGAGCAGGACCTCGTAGAGGGCGCTGAACCACAGGCGCAGGGGCTCGAAGCCCGCCGCCTTGCCGGCCTCGTAGACCTCGGCCTGGATGAGCTCGGCGTCCTGGCAGCCGGCGGGCAGGGCGCGCAGGCGGGCGGCGAGGTCGGCCATGGAGGCCCGCTCCCGATCATCCGGCGACCGGAACCGCTTGGCGGGCTTCACGAAGTCCTCGTAGTAGTGGATCGCATAGTCGGCCAGGCGGTCCAGCAGGGGCTGGCTGGCGGCGTCGGCGCCGGGCATGTAGCGGGCGATGAAGCCCCACAGGATCTCCTTGGTCGAGGCGTCGGCCGCCGAGACCAGGTTCAGGAGCAGGGAGAAGGACAGGGGCGAGCCCGCCGCCGGCGGCGCGCCGGTGTGGACATGCCAGGCCGGGTTGTCGATGGCCGGGGCCTTGGCCTCGGCGCTGGCCCGGTTGTAGGCGTCCAGCTGCTGGAGGTACTCGTCCGTCGCCTTGGGGATGACGTCGAAATAGAGCCGCTTGGCCGACTTGGGCGACTGGTACATGTAATAGGCGAGGCTCTCGGGCGCGCCGTAGCGCAGCCACTCCTCCATGGTCAGGCCATTACCCTTGGACTTCGAGATCTTCTGGTTGTTCTCGTCCATGAAGAGCTCGTAGTGGAAGGCCTCCGGCGGCTCGCCGCCGAGGATCCTCGCCAGCCGGTTGGAGACCCGCACGGAGTCCACCAGGTCCTTGCCGGACATCTCGTAGTCCACTCCCAGGGCCACCCAGCGGGCCGCCCAGTCCGGCCGCCACTGCAGCTTCACCCGGCCGCCGGTCACCGGGGTCTCGGTGAGGGTCCCGTCCTCGTCGCGGAAGATGATGGTTCCGGCCTCGACATTGCGCTCCAGGGTGGGGACCTGCAGGACCCGGCCGGTCTTCGGGCTGATGGGCAGGAAGGGCGAATAGGTGGCCCGACGCTCCTCGCCCAGGGTGGGCAGCATGACCCCCTGGATGGCGTCGAAGCGCTCGAGCACCCTCAGCAGCACGGCGTCCAGCCGCCCGGACCTGTAGGTCTCGGTGGAGGACATGAAGTCGTAGTCGAAGCCGAAGCCGTCGAGGAAGGCGCGCAGGCGGGCGTTGTTGTGGGCCCCGAAGCTCTCGTAGAGGCCGAAGGGATCGCGGACGCTGGTCACCGGCTTGTCGCGGTCGAGCTCCAGCTGGTCGCGGTTGGGGACATTGTCGGGGATCTTCCGGAAGCCGTCCATGTCGTCGGAGAAGACGATCAGCCGGGTCGGGATGGCCTCGCCCGTCAGGGCGCGGAAGGCGGTGCGCACCATGGTGGGCCGGGCGGCCTCGCCGAAGGTGCCCATGTGCGGCAGGCCCGAGGCGCCGTAGCCGCACTGGAAGATGACGGGCTCGCGCAGGGCGGGCAGGGCGGCGACGGCTTCGTCCGGCCGGCCCTGGGCCAGGAGGGCGGCGGCCAGGTCGCGGCCGGCGTCGTCGAGGCGCAGGCGCAGGATGCGGTCGAGCAGGAGGCGGGCCTGCTCGAAGGGCCAGGAGCGGGCCTCGCGGGCGGGCAGGGCGAGTGCGGACAGGTCGGTGCGAGCGGACATGTGGGGGCGTTAGCCTTCCTTGGCGGCGGCCTCAAGCCCGCACAGGGACGACAACGCCTTGCCCTTCGCGCCGAAACCGGCATGAACTCGCCCCCCGAACCCCGCGCCGGAGACCACCCATGCCCCCCGCCCGCCTTGCTCTCCTGGCCCTCGCCGGCCTCGTCCTGGCCGCCTGCCAGCCCAGGGCGCCCGAGGGCCCGCCGCCGGGGACGGTGCGCTTCTCCATCATGTCCACCGAGAACATCCAGGCCGCCCAGGGCGCCTGGACCCCCTTCCTGGCCGACATGGAGAAGGCGACGGGCCTCAAGATCGAGCCCTTCTACGGGACCAACTACACCGCCCTGATCGAGGCCATGCGCTTCCGGCAGACCGACGTGGGCTGGTTCACCAACCAATCGGGCCTGGAGGCCGTGCGCCGGTCCGGCGGCGAGATCTTCGCCCGCACCACCAAGCCCGAGGGGCCGGACGGCTACCAGGCCCTCATCGTCGTGAAGAAGGGGTCCGGCCTGACCCTCGAACGCATCCTGGCCTGCGACCAGACCCTGAACTTCGCCATGGGCGACGCCAAGTCGACCTCGGGAACCCTGGCGCCCATGACCTGGCTTTTCGGGCCGCGCAACATCCGCCCGGAGACCTGCTTCAAGACCGTCCGCAGCGCCAACCATGAGGCCAACCTCTTTGCGGTCTCGATGGGGCAGCTGGACGCGGCCACCAACAACTCCCAGTCCATCGCCCGGCTGGCCGACCAGAAGACCGAGGCGGCGCAGAAGGCCGTCGCCGACATCGAAGTGATCTGGCGTTCGCCCACCCTGCCCGAGGATCCGATGGTCTGGCGCAAGGACCTGGACCCGGCCCTGAAGTCGAAGATCCGGGACTTCATCCTCGCCTACGGGGTGGGCGACAGCGACGAGGCCAGGCGGCAGAGGGAGATCCTTCGCGCCATCCAGACCGGCCCCTTCAAGCCCGCCGACGACAGCCACCTGTTGCCCGTGCGCGAGATGGAGGCCACCGCCGCCCTCATCGAGGCCCGCAACCGCAAGGACGCCGAGGCCGAGGCGAAGGCGAAGGCCGACCTCGACCAGATCCGAACCGAGCAGAATGCCCTGGTGGCGCGGAAAGACGGCTGACCCCTTCGGCCCGGGGCTGGCGCCCCGGCCTAATCCTCGGCCAGGGTGAAGTGTCCGCGCAGGGCGGCGACGGGCTGGCTGCGGGCCTCCTGCCAGGCCTCGACTTGGACGTTGGCGACCCGCCGGCCGACCTTGCGCAGGTCGGCGCGGGCGAAGGTGGTCATGGGCCGGCCCGGACGCAGGTACTCGATGGTGATGTCCAGGGTCCTGGGTTTGCGGTCCGCGGGCTGGGTCAGGGTCAGCTGCGCCAGGGCGGTGGTTTCCAGGAAAGCGCCGAGGACCCCTCCGTGCAGGGACGGCAGGAGGGTATTGCCGACGAGGTGGGGCGAGAAGGGCAGGACGCCGGTCACCTCGTCGCCGGCCAGCTCGGCGGTCATGCCGAGGAACCGCAGGTAGGGCGAACGGGCCAGGAAGGCCTGGAGCTGATCCTCGCGGGTCATCCGGCGGCTCCCGTCCCGGGCGCCGGCGCGCCGGACAGCATGAAGGCCGCCTGGGCGGTGGCGATGGGGTCCGCCGGGTCGTTGTCCCAGGCGTGGGCCCGGACGAAGGCCACCGCGCTGGTCATGGCGTAGCAGTGGGCCTCCACGCTGACCCCCGAGCGGGGTGAGGGAGACCGCAGGAAGTCGATCCGCAGGTCCAGGGTGGCGGTGGGCAGGCGCTGGTTGCGGGCGGCGGTGACGGCCATGCCGCAGCAGTGGTCGATGATCGAGGTGACCACGCCGGAGGCGAGCGACCCCCCTTCCCCATCCGCCGTGAGGTCCTCGCGCCAGGGCACGTGCATAACCCCGCGGGCGTCGCCGGCGGAGACCATGCTGAAGCCGAGGGCGGCGGCCTGCGGGACGGTGGTCGCCATGGCGGCGGCGGCTTCGAGATTGGGATTGGGATCGCTCATACCTTCCGTTTGCAGTGACGGAAGGAACGGGTCAATGCGCTGTCAGTCCGCTGCGACCTGGGCGGTGAGGAAGGCGAAAAGGTCGCCGCCCGGGAAGAGGAGGCTGCGCACCCCCGCCCGGCGGCCGGCCTCCAGGTCGATGGCCTTGTCCCCGACCATGACCGAGCGGGCGGCGTCCACCGGCCAGTCCGCCATGGCGCGCAGGAGCATGCCGGGGTTGGGCTTGCGATCCGGCGGGTCCGGGTGGCGGTAGCGGTCCTCGAGGGCCTCGGGATGGAGGGGGCAGTGATAGAAGGCGTCGATCCGCGCACCCGCCGCCGCCAGCTCCTCGGTCATCCGGGCGTGCAAGGCGTGGACGTCGGCCTCCGAATAGTAGCCCCGCCCGACGCCGGACTGGTTGGTCACCACGAAGACCCACCAGTCGCGGGCGTTGAAGGCGGCCACCGCCTCCCGGGCGCCGGGGATCCAGCAGAAGTCCTCCCACCGGTAGACATAGCCGCGGTCCTCGTTGAGGACGCCGTCGCGGTCTAGGAACAGGGCGGGCCGGGGCAGTCGGGTCACGCAGGGCAGTCTAGCGGCCTTCCCGGCGTCTGGCGATTTCCCTTCTGCGTCCGCCGTCCTATGTTCGGTCGAACCCCAGCGGAGCCCCCAGTGACGCACACGCCCCCGAGCCCCGTCCTGACGATCAAGGACCTGCGCATCGATTTCCAGACCCGGGACGGGTCCGTGCCGGCGGTGCGCGGGGTCTCCCTGGAGGTCCGCCCGGGGGAGACGCTGGGCGTGGTCGGCGAAAGCGGCTCGGGCAAGAGCCAGACCTTCATGGCGGTCATGGGCCTGCTGGCGGCCAACGGCCGGGCGACCGGGTCGGTCTGCTTCGAGGGGCGGGAGATCCTCGGCGCCCCCAAAACCGTGCTCAACAGTGTCCGGGGCGCCGGCATGGGGATGATCTTCCAGGACCCCCTGACCGCCCTGACCCCGCACCTGCGGATCGGCGACCAGCTGGGCGAGCCCCTGCGTCGGGCCCGCGGCCTGTCAGCCCGCGACGCGCGCGCCGAGGCCCTGCGCTGGCTGGAGCGGGTGCGGATACCGGACGCCGCCCGGCGGATGGACCAGTACCCGCACGAACTGTCCGGAGGCATGCGCCAGAGGGTGATGATCGCCGGCGCCATGGCCTGCGCGCCCCGGCTGCTGATCGCCGACGAGCCCACCACGGCCCTCGACGTGACGGTCCAGGCCGAGATCCTCGACCTGATGGAGGAACTGACCCGGGAGAGTGGGACAGGGCTCGTCCTGATTACCCATGACATGGGCGTGGTGGCGCGCCTCGCCGACCGGGTCTGCGTGATGAAGGACGGCGCCTACGTAGAAGCTGGATCCGCCGCCGAGGTCTTCGCCAGGCCGCAGACAGACTACGCCCGGAACCTGCTGGAGGCCGCGCCCAGGCTGGACCGGCCCGATCGCCGGGGTCGCCCCACCCCGGCGCCCGTCGCCCCCGATGCGGCCCTGGTGGTCCGCGGGGAGGAGGTGAAGGTCTGGTTCCCCGTGCGCCGGGGCCTGTTCGGCCGGCGGGCTGACCTGCGGGCCGTGGACGGGGTCAGCCTGGAGATTCGGCAGGGCGAGACCCTGGGCGTCGTCGGGGAGAGCGGTTGCGGCAAGTCGACCCTCTCGCGGGCCGTGCTGCGGCTCATTCCGCGGACCGGCGGCGCGGTCACCGTGCTGGGCCGGGACATTCCCGAGACCGACCGGGAGGCCCTGCGCGCCGCCCGACGGGACCTGCAGATCGTCTTCCAGGACCCCCTGGCCAGCCTCGACCCCCGCATGCCGGTGGGCGACTCCATCGCCGAGCCCCTGGGGGTGTTCCGTCCCGACCTCGACCGGCGCGCCCGGGAAGCCGAGGTCCGCGCCATGATGGCGCGGGTCGGCCTGTCCGGGGACCTGATCAACCGTTATCCGCACGAACTGTCCGGGGGGCAGAACCAGAGGGTCGGCATCGCCCGGGCCATGATCCTGCGGCCCCGGGTGGTGGTCTGCGACGAGGCGGTCTCGGCCCTCGACGTGTCGATCCGCGCCCAGATCATCGACCTGCTGATCGACCTTCAGCACGAGTTCGGCATGGCGATGATGTTCATCAGCCACGACCTGGCCGTGGTGCGGGAGATCAGCCACCGGGTCATGGTCCTCTATCTTGGCCGCGTGGTGGAGCAGGCGCCGGCGGACCGGATCTTCGCGGATGCGCGGCACCCCTACACCCAGGCCCTCCTGTCGGCGGCCCTCATCCCCGATCCGGCGGTGGAGCGCCGGCGACCCCGGGCGCGCCTCACCGGGGAGCTTCCCAGCCCCCTCGATCCCGAGGGCGCCCTGCGCTTCCTGCCCTCCCGCCGGGGGGAGTCCCCCCCGTACCGGCCGCAGCTGACGGAAGTGGCCCCAGGCCACTGGGTCAGCGAATTCGATCCCCCCGCCTGACGCCGGGACGCTTTCCCTTTTCCGGCGGAGCGACTAGGGAAGACCCCCTGAAAGCCGCAGGTCCGCCATGAGCCTCTCCCTCGCTGATGTCCGCGCCGCCGCCGAGCGCATCGCCGGCCGGGTCGAGCGCACGCCCATGCGCCGGTCGCAGACGCTTTCCGAGATCACCGGGGCCGAGGTCTGGGTGAAGTTCGAGAACCTGCAGTTCACCGCCGCCTACAAGGAGCGCGGCGCCCTCAACACCCTCCTGCAGCTCTCGGACAACGAGGCCCGGCGGGGCGTCATCGCCGCCTCGGCCGGCAACCATAGCCAGGGACTGGCCTATCACGCCGCCCGTCTGGGCATCCCCGTGACCATCGTCATGCCTCGCAGCACGCCCTTCGTGAAGGTCCAGCAAACCCGCGCCTTTGGCGCCGAGGTGGTTCAGGACGGGGACACCTACGACGAGTCCGCCGGCCTCGCGCGGAAGCTCTGCGACGAGCGGGAGCTAACCTTCGTTCATCCCTTCGACGACCTGAAGGTCATGGCGGGACAGGGCACGGTGGCCCTGGAGATGTTCGAGGAGCAGCCCGACATCGAGGTCCTGCCCGTGCCCGTAGGCGGCGGCGGACTGATCGCCGGCTGCGCCACGGTGGCCAAGTCGATCAATCCGAATTGCCGGGTGATCGGCGTGGAGCCGGCCATGTATCCGTCCTTCACGGCCCGGATCCGGGGGGTCGAAGCCTCGACCGGCGGGGCGACCATCGCCGAAGGCATCGCCGTCAAGCGGGTCGGCGACCTGACCTACGGGATCGCCCGCCCGCTGATCGACGAGGTGCTGCTGCTTGAGGAGCCCTACCTCGAGCGCGCCGTGGCCCTGTTCTGCAACGTGGAGAAGACCGTCGCCGAGGGCGCCGGGGCGGCGGCCCTGGCCGCCCTGCTGGCCTACCCGGATCGGTTCCAGGGCAAGAAGGTCGGCGTCATCATCTCGGGCGGCAACATCGACACCCGCCTGCTGGCCTCAGTGCTGACCCGCGAGCTGGTCCGCGACCAGCGGCTGGTCTCCCTGCGGATCATCGGCGACGACCGCCCCGGCCTTCTGGCCAATGTCTCAGCCCTGATCGGCCAGATGGGCGCCAACATCATCGAGGTGGCGCACAACCGCCTCGCCCTCGACGTGCCCGCCAAGGGCGCGGAGTTCGACATCATGATCGAAACCCGCGACGCCCGGCACACGGAAGAAATCATGGAGGCCCTCCGGGCCAGGGGCTATCCGCCCCGCGCGGTCTGAAGGAGACCCTGATGCGCCTCGCCCTCGTCATCCTGGCCGCCGGCCTGTCCCTGCTCGTCGCCTGCCAGAGGGGGCCTGACCCCAAGGTGCTCGCCGCCAACGCAGAGGCGGGAGAGGCCTTCCTGGCGAAGAACGCCGCCGAGCCCGGCGTGAAGGCCCTGCCCTCCGGCCTCCAGTACCAGGTTGTGAAGTCAGGTCCTGCCGATGGCGTGCAGCCGCTGCCGGGCGACCAGATCAAGGTCCACTACGAGGGCAAGCTCCTGTCCGGCGAGGTCTTTGACAGCTCCTATGACCGCGGTGTTCCGGCGGTCATGCCCCTGGACGGCCTGATTCCCGGTTGGGTGGAGGCTCTTCAGCTGATGCGCCCCGGCGACGAGTGGCGGATCTTCGTCCCGGCGAAGCTGGGTTACGGGGATGAAGGCGGCGGTCCGATCCCGCCGGGCGCCACCCTGGTCTTCCGGATCCAGCTGATCGACGTTCTGCCTGGCCCGCGCCACAAGTCAGGCGGCTGACCCGCCCCCGCTGCGCCGCCGCGAGCGGCGGATGACCACCCGGCGGCCCAGGAGGTCAAGGGGATTCCAGGTCATGGCCCGGGCGATCTCCCAGGACGTGACCGTGCGGGTCGCCTGGGTGCGTCTCCGCGCAGCAAGGGCCGCCGGCAGGTCCGCCAGCGCCGCCCGGGCCCCCTTCAGGTTCGGGGCCAGCCGTCCCTGGCCTGACAGTCTCAGAAACAGGACGAGGGTGGCGATCACATGCAGGGGCAGGGTCAGCCAGAAGAGGACGGGCGGCGTATTCTTGATGAAGACCCGGATCCGGTTCCGGGCGCCGTGGAAACTGGCGAAGTCCGAGCCCGCCCCGCCGGTGGAGGCCGAGCCGACGTGGGCGACGACAGCGTCGGGGATGACACCGCAGGCGCCGCCGGCCAGCCGGATCCGGTAGCCCAGGTCGACGTCCTCGCAGTACATGAAGAGATCCTCGTCAAAGCCGCCGAGCGCCTCAAACAGGTTCCGCCGGATGAGCATGGCGCCGCCGCAGGCGGAAAAGCACTCGCCGTCTTCCACCGGACCAGGATCGGCCAGACCGTAGCCGCCACGGTAGGGGATGCCCGGCAGGCTCATCACATCCCCCAGGCCGTCAAGCCGGCCCTTGGCGTCCGCCATGGTCTGCCGGCAGCCAAAGCACTGTACGTCGGGATGGCGCGCGGCGCCCGCAAGCAAGCGCTCCAGCCAGTCGGGCGCAGCGAAGGCGTCGGGATTGACCAGGGCCAGCCAGTCGCCCCTGGCCCGCCGGGCGCCCAGGTTCACCCCTGCGGCGAAACCCAGGTTGGCGCCTGCGGAAATCAGGGTGATCCCGGAGATCGCCCGGACCGCCGCCTGGGGCGCCCCGTCCGTGGAAGCGTTGTCCACCAGCAGGATCTCGAGGGGCGGACAGGTCTGTGCGGTCAGGGCGGACAGGCACCGCGTCAGGTCCTCGCCCGACTGCCAGGCGACGACAATCACGCTCACCGAGCCCTCTGCAGGCGTGTCAGGGTTGTTTTTCCGCGCGTCCCGCGCCATGCCTCGCACCCTTCGCGGCCCCGCCGCCCGTATCCGGGACTCTGATGACGACCCTGACGCCCCTGGCCCTTCCCGAGGTCACCCTTATCACGCCCCGCCGCCATGGCGATGCACGAGGCTGGTTCTCCGAGACCTGGAGCCGCCGCACCCTGTCAGCTCTCGGGATCGACGCCCACTTCGTCCAGGACAATCAGGCCTTCAGCGCCAGGTCGGGGACGATCCGCGGCCTGCACTTCCAGACAGCGCCGCACGCCCAGGCCAAGCTGGTGCGGGTGCTGGCGGGCGCCATACTGGACGTGGCGGTGGACATCCGCCCCGGATCGCCCACCCGGGGACGCTGGGTCTCTGCCCGGCTGACCGCCGAAGGCGGCGAGCAGCTCTTCGTGCCGCGCGGGTTCGCCCATGGCTATTGCACCCTCTGCGACAACGTCATGCTGGCCTACAAGGTCGACAGCGACTACGCCCCCCAGTCCGAGGGCGGGGTGGTGTGGAACGACCCGGACCTCGCCATCGCCTGGCCTGTCGACGCCGACGACGCCGTCCTTTCCGACAAGGACCGCATCCTGCCTCGCCTCGCCGATCTTCCCGACCCCGTCTTCTGAGGCCCGCATCCCGCCATGTCCCAAGACCACGAGCTGCTCACCCTCCTCGACCTGGAGACCTTGGACACCGACCTCTTCCGGGGCTTCAACCCGCCCCACGAGACCCGCCGGATCTATGGCGGCCAGGTCGTGGCCCAGGCCCTGGCGGCGGCCTACCGGACCATCGAGGACCGGGTCTGCCACTCCCTGCACTGCTATTTCATCCGCCCTGGCGATCCGAAAATCCCGATCCTGTTCCAGGTGGACCGGGCGCGGGACGGCGGCTCGTTCAGTGTGCGCCGCGTGGTGGCGATCCAGAACGGCAAGCAGATCTTCAACCTGGCGGCCTCCTTCCAGGTCCCCGAGACAGGGTTCGAGCACCAGCTGCCCATGCCCGAGGCCCCGCCTCCGGAATCCCTGATGAACGAGGAGGAACTCCGGGCCGAGGCCGGCCTCGACCCCGCCTCGCGGCGGATCTGGCCTGTGGAGCTCAAGCCCTGCGAGCCGGTTCCACAAGGCTTCGTCGGGGTGCGCGAGCCGGTGGATATGTGCTGGTTTCGCACCCGCCTGCCACTGGGAGATGACCTGGCCGTCAACCAGTGCGCCCTGGCCTATGGCTCGGACATGACCCTGATGGACGCCTCCCTGCGCCCGCACGGGGTGGACTGGGACAGCGGACGGCTCCAGGCGGCCAGCCTCGATCACGCCATGTGGTTCCACCAGCCCTCGGACTTCCACGACTGGCACCTGTTCGTTCAGGACAGCCCGTCGGCCTCGGGGGGGCGAGGATTCAACCGTGGCCAGATCTACGCCCGGGACGGGCGGCTGGTGGCCGAAGCGGCCCAGGAGGCCCTGATCCGCTGGCGCTGACGCCGCGTCACGGTGGCCCGCCGGCGAAATCCGTGACAGCCTGACTAGGCTGTCGGCAGGGAGCGCCCATGGACCTGATCCTTCACCATTACGACGCCTCACCCTTCTCGGAGAAGGTGCGGATCGTCTTCGGCATGACCGGCCAGGCGTGGTCCTCGGTGATCACCCCGAACATGATGCCCAAGCCCGACCTGACCCCGCTGACGGGCGGCTACCGACGCGCGCCGGTCCTGCAGGCCGGCGCCGACGTTTACTGCGACTCCATGGCCATCCTCGATGAATTGCAGAGGCGGACGCCCCTGGCGGGCGACCGGGGCCTTGCGGGCCTTCGGGGGATCGGCCTCTGGGCCGACCGGCTGTTCTTCCAGGCCACCGTGCCGGTGATCTTCGGCGAGATGGGTCACCTGACCCCCAAGGCCTTCATCGCCGACCGCGAGAAGCTGTCCGGCCGGCCGTTTGACGTCGAGGCCATGGCCCAGGCGGCGGGTCCTATGCGCATCCAGTGGCGGGGGCATGCCTCCTGGCTGGACTACGCCCTGGAGGATGCGCCCTTCCTCGCCGGCGACCGGCCCGGGCTGGCGGACGCCTCGGCCTGGATGAACATCTGGTGGCTGAAGGGCGCCCTGCCCGATACCTACGACCGACTGACCGTCGGCCTGGACCGGCTGGAAGCCTGGCGGCGGCGGATGGCCGACATCGGTCACGGCGTCCGGAAGGAGATCACCGGGGCGGAAGCCCTGGCCATCGCCAAAAGCGTCCGGCCCGCCGACCCGCCGGCGCACGACCCCAATGACGCCCTGGGCCTGTCTCCCGGCGACGCGGTGGTGGTCATGGCTGACGACTATGGCCGGGACCCGATCGCCGGGACCCTGGTGGCGGCGCGCCATTCCCGACTCATCCTCGCGCAGGAGACCCCCGACCTCGGGCGCCTGCACCTGCATTTCCCCCGGGTGGGCTACGTCGCCCTCCCCGGCAAGAGCTGAAGGAGACACCCATGGAAGACCGCATCCAGGTCACGATCGAGAACGGCGTCGCCGACGTCCGCCTCGTCCGCACCGACAAGATGAACGCCCTCGACGACCGCATGTTCCAGGCCCTGGTGGACACCGGCGAGCGCCTGAAGACGGAAAAGGGTGTGCGGGCCATCGTGCTGTCGGGCGACGGTCGGGCCTTCTGCGCCGGCCTCGACATGGGCAACTTCGCCAAGATGGCCTCGGGCGAGCGCCGCGGCGGGGCGGGCCTTCTCACGCCGGAGCGCACCGCGGGCGGGTCGAACCATGCCCAGCACGCGGTCATGGTCTGGCGCGAGCAGACGGTCCCCGTGATCGCCGCCATCCACGGCGTCGCCTTCGGCGGCGGCTTCCAGCTGGCCCTGGGCGCCGACATCCGCTTCGTGACGCCGGACGTCCGAATGGCGGTGCTCGAGATCAAGTGGGGCCTGGTGCCCGACATGGCGGGCCTGGTCCTGATGAAGCGGCTGGTGCGCGACGACGTCGCCCGGGAGCTGACCTATACGGGCCGGATCTTCAATGGCGAGGAGGCCCACCGCATGGGCCTCGCCACACGGGTCTGCGCCGACCCCCGCGCCGACGCCCTGGCCCTGGCGGCGGAGATCGCCTCCAAGAACCCTGACGCCATCCGGGCGGGCAAGCGGCTCCTGGACCTGGCGCCGGACGCCGACCAGCACGCCATCCTCCTCGCCGAGAGCCGGGAGCAGGGCGCCCTTATCGGCTCGCCCAACCAGGTCGAAGCCGTGAAGGCGGCGATGGAGAACCGGCCCGGCGTCTACGCCGACTGAACCCTCTCCCACTCGACCCGGACGTCGGGATCGGTCTCGGCCCCGGCGTGGGCACGGGCCAGCTCCAGCAGTTCCGGTCGGGGCAGGAGCCGGCCCAGCGCCCAGACCGCGGCGCCCCGCACCAGGGGTGAGGCGTCATCCAGCCGCGCCTTCGCGGCCGGGACCAGGGCCGGATTGTCGGAATTGCCGATCGCGTAGAGGACATTGCGCAGGAACCGGTCCCGGCCCGTGCGCTTGACCGGCGAGCGGGCGAACCGGGCCCGGAAGGCCGTCTCGTCGAGGGCAGCCAGCTCGGCCAGGGGCGGGGCCGCCAGGTCGTCGCGGGCCGCCAGCCTCTGTTCACGTCCGGCCCGGGCGAACTTGTTCCAGGGGCAGACCGCCAGGCAGTCGTCGCAGCCATAGATGCGATTTCCCAGGCCGGGCCTCAGGTCCGGATCCACGGGACCCTTGTGCTCGATGGTCAGGTAGGAGACGCAGCGCCGGGCGTCGAGCTGGTAGGGCGCCGGGAAGGCGGCGGTGGGACAGGCGTCGAGGCAGGCCCGGCACTGGCCGCAGTGGTCGGCTTCCTCCGGATCCGGCGGCAGGTCCGCCGTCGTCAGGATCACGCCGAGGAACAGCCAGGAGCCGAAGTCCCGGCTGACCAGGTTGGTGTGCTTGCCCTGCCAGCCCAGGCCCGCCTGCTGGGCCAGGGGCTTCTCCATCAGGGGGGCGGTGTCGACGAAGACCTTCAGGTCCCCGCCGAGCCGCGCGGCCATCCAGCCCCCCAGCTGCTTCAGCCGGCCCTTGAGCACCTCGTGATAATCGTCGCCCCGGGCGTAGACGGAGAGGAGGCCCCGGTCGCGCAGGGCCAGGCCGTCGAGGGGGTTGGTCTCCGGTCCGTAGTTCAGGCCCAGGACGACGGCGCTGCGGGCCTGCGGCCAAAGGGCCAGGGGATGCCCGCGCCGCTCCGCCGTGGCGGCCATCCATTCCATGTCGCCATGGCGGCCGGCCTGGAGGAAGGCCTGGAGCCTCGCCGTCGCCGGCCAGGACGCCCCGATCCCCGTGAACCTGCACACGTCGAATCCGAGGTCGGCCGCCCGCCGCCGGATGGGATCGCGCGGATCAGAAGTCGAGGTCGTCATAGTGCGCCGCCGGCGCCAGTCCGGGCCAGCGGTCGGCGAGGAGGGGACGGAAGGCCGGACGGGACTTCAGCCGCATGTACCAGGTCTTCACCGCCGGATAGCCGTCCCAGGGGACGTCGCCCAGATAGTCGATCACCGACAGGTAGGCGGCGGCGGCGAAGTCGGCCAGGGACATGCGCCGGCCCGCCAGCCAGTCCCGCGCGGCCAGGAGGGCCTCAAGATAGGCCATGTGGTGGCGAAGGGATTCCCGTCCCTGCCTCAGGGCCGCCAGGTCCGGCGCGCCGAGCCCGAGAAGCCGCTTCTCCATCTTCTCGTGCAGCAGGAAGCCGGCGACCTCCAGGTCGAACTTCCGGTCGAACCACAGGACCAGCCGCCGGGCCTCCGCCCTTTCCTCCGCCGACCGGCCCAGCAGGGGCGGCTCCGGGCAGGTCTCCTCGAGGTGATCAAGGATGGTCCGGGATTCGCAAAGGACCAGTCCGTCCTCGACCATCACTGGCGTCACGCCGGAGGGGTTGAGGTCCAGGAAGGCGTCGGGCTGTTCCCAGTAGCGGACCGTCTGCTCGTTGAAGGCCAGGCGCTTCTCCCCCAGCGCAAGACGGACCTGGCGTGAGGCGGGGTCCAGCGGGAAATGGTGAAGGATGCGTTCGGTCATGCCCGGCCGGCGAGACGTTCTGTGTCGAGCCCACTAAGGACGATCAGACCTTAAGGGGCGGTTTACTCTGCGGCCGTGGCCTCCGCGAAGGCCCCGCCATGGGGTTCGGCCAGGCCCCTGGGATCCGGATGGATCAGAATGTCGGCCATGGGGAAGGCCTCGAGCAGGCGGCGCTCGGCCTCGACGATGACCCGGTGGGCGTCCTCGAGGGTCAGAAGGGGGTCCAGGTCGACGTGCATCTGCATGTGGACATAGGGCCCGGAGGCGCGGGTGCGCAGCTGATGGACGTCCGTCAGGCGCGGGTCCCGGGTGACCAGTTCGACGATCCGGGCGCGCTCCGCGGCCGGCAGTTCCTGGTCCATCAGCTGGACGGCGGCCTCGCGGAAGACGCCAATGGCGCCCCACAGGAGGAGGGCGGCGATCACCAGGGCGGCGGCGCCGTCCAGGCCCGCCACGCCCAGCCAGGCCGAGGCGCCGATCCCCGCCAGGGCCGCCAGGTTGGAGGCCAGGTCCGAGGCGTAGTGCGCCCGGTCCCCGCTGACCGCCACCGAGGCCGTCCGGCGAAGGACCCAGGTCTGGGCCGAGATGAGGACGAAGGTCATGACGGTGGACAGGACCATGACCGCAAGGGCCCAGGTTCCGGCCTCGAGGGGCTGGGGATCCAGAAGGCTGCGGATCGCCTCCTGGCCGACAAGCGCCGCCGAGGCGAAGACAAGGCCCGCCTGCATCAGGCTGGCGAAGGCCTCGGCCTTTCCATGGCCGAAACGGTGATCATCGTCCGGCGGGGCCGCGGCGTACCGGACGGCGAAGAAGGTGATGGTGGAGGCCACCAGGTCCAGGGTGGAGTCCGCCAGGGAGGCCAGCAGGGCCACGGAGCCGGAGGCCATCCAGGCGGCCGCCTTGGCCGTCACCAGCAGGGTCGCCACACCGACGGACATCAGGGTGATCCCCCTTGTCAGGGCGGTGGCGCGATCCGGGGAGAGGCGGACGTCAGACGACATGGCCCCGTTCTAGCGCCCGGGCTCCCCGCGGCCAAATCATTCCGCTGCCCGGAGGGCGGAAGGCTGCGGTCCCACATAGACCGACCGGGGCCGGATCAGCCGGCCCGTGGCCACCTGCTCCCAGGCATGGGCGACCCAGCCTGCGGCCCGCCCCGCCGCGAAGATGCAGGTGAAGGCGGAGGAGGGAATGCCGAGGGCCTCGAGGAGAAGGGCGGTGTAGAACTCGACATTGGTCTCCAGGGGCCGGTCGGGCTTTCGGGTGCGCAGGATTTCCAGGGCCGCAGCCTCCACCGCTTCGCCGAGGGCGAGACGTCCCTCATCCACGCCCAGGCGCCGGATGGCCGCCTTGAGGGCGTCGGCGCGGGGGTCGCGGACCCTGTAGACCCGGTGGCCGAAGCCCATCAGCCGGTCGCCGCGGTCGAGGGCCGCCTCCAGCCAGGGACGGGCGTTCGCGGGCGCGCCGATCCCGTCCAGCATGTCGATCACCGGGCCGGGCGCGCCGCCGTGCAGCGGCCCCTTCAGGGCGCTGATCCCGGCCAGGGCGGCGGAGACCAGGCCCGCCCGGGTCGAGGCGGTCACCCGGGCCGCGAAGGTCGAGGCGTTGAGGCCGTGGTCGATCACCGTCACGAGATAGGCGTCGAGGGCCGCGGCCTGCGCGGCGGTCGGCGACCGTCCCAGGATCATCCTCAGGAGGTCCGCGGCATGGGGGGCTTCAGGGTCCGGGGCCAGGGGGGTCAGACCTTCCCGCCGCCGGAGGAGGGCGCCGGTGAAGACCGCAGGCGCCGCCGTCACGCGAAGGGCGGCGTCCATGTCCTCGTCATCCGCCAGCCGGGCCATCAGGGCCCTCAGTCCCTCCACCGGAGACAAGGCGACGAGGCCGTCATCGAGGTGCGCGATCTCGGCCCAGACCTTCGCGCGGGCGGCGCCGAGGGCGGCCCTCAGGTCGGATGGCAGGTCCGGCCCCAGGTCTGACCAGAGGCGGGCGCAGACCGTCTCGAAGTCCGCAACGCCCGCCAGGTCCTCCAGGGCCGCGCCCCGCAGAACCAGGCGGCCTGCCTCCCCGTCGACATCCGAGAGCACGGTGTGCGCAGCGACGACCGATTCCAGTCCGGCTTCCATGACAATCCCCTTTCCTTGGCAGGTCATGTGAAACGAACCCAACGCCTTGGAGATTGACTCGTCAATCTTGATCAATCTAATCAATATCAAAGCATCCGAGGAGGTCGTCGTGACCGAATGGCTCTCGGCCGCCGAGGCCCTGGACCGCCTCGGCCTCAAGCCCCAGACCCTCTACGCCTATGTCAGCCGGGGCCTGATTGCGGCCCGGCCGGATCCGGCCGACTCCCGCCGCAGCCTCTATCGTTCGCGGGAGGTGGAGGTGCTGGCCGAGCGTCGCCGCCGCAGCCGGCGGCCCTCGGACGTCGCCGCGGGGGCCATGACCTTTGGCGAGCCGGTCCTGGCCTCGGCCATCACCACCGTGCACGCCGGTCGCCACTGGTACCGTGGGCGGGACGCCATCGTGCTGGCGGAGACCGAGACCCTGGAGTCGGTCGCCCGTCTGCTGCGGGGCGGGGACGGGGTCACCCTCAAGCGTTCGGACCGGCCCGCGCCGCCGACGGAGGGCCCTCCCCTGGCCCGCGCCTTCCTGGCCCTGGCGGCGCGGGCGGCGGCGGCGCCTCCGGCCCTTGGCCAGCCGACCCTCGCTCGCTCGGTCGAGGCGGCGGTCCTTCTCGATGTCTTCGCCGACGCCCTCGCCGCGGAGACCGAGCCCGGGCCCATACACCTGCGCCTCGCCAAGGCCTGGAGGCTTGGACCCGGAGGCCCGGGCGCTGACCTGATCCGCCGGACCCTGGTGCTTCTGGCGGACCACGAGCTCAATCCCTCGGCCTTCGCCGCCCGGGTGGCCGCCTCGACGGGCGCCTCCCTCGCCGCCTCGGCGCTGGCGGGCCTCGCCGCCCTGTCCGGTCCCCGGCACGGGGGCGCGCCCGCCGCCCTGGCGCTGTTCCGGGAGGAGGCCAGGCGCCTGGGGCCCGCTGCAGCCGTTTCGGCGCGCCTTTCCGAGGATCGTAGCCTACCGGGCTTCGGCCACCCCCTCTATCCGGACGGGGACCCGCGGGCGTCGGCTCTGTGTGTCCGGTTCCAGGCGGCGGCGGACCTCGAGGCCCTGGCGGACCAGGTCCGGGCGACCACGGGGCAGGCGCCGAACATCGATTTCGCCCTGGTCGCGCTCTGTGACCACCTGGGTGCGCCCGAGGGTTCGGCCCTGTCGCTGTTCGCCGCCGCACGATGCGCCGGCTGGCTGGCCCACGCCCTGGAGCAGATTCAGGACGGCGGGCTGATCCGGCCGCGGGCGCGCTATACCGGGGACATCTTCGATCAGGACCCTGCGGCGTAGGCCTTCAGGACTTCGAGAGGCGCGACGGCCAGAGCCTCCTCATGGGTCGCGGCCAGCACGATCTTCGGCGCCGCGCCCGCGTCGAGGGCTTCGCGCCAGCGGGGCGCGCACAGACACCAGCGATCCCCGGGCTTCAGCCCCGCAAAGCCATAGGCCGGGACCGGGGTCGACAGGTCGTTGCCCACCGACTTCGAGAAGGCGAGGAACTCGGCGGTCATGATGGCGCAGACCGTGTGCATGCCGACGTCCTCAGCACCGGTCTCGCAGCAGCCATTCCGGTAGAATCCGGTGACGGGGTCAAGGCCGCAGGGCTCCAGCGGACCGCCCAGCACGTTGCGGGCGTCAGGTTCGTAACGGGTGATCATGCGGTCATCATAGTCTATCACCAGGGCCTGCGGCGACCCCGCTTTGAGGCCATGGAGTCCGGAAATGCCGTCCGCCCGTCCCCGACGCAGCGCCCTGTACATGCCGGCGGGGAATCCCCGCGCCATCGGGAAGGCCCGCGGCCTGGCCTGTGATGTGGTGATCCTTGATCTCGAGGACTCCGTCGCGCCGGACGCCAAGCCCGCCGCCCGGGACCTCGCCATCGCGGCACTGGCCGAGGGCGGCTTTGGGCGCCGGGAGGTCGTCGTGAGGGTCAACGGCCTCGATACGCCCTGGGGCGAGGCGGATCTCTCCGCGGTGGGGTCCGGTCCCGTCCGTCCCGACGCGGTGCTTGCGCCCAAGGTGTCGACACCGGAGGACGTCGCCGCCTACGCCGCGCGCCTGCCCGCCGGCGTCGCCCTGTGGATCATGGTCGAAACCTGCGCCAGCCTCTTCGCCCTCGACCGCCTGGCCTCGGCGGGCGG
>NZ_JADBZL010000147.1:0-27620 GCF_020402505.1 Phenylobacterium sp. | reverse complement strand
CAGCCCCCGCCCGACAGAACGGGGCTACAGCGCCATCGGTCTCGCCCGAACCGCCGTCCCGAAGGACGGCCCGCTCTCCCCGCGCCATGGCCATGCCGGCCAAGTGTGTTGACGCGGGGGTCCGCCGGGGCTGGCGGAGGGCTACTCCCCTTTGACCCGCTCCGGTTACGCCCGTCGGCCTGGCGGCGCAAGGGCTGACGTCGCGTGATCTTGCGATGCGCGCCGGAGTGTCCATTGTGCGCCCCGGACAACATCGGCCCTGCGGGGCCAGGCAGGGAGAGGCCCATGAAAGTCGCCGCCGTGAAGGCCCCGGGCGGGCTGGACAAGCTGGTCATCGAGGATCGGGCCCAGCCCGTCGCCGGTCCCGGCGAGCTCCTGGTGCGGGTCCGCGCCAGCTCGCTGAACTTCCACGACTTCGCAGTGGTCGCCGGCATGCTGCCCGCCGCCGACGGACGGATCCCCATGTCAGACGGGGCCGGCGAGGTGGTCGCCGTGGGCGAGGGGGTGACGGGCTACGCCCCCGGCGACAAGGTCCTGTCGACCTTCTTCCCCAACTGGGCGACGGGCGGCCCGGCCCTGGAGCGGCTGATCGGCGTGCCCGGCGACCATGCCGACGGTTTCGCAGCCGAATATGTCGCCATGCCGGCCCTGGCCTTCACCCGCATGCCCGCGGGCTGGTCCTTCGCCGAGGCCGCCACCCTGCCCTGCGCGGCCCTCACCGCCTGGCGCGCCCTGATGGTCGAGGCGCGGATCAAGCCCGGCGACGTGGTCCTGACCCAGGGCACCGGAGGCGTGTCCATCTTCGCCCTGCAGCTGGCCAAGGCCGCGGGGGCCACCGTGATCTCCACCTCCTCGTCGGACGAGAAGCTGGAGAGGCTGAAGGCCCTGGGGGCCGATCACCTGATCAACTACCGCCAGACCCCGGAATGGGGCGCCGCCGCCGCCGCCCTGACCGGCGGCCGGGGCGTGGACGTGGTGGTGGAGATCGGCGGGGCGGGCACCCTGGCCCAGTCGGTCACGGCCACGCGCATCGGCGGTCATGTCTCTCTGATCGGCGTTCTCGCGGGCTTCGCCGGCGAGGTGCCCACGGCCCTGATCATGTCCAAGAATGTCGCCGTGAAGGGCGTCACCGTCGGCTCCCGCCAGGAACAGGAGGAGATGATCCGGGCCCTGGAGGTCTCGACGATCCGTCCGGTCATCGACTCGACCTTCCCCCTCGACGGCATCGCCGCCGCCTTCGCGCACCAGATGTCGCAGAAGCACTTCGGGAAGATCTGCCTGGAGATCTGAGGGCGTTCAGGCGGCGTCCATCTCCCGCCAGGCCCGGGCCAGGGCGCCGGCCACCGGCAGGCGTCGCCCGGGCCCGGCGACGGAGTCCGTGACAATGAGCCGGTCGATCCCGGCCGCCTTCAGGGCCCGAACGGTGCGCGCGTCGTGGAGGCCGTGCACCACGGCGGCGGTGATCCGCGCCGCTCCGGCAGCCTTCAGGGCCCGGGCCGCCGCCGCCAGGGTGCCGCCGCTGGAGCAGATGTCGTCCACCAGGGCGATGTGGGCTCCGTCCAGCCTCGGATCATCCGGGTACTGAACGGTCACATCGCGGTCTCCCAGGCGGCGCTTGCCGGCGACGAGGACGCCCGCGCCCAGCCGGCGCGCGACCGCCCCCGCCCAGGCGGCGCTCTCGGAATCCGGTCCCGCCACGAGGCTGACCCGCGGGCGAAGGTGCGCCAGGGCTTCCGCCAGCACCTCCCCGCCGCCGGCGTTGCGCGCGACCCGCCCGGGGAAGACGCCCGCCAGGTCCGGCGTCCGGTGGAGGTGGGCCTCGAGGGTCAGGATCCGGTCGAAGGCCCCGGAGAGGACCCGGCCGATCACCGCCTGGCTGAGGGGCTCGCCCGGCGCAAAGACCCGGTCCTGGCGCATGTAGGGCAGGTAGGGCGCGACCAGGTCGACCCGCGCCGCCCCGGCCCGCCGCAGGGCGTCCGCGGCCAGAAGCAGGGGCATGAGCCGGCCGTCGGGGCGGGCGAGGCTGCGATAGAGGATGGCGGCGGACCCCGCCGTCGCCATGACGACAGGCCGGGACTCCCCGTCCGGGAAGGCGTGGGGCCGGATCAGGCGCAGGGGCAGGCCGAGGGCGCCGGCGAACCGCCCGGCTGGCCCAGCCTCGTCCGGGAAGGCGTGGACTTCCGGGCTCATGCGAGGGCGAAGCCGCTGTCCTCGCCCGCCGCCTCGCAGGCCAGGGCGAAGTCCGAGGGGTCTTCGGCGTGCAGGCGATAGAGGGGCTCGCCCTGCCGCACCCGCTCGCCCCGGCCCTTCAGGAGGTCGAGCCCCGCCCCGGGGTCGGTGGGGGCCCCGGCCAGACGGGCGATCCGGGCGATCCGCAGGCAGTCCACGCCCGCGACCACCCCGTCCTTGGCCGCCGCCACCTCCCGGACGAGGTCGCCCGGCTTCAGGCCGCCCGCGAGAGGTGACGGCCCCTGAGCCTCCGCGATGGCCTCCAGCTTGGCGAGGGCCGCGCCCGAGGCGATCAGCTCCCGGGCCCGGGCCTCGCCCGAGCCGCCGGGGCAGTCCGGGTCCAGCTCGATCAGCCGACCGGCCAGGCGGATCGACTTCTCCCTCAGGTCGGCCGGCGCCCCGGCCTCGCCGCGCAGGACGGCCAGGACGTCGCGGGCCTCCAGGGCCGGGCCGACCCCGCGTCCCACGGGATGCGAGCCGTCGGTCTCCACGATGTCGACCTTCAGGCCCACCCGGTCGGCGACGAATTCGAACAGCTTTCGCAGCCGCAGGGCCGTCCCGGGCTCGCGCATCTTCGACCCCGGACCAGAGGGCAGGTCGAGGAGCAGGTGGGTGGAGCCCGCCGCCAGCTTCTTGGACAGGATGGAGGCCACCATCTGCTCGGGGGTGTCGAGGGACAGGGGTCGCTCCACCGAGATCAGCACGTCGTCCACCGGCGACAGGTTCACCCGCCCGCCCCAGACAATGCAGCCGCCGCAGCGTTCGACCACCTCGCGCATCTCCTCCTCGTTCAGGTCGACCCGGGCCAGGACCTCCATGGCGTCGGCCGTCCCCGCCGGCGAGGTGATGGCCCGGGAGGAGGTCTTGGGGGTGATCAGACCATGCGCCGCCGCCACCGGCGCGACGATGAGCGAGGTGCGATTGCCCGGCACCCCGCCGATGCAGTGCTTGTCCGCCACCAGGGGCCGGTTCCAGGAGAGCCGCCGCCCGGCGCCGGCCATGGCCCGGGTCAGGGCCAGGGTCTCCTCGGGGCTCATGAAGCTGGCGCAGGCGACAAGGAAGGCCGAGATCTCGATGTCCGACCAGCGGTGGTCGGCCAGGTCGTGCACCACCTCCTCGATCTGGGCGTCGCTCAGGGTGGCTCCGGCGATCTTGGCGCGCAGGGCCGCCGCGCCCCGGGGCGGCGGCGCCGGGGTGATGCGCACCTCGCTCCCGGCCGGGACCCCCAGCCGCCGGAAGGCCGGCTGGGTCAGCCCCGCCTCGTCCGGTCCGACCAGGGCGGGATCATCGCAGATCACCACCCCGGCCATCAGGGTCCGCCCGCCGGCCCGCACCTCGACCTTGCGCACCCCCGCCAGCCGCTCGGGCCGCAGGGCCCGGCAGTCCCGGGACAGGAGCACGGTGTTCTCGCGGAAGGTGTCGATGGCCAGGGGCCGGACGGTGAGCAGCATGGCGCCATCCTCCGCCGCCCGGGCCACGGCTTCAATACCCGGGGGACTGCGGGGTTCGGCTCCTGACCCGCCCCCAGGGATGCAATTCCGGCCCGGCTGGGGCAGGGTGGAGGCTCGGATGACAGATGGAGGCGCCCATGGAACGGTTCGCAGGCAAGGTTGCGGTCATCACCGGCGGGGCCTCCGGCATTGGCGCCGCTGCGGCGCGCCGGTTCCACGCCGAAGGCGCCTCGGTGCTCCTGGCCGACCTGAACGCAGAGGGCGGCGAGGCTCTGGCGGCGGAACTGGGCGAGGGCCGGGCGCGCTTCCGCCGGGTCGACGTGGCCGAGTTCGGTGAGGTCGTGGCTCTCGTGGCCGACGCCGTCCAGGCCTTTGGCGGCCTGGACATCCTGTTCAACAACGCCGGGATCGGCAGCTTCTCCAATGTGGTCGACCTGCCGGTGGAGGACTGGCGCCGGGTCATCGACATCGACCTCTCCGCCGTCTTCTACGGCTGCAAGGCGGCCATCCCCGCCCTGCGCGCCCGCGGCGGCGGGGCCATCATCAACACCGCCTCCATCTCCGGCCTGGCGGCCGACTTCTCCTTCGCCGCCTACAACGCCGCCAAGGCCGGGGTGATCAACCTGACCCGGGCCGTGGCCATCGACCATGCCCGGGAGAATATCCGGGTCAACGCCGTCTGCCCCGGGCCCGTGGACACGCCCATCATCGCCGGGATCAACGACCTGCAGGGGGTGCGCGAGGCCTGGGACGCCCGGGTCCCCATGGGCCGGTTCGCCCGCCCCGAGGAGATCGCCGCCGTCGTCGCCTTCCTGGCCTCCGACGACGCCAGCTACATGACCGGCTCCGTCCTGGCGGTGGACGGCGGACTGACGGCCCACACGGGCCAGCCCGACCTGCCGCGCATGCTGGGCCTGGCCTGAGGGGGTGGAGCGGATGCGCAAGGTCGTCGGCGAGAGCCTCGAGAGGCTGTCGGGCTACAGCCTGGTGGAGGCGCCGGTTCCCGAGCCCGGCCCGGGCCAGGTGCGCCTGCGCATCACCGACTGCGGCCTCGGCTATGTCGACGCCCTGGTCGCCCTCGGCCGCTACCAGGTCAAGCCGCCCCTGCCGCACACCCCGGGCCAGGAGGTCGCCGGGGTGGTCGACGCCCTCGGCGAGGGGGTGGCGGGCCTGGCGCCCGGCGACCGGGTGATGGCCACCGTGGCGGGGGGCTTCGCCGACCTCGCCCTGGCGCCCGCCGTCGCCTGCGCACGCCTTCCCGCGAACATGACCTCCGGCCAGGCGGCGGGTTTCCGGATCAACCACCTCACCGCCCTGCACGGCCTGGAGCACAGGGCGGCCCTGCGGCCCGGCGAGACCCTGCTGGTCCTGGGCGCAGCGGGGGGCGTGGGGACCGCCGCCGTCCAGGTGGGGAAGATCCTCGGCGCCCGGGTCATCGCCTGTGCCTCCACCCCCGAGAAGCGCGCCTTCGCCGCGGCCTGCGGCGCGGACGCGACCCTCGACACAGAGGCGGAGGGCTGGCGCGACCGGCTCAAGGCCCTGTGCGGCGGCAAGGGGCCGGACGTCATCTTCGACCCCGTCTGCGGACCCCTGTTCGAGCCGGCCTTCCGCTCCCTCGCCTGGGGCGGCCGCCACCTGGTGGTGGGCTTCGCCGGCGGCCCCATCCCGGCCCTTCCCGCCAACCTGCCCCTCATGAAGGGCGCCTCCCTCACCGGGGTGGACGTGCGCCAGTTCCTGCTGTTCGAGGGCCCGCGCGCCGCCCAGACCCTCGACCGCCTCCTCGCCTGGGTGGCGGAGGGCCGCTTGTCGCCCCCCGAAGGCCGCCGCTTCGCCCTCGAGGACTACGGCCCGGCTCTGGAGTTCGCCCTATCCGGCCAGGGCCTGGGCAAGACCCTGGTGGGGGCCGGGGAATAGGCGGCCCGGCGGGCTGCATTCCCCCCCTCGCCATCCGCCCGCCTTTCGGCTAGAAGGCCCCTCCGCTGAAGACGCACCCGTAGCTCAGCTGGATAGAGCGTTGCCCTCCGAAGGCAAAGGTCACACGTTCGAATCGTGTCGGGTGCGCCAGTGAAATCAATGGGTTAGGCGGTCAGAGTCCGGCAACTACAATTGATTCCTTGTCGAACCCAAGTCTTGGGCGCGCCACCCGAATTCGGATGTGGTTAGGGTTCTATCGGGCGGGGCGTTGGCATGAGGATTGAAGCTGGCGCGCCACAAAACGGTGTCAGAGCCACAGGATTCCACGCCGCAAAAAAGAGAGCTAACCGGCTGTCTTCGCAGCATCCCGAGTGATTTCCCCAAAGAGCCTTGCCCCTTGCTCAGGGGGCAACTCATACAATGCGCGATAGAACTGAACTGATCCTTCGCATAGGATGTCAGGACTTGCTGACGCGGGATTCTTTAGAGCTTCAAGCGTTGAATCAGCGACCCCATTTGCCCGCATATTGGTTGCGACAAGCGCCCAATCCTCATCCTCACTGGGGTTGCGTCGCTGGGGATGGTCTAGACCCTGACGGGTGGCGATCACGCGGTCTCGAAATATGAAATCAAGCTTCTGCATCATGACAAGGCTGAGCTTTGAACCTGGTTTCAATCCCCGTATTCCGAAATCAGCGCAGTATTCAACGTTCTCACGCTGCAGCTCAGAAATGAAATCAAATTCAGAGGCTAACATCTGAATAAGAGCAGGTGTGGGTGCGGATGCAGTTGCCTCTGCTTGTCTCGAAATGAAAACGCGACTTCGCGCGTACGCCCGCGCGCTGACCCCTTCAATCGGCATTTGTGATTTTATATCTGCGGCCATTTCCTCACGCATGGTCGCCCATTCGGTCGGAAAATTCCGGGCAAGCGCGGTGAACCCAGCCTGATTGGAGATAGCGCGTTCCAGGCTGGCCTCCACGTTCGCCTGAGGCGTCAGCGCGCGCCGAGCGGTGGCGATGCCGTCAGAAGCGAGTTGTTTGGCGCCTACGAAAGACACGGCGCAAACGCCGATGGCCGCGATAGTGTACCAAATGCTCCTTCTCTCGATTATCATCCCGACTCCCCCGATTTCGAGGAATGGTATCACGCCTCACACAGCTAACAACTTCGACTCGATTGTGCGCGACTGGTGAATATTCCCGACTGTCAGTTCCGACCGAAGACGGCGAGGGTCAAGCCAACCCACCGGGCCAGCTCGCCCTGTATGCCGAAGAGAGTCAGAGACGATCGGAGCTTGACGATCAGAAGGCAGTGTTGCAGGCGCCCGGCGAGTTCGGCGCCCCGCCGCACGGGTCGCCTGCACCATGCGACGGCGTCATCCATCGTCGCGGTTCGCGGCCACCCGACGGGCGCGTCTAGTCGTCTATCCCGTCCTCGCATAGGCTGAAGGCCGCACCACCGGAGGCAGGGCGAGATGCACATCTGCGGCATGGTGATCCCGGTTCCCGAAGACCGGCTGGACGATTACCGCCAGTGGGCGGAGGCCAGTGCGGCCTTCTTTCGCGAGTATGGCTGCCTCGAGATCGTCGAGAGCTGGGAAGACTTTGTCCCCGACGGCAAGCAGACCGACTTCCGTAGGGCGGTCGCCGCACGGCCGGGGGAGAAGATCGTCTTCGCCTGGCAGGTCTGGCCCAGTAAGGCCTTTCTGGGGGCCGCCGAGGAACGCATGCACCAGGATTCCCGGATGGATGGCGCCGAGGCGCCGCCCTTCGACGCCTCCCGCCTGATCCTCGGCGCCTTCACGCCCCTGGTGGCGGCCGGGCGCTCCGCCCGGCCGTCCTGAGCCTGAGGGGATGGCGGTGTGCGTCCACCGCCCTATCTTGACGGGATCATCAGGCTTGTATTTTACTATACACCGTAAAGTCGGAGGGATCCCCATGGACATGCAGGCCATCCTTGAGCGCCAGAAGGCCGCCCACCTGCGCGATGGCGAGGCCAGCGCAGCCCTGCGTATCGAGCGCATCGACCGCTGCATCCGGCTCCTGCGCGAGAACCGCCGGTCCATCGAGGAGGCGCTGAACGACGACTTCGGTTCGAGGTCGCGCGAGGCCACGGCCTTCACCGACGTCGCCGCCTCCATCGCGCCCCTGCAGTACGCCCGCGAGCATCTCGCCAGGTGGATGCGCCCTGAGAAGCGCAAGCCGACGCCGGCGATCCTGGGCCTGTTCGGCGCCCGGACCGAGGTGCGCTTCCAGCCGAAGGGCGTGGTGGGGGTGATCAGCCCCTGGAACTTCCCGATCAACCTGACGTTCGGACCTCTGGCGGGCATCCTCGCCGCCGGCAACCGGGCGATGATCAAACCCTCAGAGTACACCCCGGCCACCTCGGACCTTATGCGCACAATGTTCGCCGGCGCCTTCTCCGAGGAGGAGATCGCCGTGGTGATCGGCGGCCCGGAGGTGGGCGAGGCCTTCTCGCGCCTGGCCTTCGACCACCTGATCTTCACCGGGGCGACCTCCATCGCCCGGCACGTGATGAAGGCGGCGGCGGAGAACCTCGTGCCCGTGACCCTGGAGCTCGGCGGCAAGAGCCCGGTCATCCTCGGCCGGTCGGCGGACCTCAAGGTGGCCGCGGCCCGGGTGATGAACGGCAAGACGCTGAACGCCGGCCAGATCTGTCTGGCGCCCGACTATGTCCTGGCGCCGAAGGACCGGGTGGAGGGTTTCGTCGACGCCGCCCGCGCCTCTGTCGCCAGCCTGTTCCCGACGATCAAGGACAATCCCGACTACACCTCGATCATCGCCCAGCGTCACTATGACCGGATCACCGGCTATATCGACGACGCCCGGGCCAAGGGCGCCCGGGTGATCGAGCTGAAGCCCGAGGGCGAGGACCTTTCCCAGCAGCCGCACCGCAAGATCGCCCCGACCCTGATCCTCGAGCCCACCGACGACATGAAGGTGATGCAGGAGGAAATCTTCGGACCGGTCCTGCCGATCAAGAGCTATCAGACCCTCGACGAGGCCCTGGACTATGTGAACCGCCGCGACCGGCCCCTGGGCCTCTACTATTTCGGCGACGACGCGGCCGAGCGCGAAGCGGTGCTGAGCCGCACGACGGCCGGCGGCGTCACTGTGAACGACGTGGTCATGCATGTGGTGCAGGAGGACCTGCCCTTCGGCGGCGTCGGTCCCTCCGGCATGGGCAGCTATCACGGGGTCGACGGCTTCCGGGAGTTCAGCCACCGCAAGGCCGTCTTCAGCCAGATGAAGAAGGACATCGGCCCCCTGAAGATGATGCGCCCGCCCTACGGACCGGCGATCCGGAAATATCTGGACAGCCAGATCGGCGGTTAACCCGCTCGACCTCCTCCGGCCCGGCGGCATCGCGGCGGGTCAATCGGAACCGCCGGGGTTTGCCCATGGTCACGAAGATGCGCGCGGCGGACGGTCTGTACTCGCTGACCCTGGCCTTCTTTGTCTCGCATGAGATCGACGCCGCCTACCGCCATGAATGGCGGGTTCTTCCCCTGACGAGCTTCCTGCCGGACAATGTCGGGCGGGAGCTTTTCATCTGGCTCCACGTCCCCCTCTTCGCGGCGATCCTGATCTACGGGACCCGGCGTCCCGTGAGGGTCTGGCTGGCGGCGTTCGCCGTGGCGCACGTCCTGCTCCACTGGATGTTCAGGAACCATCCGGCCTACGAGTTCAACACCCCCTCGTCCTGGCTCCTGATCCTCGGGGCCGGGCTGTTCGGCGCCCTGTACCTGGCGGCGGACCGGCCCTGGCGAAAGGCCGCCTGAGCCGCTCGCGCCGGCCTCACTTCGACAGAAGGAGGTAGACGAAGGCGGCGTAGGCGGCGAGGAAGGCGACGCCTTCCAGTCGTGTCAGCCGTCGTCCGGTGAGGGCGAAGACCAGCAGCAGGGCGGCGGAGCCAATGAGGGCGCCCCAGTCGAGCAGGCCTACGTCCTTCGGGATCGGCAGGGGATGAATGAGGGCGGTCAGGCCCAGTATGCCGAGGATGTTGTAAATGTTCGACCCGACGATGTTGCCGAAGGCGACATCGGATCGGCCCTTGAGGGCGGCCGCGAGAGTCGCCACGAGTTCTGGCAGAGACGTGCCGATCGCAACGATGGTCAGACCGATCACGGTCTCGGAAAGGCCGGCGATCCGCGCCGTCGCGACGGCGCCCGTGACCAGGAGATTCGCCCCCAGCATCAGCAGGCCGAGGCCCGCCGTCACAAACAGGGCCGAGACCCAGAGCGCTTGAGGCGCCGGGTCGTGGGTGTGTGAAGACTCCACATGCACCTCCGCCGCCGCCCCGCCCCGGCTCTCAATGCGCCAGACCGTGAAGACGTAAACCGCCAGCCCGGCGAGGAGCAGGAGCCCGATCATCCGGTTGAGCTCCCCAAAGGTCAGGGCGAGGGCGGCCAGGCCTATGGAAACGACGAGGGCGATCACGCCGTCGCGCCCGACCGCCGCCGGATTGACCGCGATCGGCTTGATCAGCAGCACCAGCGCCAGGATGAGAAGGATGTTGCCGATGTTGGAGCCGAGCACATTGCCCAGGGCGATGCCCGGCGATCCGGCCAGGGCCGCGTCTATGCTGGTGATCAGCTCGGGGGACGAAGTGCCGAAGCCCACCAGGGTCAGCCCGATCAGGAGCTCCGAGAGGCCAAGCCGTCGGGCGACGCCCACCGCACCGCGAATGACGCCTTCGCCCCCCAGTGCAAGCAGGGCGAGACCGGCGATGATCTGAATGGCGATTTCCAAGTGAGGCCTCGAGCGGTGATCTAGGTTTTCGGAGGGGGAAGCAGCCGGAAGGCGATAAGCCCCAGCAGCAGCGAGAGCGACGAGCCCATCAGAACGCCCAGCCGCGCCTGCGCCTCTCCGGCGACGTCGCCGTCGAAGGCGAGGGCGCCGATGAAGAGGCTCATGGTGAAGCCGATGCCGCAGAGGCATCCGACGCCGATCAGTTGGCCGAGCGAGAAGGGCAGCGGGTTCCGCGCCAGCCGTGCGGCGGCGAGGGCGAAGAGGGTGACGCCGATCGGCTTGCCGATCGCCAGTCCGAGAGCGACGCCCGCCGAGACCCCGGCGAGGATGTCCTGCGGCTTCAGGCCGGCGAGGGAGACCCCCGCGGCGCTGAAGGCGAAGATGGGCAGGACGACATAGGCCGAGAACGGGTGGATGTAGTGTTCAAGCCGCCCGAGCAGGGTGTCGTCGCTCCCGATCGGCCGGGGCGGCACGATGAAGGCCGCAGCCACCGCCATGACGGAGGTGTGCACCCCGGACTCCTTGGACAGGCCCCAGGTGATCACCGCGACGGCCGGATAGATCCACATCGGCAGGGGGCGCAGCCGGCCGAGGCCGTAGACGAGACCCAGAAGGGCCAGGGCCGCAAACAGCGGCACATAGGCCAGCTCGGCGGTGAACAGGACGGCGATCAGGACGATGGCCATCAGGTCGTCGACGACGGCCAGCGTCAGCAGGAAGAGCCTGAGGCTCGGGTTGGCCTTCGGTGCGATGAGGGCCAGAGCGGCGAGGGCGAAGGCGATGTCGGTGGCGACCGGCACCGGCCAGCCGCGCGGATCCACGCCTCCGGCATAGGCGCTGTAGATCAGGACCGGAAGCAGGGCGCCGCCGAAGGCCGCCGCGACCGGCAGCAGAACGGTCTTGGGGTTGGAGAGCTCGCCGACGGTGAGTTCGCGCTTCAGCTCAAGGCCGATGACATAGAAGAAGATGGCCATCAGGCCGTCCTTCACCCAGTCCTTCAGGGCGCCGCCCACCTGCCAGAAGCCGAGATCGAGGACCAGCGGCGTCTTGAGCCAGGCGTTGTAGCCGGACGCCAGGGGCGAATTGGCGACGAGGATGGCGGCCGCGGCGGCCAAGGCGATCAACAGCCCGCCGGCGGCCTCGGTTTTCAGGAACTTCAGGACGGCTGTCATGATCGTCTCCGGGCGGAACAGGCGGCAGGGCGCTCCGGCGCTGGGCGGGGCCGGGCGACGGCGGGCCGCGCCCATATACGGCGCCAGGCGCGGGAACTGAACCTCTTGAGCGGTCATCCGCCCCGGTTTTGGGGCGGCGTCATGCCGGCGAGGGGCGGGCGGCTGGCCCGGCATGACCTTCGGCCGGCGTTCGAGGACGGCGCAGGTTCCTTCCGTCGTCTGGAACACCCGCTTCCAGGAGCAGGAGGAGCCGCCCCGGCAACCGCGCCCGGCCTTCCAGTCCGGGTTCCCGGAGACACAAGGCTTGACAGACGGTGAGCAAATGCTAACTTCATGAAATGATGCACGCGCCACTCCCCTTCTTCGTATCCAGCACTGATCCGCCCGCAAAGCAGTCGATCCTGCTCTCGGCGATGGACCTGTTCGCCTCGCGAGGGGTGGATGGCGTGACCGTCCGGGATATCGCGGCGCGTTCGGGCTACAGTAATCCCGCCCTCTTCAAGCACTTCAGCACGAAGGAGGACCTGGCGCGGAGCCTGTTTGAGGCCTGCTATCGGCGCCTCGCCGCCACGGTGATGACCCCGTCCGCAGATCTGCGGTCCGCCATTACGGGCGCCCTTGTGCTGATCGAAACCTCTCCTGACGCCATTCATTTCGTACTCGAGAACCTCCGCCGGTACTGGCGCGACTTGCCGGGTGACGCCCGCGCGCTCGGATTGCCGGGCGCCGTGCGCCGCCTGGTCGAGACGGCGCAGGCCCGCGGCGAGGTCCGCCCGGGTGTCGACGCGAACCTGGCCGCAGCTCTCATCCTGGGCCTGGTCGCCCAGATCGCGCGCATGGCGCATTTCGAAGAGCTTCCGCGCCGTCCCAGTGAATTGACGGCGGACATTCTCGACCTGATTGAACGCGGCCTTGGAGGGTAAAGGCATGTCACTTGAGTTAGCAAATGATCACCCCAACGCCTGGGCCCTCTTCGGGGCGACAGGCGTGACGGGTCAGATGGTCCTCGAGCAGGCGATGCAGAGGGGACACAGGCCTCTCCTGGTCGGCCGCGACCCACAGCGGCTGATGGCCCTCGCCGCGCCCAGAGGTCTGGAGTTCAGGCAGGCGAACCTCGCGGACCCCGAGAGCCTCGCCGTGGCGCTGAAGGGGCGCCGCGCCCTGCTCAATGTGGCGGGGCCATTCAGCGAGACGGGCCTCCCCCTGATCCGGGCCGCCCTGTCGGCGGGTCTTTCCTACGCCGACCTCAACGGCGAGGCGCCTGCGCTTCAGCGGCTTCTCGACATGGATGGTGAGGCCCGGCGGGCCGGGCTCACCCTGGTCGGCGGGGCGGGGTTCGGCATCGCTGCCTCCGATGGCCTGGCGGCGATGGTGTCAGAGGCCCTGGGCGGCGCAGATTGGCTCCGGATCAGCGTGGCGTCGGACTCCGCCCACGACTCCCCCGCCGTCGCCGAGAGCACCCTGGCCGTCCTTGCGGGCGGCGGTCGGGAAATCATCGATGGCGAGGTTGTCCGCCGGAACCTCGGGCGCAGGCGCTGGCGGGTCCTGGGCGCCGACGGCTCCCGCCAGGCCTTCGCTAGCGCACCCCTGGCGGATCTCGTCGGCGCCCGTCACGCCACCGGCGTCCGCCAGATTGTCGCGGGCGTACCGATGCCGGCGTCGCAAGCCGCGGTCCTGTCCGTCATCGCGCCGGTCCTGCCGGCCCTGCTGAAAATCCCCACCGTTCGCCGGCAGATCCTGTCCAGCAGCGGGCATTCGGGAGTTGCAGGGCTCCGGGCGCCCGTCTCCCGCGTCTGGGTGGAGGGCGGTCGTGGGGATGCCCGGTGCACCGGGCGCCTGGAGGGCGGCGAGGGTTACGCCATGGCGGCGGAGATCGCGGTGCGGGCTATGGAAGCCATTTGCGGCGGCAAGGCTCCGATCGGCGCCCATACCCCCGCCACCGCCTTCGGGCCGGACTTCATCCGCAGCGTCAACGGGGTGCGGATCAACTTCGACGTAAAGCCCTGAAGGCCGGCCCACAGGGCGAAAGGGGGGCGGCCTCCTGCGCCGCGCCGCAAGCAAGGAGACCTCTCGCATGTACGCCATCGCGCATGGAACGACGGCCCTGGCGATCAAGCGCGTCTTCCCCGACGCGCCCCTGCCCGCCCTTCTCGTTGCCGTCCAGGCCGTCGAACTGCTCTGGATCGGGTTCACTTATCTCGGGATCGAGCGGTTCACGACCACGCAGACCTCCGTCCATCTCAGCTTCCTGCCCTACTCTCACGCTCTGGGGACCGGGGCGGGGCTGGCGATTGCGGTCCTGGTCCTCGGCGCATGGCTGGGCCGCCCTCGGATCGGGCTGGCCCTGGCCCTCGCGGTCATCTCGCATGTGCTGCTGGATCTCATCCACCACGAACCGGACATCAGCCTCCTGCCCCTCGCCGGATCGCCGCGCTTCGGATTCAACCTGGCAGGTGCGCCCTGGGCCGACCTCGCCATCGAGACCGCCTACGGCGTGGCCTGCTGGAAGCTCTTCCGGGGCTCGACCCCTCTGCTCTTCGCCATCCTCATCCTGAACCTTCTGAACGCGCCGCTGATGAACCCTGCGCCTGCGGCGGTCGCCCTGATCAGCGCTCATCGCTGGATGCTTCCCACCGTCATTCTTTTCCAGTTCCTGCTGACTTCCACCCTGTTGCTCCGCCTCTCCCGGCCGTCCGAGGGAGGGATCGCTTGACCGTGGCGTTGACCGGTGTCTGGAGGCTCGTCGAATGGGTGAAGGTCCACGCGGCCGGCCCGGTTGAACACCCGTTCACTGAGAGGGCGCAGGGCCGGGTCCTCTACGCCCCACAGGGAGTCATGGCCGGATTTCTCATGCATCCGGAATGGCCGGCGCAGGGCCGGGTTTCGGGCGTCCAGAATGACGGCTTCATCGCCTATTCCGGGCGCTACGAGGCACACGATGGCGCAATCCGCCATTACGTCGACATGGCGACAGAGCCAGGTTGGGTTGGCGCGGTGCTGGAACGTTACAGCCAGGCGGAAGGTCCGTTGCTGGTGCTGACCACCCGTCCCGTCGGTCAGCCGGCGAGCGCTGCCGGATGGCTGCACCACCGCCTGACCTTCAGGTCCGAAGCGCCCCGGGGACGCCGGGCCTGCCCTCCCCCCGGCCGACCTTGAGAAGGGCGGCTGAGCCTCACCCCATCCCCAGCGCAGCCAGGGCGAGGTCACGCCGCCTTGTCATGGCTCCACGCAGACGCTCCAGCTCCTCCGGGGCCAGGCCCCAGCCGTCCATGAAGGTGAGCTGGGCGCTGGGCATGTAGAGGTCCCACCAGGCCAGGCGGGCCGGGTGCGTCGGGGCGAGGGCGCCGTAGGTCTCGGCCAGGCTCTCGGCGGCCCCGGCGCCGAAGCGGCTGTGCAGGTCGCAGCGGGCCGCGGCCAGTTCGGCCATGGGATCGCCCAGGCAGGCGTCCTCCCAGTCCAGCAGGCCGGCCAGTTCTCCACCCCGCCAGAGGAGATTGCCCATCCAGAAGTCTCCGTGCAGCAGGCGGGGCGACCCTTCAAGGGGCGGGCAGGCGGCTTGGACCGCCGCGTCTGCGGGGAAGAGATCCGGCCGCCAGGCCTTCAGGTCGGGCAGGGGGTCGGTGAAGCTCCGCATGGCCGGCAGGCCGTGCTCCGGGCCGAGCCGGTGCAGGGCCGCCAGCGCCGAGGCCATTGGCCCGATGAGGCTGGCGGGCGCCCCCGGGGGCGGCTCTGCCCCGCCGTCCAGGAAGTCGAGGACCAGGGTGTCCGGCGGATCGAAGCGGCGCAGCCGCGGGGCCGGGATCCCGAGGCCGGGAAGGCGCGCCAGCAGGGCGGCCTCTAGGGCGGCGCGTTCCGCAGGCGGCGGCTTGCCCGGCATGACCTTGGGCCGGCGCTCGACGACCGCCTCGATTCCGCAGGCCGTCTGGAACACCAGCTTCCGGATGTGCGAGGAGACGCCGCCCGCGAGGAGCTCCGCCGACAGGAGCCGGCCCTCGGGGTCGAGGCTGCGGACCCGGGCTTCGGCGTCGATGAAGGGGGTGTCCATCCGCGAAGGGCTCCGAACCTGGCGTTGGCGCAGGCTACCATGCCTGCCCGCCCTTCCAATTCCCGCCTGGCCCGGTGTAGGGGTCCCGGCCATGACGACAGACGCCCCGACCCACCAGATGATCCTCGAGCGCCTCGGACCGGGGCGCTGGCGCGTGCCCGCCGGCGAGGAGTGGCGCAACCCCTCCGGCGGGCTCTGGGGCGGTTACGCCATCGGCCTCGCCACCCGCATCGTCCAGGCCGAGCCCGAGCGGGTGGGCGAGGTCCTGTCCCTGACCCTGACCTATGCCGCCGCCTTGCCGGCGGGCGACCTGGATGTGCGCACCCGCCGGATCCGCCAGGGCGGCTCAGTGGGGGTCTGGGAGGTGGAGCTGCGCCCGCCAGGCTCCGAGGAGGTGGGCGTCCACGCCATCGTCACCACGGCGAAGCGGCCCGACACCCCGCCCTTCGCCTTTGTCACCATGCCGCAGGCGCCGGATCCGGACAGCCTGCCGGCCCCGGAAATCCCCAATGCCCGCCAGCACTTCGGCTCCACCGTACTGGAACGCCGCAGCCTCGACGGCTTCCCGCCCAGGCCCTCTGCAGGATCGCGGTCCCTGGCCTGGGTGCGCTCGCGCCGGGAGCCTTTGGACAAAGCCCTCCTGGGCATGATCACCGACAACTCCCCGCCCCGGGCCATGTACGCCTTCGGCATGGGCGTCTCGACCACCACCCTGTCCCTGACGGTCTATCTGCACGCCACCGACGAAGAGGTGGCGGAGGTCGGCAATGACTTCATCCTGGTGGAGTACGAGGGCCGGGTGGGAGGCGGCGGCGCCTCGGACGAACGCTCCAGTTACTGGCGCCGTGACGGCAAGCTCCTGGCCACCTCCGAGCAGCTGGTCTGGTACCGCAAGGCTCCGCCCCCGCCGCCGGAGTCGCCCGGCTATGGCGTAACACTCGGTTAACCTTAATTGGCGAACAGTAGGGGCCCCGGAACCGGACGCTCCCCATGCACAAGGCCCGCCAATTCGCATCCGCCCCGGCTGCGGCCAGGGCCGGAAGACGCCGGTTCGCCGGAACCTGCCCCCCGGGCGCTTCGCGACCGCGCGCCCTGACTTCCAAAATCATTCCCCGGAGCCGGAACCCATGAGTCTGGAGAACATCCTCGCAGAGGGCGTGCGAGACGCCGACCTGCCAGCCGTCCGCCGGATCGCCGAGGTCTGGTCGAGCCTCCTTCGCCCGGACCAGTTGGCTGGTTTCAAGGCGGACGACGTGCAGGACCGCATTGTGCGTCTGATCGAGAGCGGGGGCCTGAACGAGAACGCGCAGATCACCCTTGCCTCGACCCTTCGGGAACTCTCCCTGCTGCGCAGTCCCGCCCTCCCGCCCGCGCTGGTGGCGCGGGTGAACCATGTCTGCCGTCCTATCTTCACCCGCTTCGCCGACGCTCTGGCCATGGCGCCCCGGAGCCTTCCCCTGCCCCGGATCCGGGCGGCCCATGTTCTCTTTGTCGGATCGCTCCAGGACACCTATGACCTGCCATCGACAACGGCGATCGACTTCGCGGCCGTCCTCGCCCTCGACCCTAAGGTCAAGCGCATCGAGATCGTCCACTCCGGCTCCATCACGCCCGACATGGGCGCCTACATTCAGGACGCCCTGGGCTCGCATCGAGAGGATCTGGAGGTCCTGCTCGTCTCGACCCTCGAGAACGAGAACTTCATGGCCGACATCCTCGGCCGAGGTCCCTGCGCCTTCCACTTCTGCGGAGAGTCCGCCTTCTCGCCGGTGATCAGCCTGGTGAGCCGGCTGGGGCCGACCCTCATGTACGTTGCTTCCGACGACGCGCCTGTTCAGTATGCGGACGTCTACTGGGGTCGTCGATCTCATGAAGAGATCACGGCCCTCTGGGGCGCTCAGGGCGCGCCGGCCGCCTTCGCCGCCAACCATGTCCAGACCCTTGAGGTCCCGGGTCGGGTCACTCCGGCTCCCGAGCCCCTGCCCCGCGCCGATCTTGGCCTTCCCGAGGACGCCCTGGTGATCGCCACGGTGGGCGACCAATTGGACGCGGATATGGACGAAGCCTACATCACCGGGATGGAACTGGCGATCCGGGACCGGCCGGACTGTGTCTGGCTGGTCGCTGGCGAACTGCCGGATTATCTCTCGGACGCCTGCCAGCAGGTCCTCGGATCCCAGTTCTTGTATATTCCGGAGCCGTCCGACCTCGCCAGACTCCTGACCGTGGTCGACGTCTACGCCAATCCGTTCCGCGCGGCAGGAGGCGCCAGCGCCCGTCTTGCGGCCGCGGCCGGCGCGGCCATCCTGACCCTGGACCGGGGCGAGGTGGCCGCCATTGCCCCGCCGGACTTCCAGGGCCAGGATACGGAGGACTATCTTCGCCGCCTGAACGCCCTGATCGCCCTCCCGGAACTTCTCGCCGCGCTGAAGGGACGTCAGGCCGAGCACTTCGCGCAGATCGGAGACCAGAAGGCCCTCCTCGCCAGCCTCCAGAAGATGGTGCGGACCGCGGCCCGACGTTACGGTGAAAGGGGCGACGGCCTGCCGCTCTCCCAGACCGTGTTTGCGCCGAAGGGCGCACTGGCTGCGGCCAGCTGACCCTCGACTTGCCGAACCCGTTTGGCGTCACCGGGCGCCTTGGCCACGTGTCCTCCTGAGGTTGCCCCAGCTCAAGGCCGCGGCGCGTTTCGCGGGCGTGCAACCGATCACCCCGGCGGGCCATTCTGGCGGGCCTTGGCTGACTCCCGGACGCACCTGCGTCCGGTCTTCAGAGGGCGAAGGTGAAGCCGCCGTTCACGGGATAGACCTGTCCGGTGATCCAGCTTGAAGCGTCAGACGAGAGGAATAGGACCATGTTCGCCACGTCGTCCGGCCGGCCGGGCCGGCGGATGATGTACTTCTCCATCTGGCGCTTCAGGCGCTCGGGATCGCCGTTCAGGGTGCGCTCCACCGCCGGGGTGGCGGTCAGGGCGATGGCCACGGAGTTCGCCGTAATCCCGTAGCGGCCCAGGGTCCGGGCCACCGAGCGCATAAAGCCCGCCGCGCCCGCCTTGCCCGCAGCGTAGATCTCCATGTTGGCGTCGCCCCAGCGACCGGCGTCGGAGATGATGGTCACGATCCGCCCCGGCGCCTGACGGGCGATCATGCCCGGGATGACGGCGCCGGTGCAGTTGATGACGCCGTAGAGATTGACCCCCAGGAAGGTCTGCCAGACTTCCGGTCCGGTCTCCCAGAAGGGCAGGCGCGCATCCGCCGACGGCGTCGCCCCGGCGTTGCCGGCGTTGTTCACCAGCACGCCGATGGCCCCGAGGTCGGACGAGCCCTTGGCCACCATCTCCTTGACCGCCGCCTGGCTCGAGACATCACACTGCAGGGCCAGGGCCTTGCCGCCAGCGGCGCGGATTTCCTCGGCCACGGCCTCGGCGCGCTCGAGCACGAAGTCGTTGACCACCACGCCGCCGCTGTTGGCCGCTCCGCCCAGGTGAAGGGCGATCTGCCGTCCCACGCCCTGGCCCGCCCCCGTCACCAGAGCCACGCGGCCGCCCAGATCCAGAATGTCCGTCATCTTGTCTCCTCCCTCGCTCCAGCGGGTTCCCGCCTATCCTAGATCGGCTTTTCGCGGAAAGGGGAACCGGAATCGTGGGGCGGGTCAGTCCATCAGCCTCTGCAGGAGGTAGGTGTACTCCAGGGCCTGGCGCAGGGCCCGCTCGTTCAGGTTGGCCGCCGCCGCATGCCCGCCGTCGATGTTTTCGTAGTAGAGATAGTCGTAGCCCAGCTCCCCCAGCCGCGCGGCGGCCTTGCGGGCGTGGGCGGGATGGACGCGATCATCCTTTGTCGAGGTCTCAATGAAGACCTGCGGATAGGACTGGCCCGCCTTCAGGTTCTGGTACGGCGAGTAGGAGAGCAGCATCTCGCGCTCAGCCGGGATGGCCGGGTCGCCGTACTCTCCCACCCAGGAGGCGCCGGCCCCGATCTGCGTGTAGCGGATCATGTCGAACAGGGGCACCTGGATGACCACCGCGTTGTAGAGCTCAGGGCGCTGGGTCAGGGCCACGCCCATCAGCAGGCCGCCGTTGGAGCCGCCCATGATCCCCAGGCGCCGGGGCGAGGTGTAGCCTCGGCGGATCAGGTCCTCAGAGACGGCGAAGAAGTCCTCATAGACCCGCATGCGGTTCAGCTTCAGACCGGCGTTGTGCCAGCGCGGCCCGAACTCGCCCCCGCCCCGGATGTTGGCGACGACATAGATTCCGCCCTTCTCCACCCACAGCTTGCCGGGGATGGCGGCGTAGGCTGGCGTCTGGCTGACCAGGAAGCCCCCATAAGCGTAGAGCAGGGTCGGGTTCGCCCCGTTCATCGGCGCGTCCTTCCGGCGCACTACGGAATAGGGAACCCGGGTCCCGTCCTTCGAGACCGCCCAGTGCTGCTCGGCGACCATGTTCGAGGCGTCGAACCGGGGCGGCAGGCTGCGCAGGCGATCCGTCGCGCCGGTCCCGGCCTCGGCCAGCCATTGGCTGGTGGGGGAAAGGTAGCTGGCTGCGCTCACCAGGATCCGGTCGCTGTCGTCCGACGCCGAGGTCAGGGTCAGGGTGGAGTCCGAGGGCAGGTCGAGGGTCTGCGAGGTCCAGGCGCCGCCGTCCCGTTTCAGGCTGCGGACCTGTCCCCGGACATTGTCCAGGAGTCCGATGACAAGGCGGTCGCGGGTCGAGGCGACCTGCTCGACGCTCTGGCTCTGCGTCGGGCGCAGGACCAGGTTTGGCTTCAGGGCGCCGGGCGTGGCCCGGACCGCCGCGAGGTCGAAGTCTACCAGATCGCCGGCCTTCAAGCCGGTTTCGGTCCAGTCCGCCTCCAGGCTGACCACCAGCCGGCCGGCGACCAGGGCCTGAAGGGTCGAGCGCAGGGGCAGGGCCAGCTTCAGGGTCCGGTCTCCCGCCAGAAGGTGATACTCGGCGCTGAAGGTGTCGAGGGGCCGGGCCAGGATCGCAGCCTCGACCTGTCCCCCGACGTTCCGGAAGACCTGTCCGTACACGCCATAGCCGCCGTCCGTCCGCTCACCTCGGAACACCTCCCGGGCCTGGGCGAGGGTCTGGCCGCGGGACAGGAGGCGCGCAATGTAGGGATAGCCCGAGGAGGTGCTCTCGTCGGGCGACAGAGCGGTGACGACCAGCAGGGTGTCGCGGTCGATCCAGCCGAACCGGTGCTTGCCCTCCGGAAGACGGAAGCCGTTACCCAGGAACCGGCCCTCAAGGGCGTCGAACTCCCGCACCGTCACGGCGTCCTTGCCGCCATCCGACAGGCTCACCAGGCACAGGCGGTTGTCCGGCGCCAGGCAATCGGCCCCGGCGAACACCCAGTTGGCCTTCTCGACCCTCGCCAGGGCGTCGACATCGAGGATCGTCCGCCAGACCGGAGCGCCCGACCGGTAGCCGGCGAGGTCCGTCTCGCGCCAAAGGCCCCGGACGTGGGTGCGGTCCTGCCAGAAGTCCCGGACCTTCTCCCCGCCGGCGAAGGTGATCCCCGGAATACGGTCCGGGGCGGTCGCGATGGCCTGGGCCTCGGCGTAGAGGCCGGCGTACCTCGGGTCGTTCTGCAGCCGGGGCAGGGACCGGGCGTTCTGCGCCTTCGCCCACTCCAGGGCCCGGTCGCCCTCAATCTCCTCCATCCAGGTGTAGGGGTCGTCGGCGGCAAGGGCTTCGGTCATGGCAAGGGTTCCCATTAGGAGTGCCGCCGCCAGGGCGAACGGGCGCAGGACATTCCGCATCATCGCGTCTCCGGATTGGGCGGTTCGCTACAGAGACCCTGCCGCGCCGCCACCGCTGTGCTAGCCTTCCCACGGGCCGGGCGGAAGTCCCGGGCGGGAGGAAACCGACATGTTCACGAGAAGCGTCTTCCTCGCAGCGGCGGCGGGCGCCAGCCTGGCGGCGGTCCCGGCCCTGGCGGCGCCCGCCCGGCCGAACATCATCATCATCCTCGCCGATGACCTGGGCTACGGCGATACGGGCGCCTACGGCTCGCCCCGGGTGAAGACGCCCCACATCGACGCCCTGGCCCGCGACGGCGTGCGGTTCACCCAGGGATACGTCGCCCATCCGGTCTGCGCCCCGTCCCGGGCGGCCTTGATGACCGGGCGCTACCAGACCCGCTTCGGCTACGAGTTCAACCCGGTGGGCCGGGACCGGACCGGAGGGGTCTCCCGGGACGAGGTCTTTCTTCCCAAGGTCCTGAAGGACGCCGGCTATTCCACCGGCATGGTGGGCAAGTGGCACCTGGGCCAGCCCGCCGGCTACCACCCCCTCGACCGGGGCTTCGACAGCTTCTTCGGCGTCATGACCGGGGCGACCTCCTTCATGACCGACTTCAAGGTCGGCGACGAGGAGATCACGCCCCCCGGAGCCGGCGCCTCCTTCGGGATCGCCGAGGGGGTGCAGGCCCCGCCCGGGGCGACCGAGGCCGAGAAGATGGCCCTCTTGCGCCAGGCCGCGCCTGTCCTCCGGGGCCGAGAGGTCGTGCAGGAGACGGCCTACCTCACCGACGCCTTCACCCGCGAGGCGGTCAACTTCATCGACTCCAGCGCCGGCAAGCCCTTCTTTCTCTACCTGGCCTACACCACGCCCCATACGCCGCTCCAGGCCCCGGCCACCTACATCGAACGCAACCGCGCCATCCCCGACAAGGGCCAGCGGGTCTACGCCGCCATGGTCACCGCCCTGGACGACGGCGTCGGCAGGATCCGCGCCGAACTGAAGTCGAGGAAGCTTGAGACGAACACCGTCATCGTCTTCCTGTCGGACAACGGCTGCGCCGGCTATGTCGGGACCGCCTGCACCAACGCGCCCCTGAACGGCTTCAAGGGCCTGCATCTCGAGGGCGGAATCCGCGTGCCCTACATCGTCTCGGCGCCCGGACGCTTCCGGCGCGGCGCGGTGGAGGACCAGGTGGTCTCCAGCCTCGATATCGCCCCCACCGCCGCCGCCCTGGCGGGCGCAACCCTGCCGAGGGGGACGGATGGCGAAAACCTCGCCCCCTACCTTGCCGGACGCGAGCCGAAGCGCTTCGAGCGCCGCCTCTTCTGGCGGACCGGGCCGAACTACGCGATCCGCGACGGCGACTGGAAGCTCTGGAGCGTCAACCGCGCCGAGCCGGGCGAGTCCGAGAGCCAGGCCGCCGGCATCACCCCCGACGGCGTCCAGGCGAGGATCTCCTCCCAGGGCGTCTACGACATGCTCTACAACCTGTCCGAGGACCCTGGCGAGACGCGCAACCTCGCGGCCGCCCGACCCGAGGTCGTTGCCCGCCTCAAGGCCGAGATCGCCGAATGGGACAGGTCCAATGTCCCGGCCCAGTGGACCAGCATGCGTCAGGCGGTCCGCCGTCATGAGGGACAGATGCTCAAGATCTACCCCTGAAGGCCCCCACCCGAAGCCGAGGCTCCATGTCCGAGTCCTTCTCACGCCACCTGGTCGACCCTGAGCTCCTGCCCATGCTCGACGCCTTTCCCACAGTGGTCCTGACCGAGGCCATGCTCCCGGGCATGCGGGGCCGGGCCTCCTGGTTCCCCGCCGACCCCAAGGATGCGGAGCGGACCGATCAGGTCCGCCGCCTCATCCCCGGTCGCACCGGTGATCCCGAGGTCGAGGTCCTCATCTACCGGCCCCGGGGTGTCGAGGGCGCCCTGCCCTGCATCCTTCACATACATGGCGGCGGCTATGTTTCGGGTCGGGCGGACGCCAACGAGGCCCTGCACCGTCCCATGGCCGCCGACCTCGGCTGCGTGATTGTCACGGTGGAGTATCGCCTGGCGCCCGAGACCCGCTTCCCCGGCGCCGTGGAGGACTGCTACGCCGCTCTGGCCTGGACCCTGACTCACGCCGCCGAACTGGGGGTCGACCCGGAGCGGGTCGGGGTCATGGGCGAGAGCGCCGGCGGAGGCCTTGCCGCAGGTCTCGCCCTGCTGGTCCGGGACCGGGGCGAGCACCGGCTCGCCTTCCAGCACCTGATCTACCCGATGATTGACGACCGCACCTGCACGCGCCCCGATCCACACCCCATGACGGGAGAGTTTATCTGGACCGCGCACAACAACCGTTTCGGCTGGGCGGCCCTGCTCGGGCATGAGCCCGGGATCGAAGGGGTCCTGCCCTACGCCGCCGCGGCCCGGGCCGAAAGTCTTGCGGGTCTGCCGCCGACCTTCATCGCCACCGGGGCCCTGGACCTCTTCCTGGAAGAAAACCTCGAATACGCCCGCCGGCTGACCCGCGAGGGGATCCCCACGGAGGTCCATGTCTATCCGGGGGCCTTCCACGCCTTCCAGGTCATGCGCGGGTCGCGGGTCGCCCAGGCGGCGGAGCGCGACAGCCGCGCCGCCCTCGCCCGCTTCCTGAACGGCTGATTCAGGCCGGGTTGCGGGCTCTGACCATCCAGGTCGCCGAAGGCATGTAGACCGCCCCGTCGCGCAGCCAGGGTCGGACCGCCTCGCGGACGCGTTCACGCAGGACAGGCGCCAGGTCCGGCCGTTCCCGGAGGATCGCACCGAGGGGTCCGACCCGGAAGCTCATCTCCACCGTCTCTTCGAGGTCCAGCCCGCCGATCGCCTCATCGTGGGGCGAAATCTTGATCCCGGTGAAGCCTTCGGCCACAAGGATCGTCCGTACACGCTCCGGGTCGGCGAAGGCGAAGGGGCCCGGCGCGCCTGGTTCCGGGGGCGGGGCGAGCGGAACGAGGTCCGCGGCCGTCTCGGCGGGCAGGCGCATCCAGAGGTTCTCGGCCAGGGGTCGCCAGCAGACGAAGGCCAGACGGCCGCCGGGCCTGAGGGAATGCCGGATGTTCCGAAAGGCGGCCGTCGGGTCCGCAAAGAACATGACGCCGAAGCGCGAGAAGACGGCGTCCCGGCCGCCGGGCAGGGCCGCGACCTGGGCGTCCGCCTGCCGGAACTCCAGGCCTTCGGCGCCGGCCGCTTCCGCCCTGCGCCGGGCGACCTCCAGCATGGGCGCCGAGATGTCGAGCCCCAGCACCTCGCCCTCGGGGCCGACCCGCCGGGCCAGCTCCAGGCTGGTGTCGCCGCAGCCGCAGCCAATGTCGATCACGGTCTCGCCGGCCGCCGGCGCCAGCCTGTCCATCGCCGCCAGGCCGAGGGGGCGGATCTGCCGGTCGATCCGGTCCTGCAGGGCCGCCCATGTCCGTCCCGCCACGTCGTTCCAGTAGGCCTCCTGGGCCTCGTTGGCGGCCGCCATCGTCATCCTCCCGCTTGCAGTCGGCTTGTTCGCGTCGCCGTCGACCCCTAGTTTGAGGGGCTCGGGGAAAATGCGCCAGATGTTGCGGCGGCTCGCTGTCCTTTCCGTTCTTCTGTCCCTTGCGGCGGGCGCCGTCCGCGCCGCCGATGCGCCGCCGGGTCTGGATCGCGCCCTCGACGCCATCCTCGCCAGGGGCGCCCCTGGGGTCTCGCTTCTCGTTTACCGGGAAGGGACCCTTCTCTATCGCCTGGACCGCGGCGACCTGGCGCCCGATGCGCGCCTGCCTGTGGCTTCTGCGTCGAAGTGGATGGCGGCGGCCCTGGTCATGACTGTCGTGGACGAGGGGCTCCTGTCGCTTGACGAGCCCATCGGCCGAAGGCTGCCCGAGTTCCGGGGTCCCTCCGGCGAGATCACCCTGCGCCAGCTCCTCTCCTACACCGCGGGCCAGGGCGGCCTCCTCGGGATGTCGGACCTGCTGCAGGATTCCCGACTGACCCTCTCGGAGTCGGCGGCCCGCATCGCCCGCAGGTCCCAGGTGGATCCGCCCGGCGCTGTTTTCCGGTACGGCGGTCCGTCCCTTCAGGTGGCCGGGGCCCTCGTCGAACAGGCGACGGGTCGGCGCTGGGCGGACCTCTTCGCCGAGCGGATCTCCATACCGCTGGGCCTGAAATCAACGACCTGGGGACATCCCCTGCGGCCTCGCCTGGACCCCGCGGAGGTGACCAACCCCAACCTGCAGGGCGGCGTGTACTCAACCGCCGAGGATTATGGCCGTTTCCTCGGCATGCTCGCTGCCGGCGGGACGCTGGAGGGACGCCGGGTGCTCTCGCCGGAAGCGGTCGCGGAGCTGGAGCGCGTGCAGACCGCGGGCAAGCCCATGGCCTATCGCCCGCCGGGCATGGGCGACGTCGACGCCTATGGCCTTGGAACCTGGTGCGAGGCCCAGGACCCGGAGGGGCCCTGCCTCCTGTCCTCCAGCCCGGGCGCCTTCGGCGCCTATCCCTGGATCGACCGGCGGACCGGACTCTACGGCCTGTTCTTCATGCGGCATCACCTGCCCCTGGTCGTCGATCAGATTCGCAGGGCGCGGACCCTCATCCTGTCGGCCGCCCCCTGACCCGCCCTCAGGCCGACAGGGCGTAGTCCTCCAGGACCGGCGCCTTCATCTCCGCCTCGAAGGTCTCGTAGGACCAGGGATAGGTGGCGACATTGCCGTGCGCGTCGAAGTACCAGCTGCGGCAGCCTGAGGCCCAGATCGACCCCGCCAGCTTGTCCTTCAGCGCCTGGGTCCAGGCGGCGGTGGGCTCCGGCCGGGGCGTGATCTCGCTCGCCCGGCCGTCCCGCAGCAGGTCCACCAGCTGCAGAACGTAGTCGAGCTGCCGTTCGGCGGTCATCAGGAAGGAGAAGTTGCCCAGGGGGCTGTTGGGACCGCCCAGCATGAACCAGTTGGGCAGGTCGGGAACTGTCACTCCCCGATAGGTGACATTGCCCTTCGCCCAGGTCTCGGAGAGAGACCGCCCGCTGCGGCCGGTGATGTGCATGTCGCCGAAGGGATGGTGGGCGTCGAAGCCCGTGGCCAGGACCAGAATGTCCAGGTCATGGAGCCGCCCGTCCGCCGTCCGCACCCCACCGGCCTCGATCCGGGCGATGGGGTCTGTCACCAGCTCGGCGTCGGGCCTCTGGATGGCCGGATAGAACAGGCTGGAGACGATCAGCCGCTTGCAGCCCATGCGGTAGTCCGGGGTCAGCCGGGCGCGGAGTTCAGGGTCCGCCACCGTGGCCAGGTTGTCCCTGCAGGCCTGGGCCATACGCGCGTAGACCTCCGGCGCCTCCCCCGCGACGGCTGCGCAGAAGGCGCCGTTGAAGGCCTGGGCGAGGTGGGCGTACTGGTCTTCCAGCAGGGCCGGGTCGGCCCGGTAGGCGGCGCGCTTCTCCTCGGCGATCGGCAGGTTGGGTTCCGGCAGGATCCACTGGGCCGTGCGCTGGAAGAGGCTGACCTTCTCGGCCCGATCGACGATGGCCGGTACGATCTGGATGGCGGTGGAGCCGGTGCCGATGACGCCGATCCGCCGACCCTCCAGGGGGACGGAATGATCCCAGCGCGCGGTGTGGAAGGCCGCGCCGGCGAAGTCGTCCAGTCCCTCGATGTCCGGCAGGGAGGGATGATGCAGGATTCCCACCGCTGTGATGACGGCGTCGAAGCGGCCCTGGGGACCCTGGGTCGTGACGATCTCCCAGCCGCCGCCCGTCCAGGTCGCCGACAAGACCTCGCTGTTGAACCGTATCCGAGCCTCGACGCCATAGTCGGCGGCCACCTTGCGCATGTAGGCCTGGATTTCGGGGCCCGGAGAGTACTTGTGGCTCCAGTCGGGATTGGGGGCGAAGGAGAACCGGTAGAGGTGGGAGGGCACGTCGCAGGTGATGCCTGGATAGGTGTTGTCCCGCCAGGTCCCGCCCGGCTCGCCGGCCTTCTCGAAGATCACCACGTCGCTCACGCCGCGTTCGCGCAGGCGGATGGCGGCGGCGATCCCGCCGGCGCCCGCGCCGATCACTGCGATCCTCAGTCCCCGTCGGGTTCCGGCCATGGAAGTTCTCCTGCTTGAGGGCGATTGTCGTACAGTCGCGGCCCGGGTGGAAGGCCCCCGGATCCGGCCCGGATTGACCGCCGCCGGCTGCGCCGCCTCAACCTGTTCCGCGCCCGGGTTTCCGGGAAGGGGACCAGGCCTTCATGGAACAGCGTGAGCCGGAGTTCCGCAGTCAATCGCTCCGCAGGGGTCGGGGGCGGATTTTTTCGACCCACCCCTT
>NZ_JADBZL010000146.1:0-2781 GCF_020402505.1 Phenylobacterium sp. | reverse complement strand
CCAGAAGTTGCGCTGGGTGTCCTTGAGGATCTTTTCGTAGGTCTGGCCGCTCTCGCGGGCGATGAGCCGGTTCATGCGCTGGCGCATCTTCACGATTTCCTCGGCCTCGATCCGGATGTCGGAGGCCTGGCCGCGCACGCCGCCGCTCGGCTGGTGCAGGAGGAAGCGGGTGTTGGGCAGGCAGACCCGGTTCTCGCGCTCGGCGCCCAGGAAGATGGTCACGCCCGCGCTGGCCACCCAGCCGGTGCCGATGGCCTTCACCTTCGGGCCGCAGAACCGCATGACGTCATGGATGGTGTCGCCGCTCTCCACGTGGCCGCCTGGCGAGTTGATGATGACGCGGATATCGCCGTCGCCCTCGGCCGCCAGGGCCAGGAGCTGGGCGGTGACCCGCTCGGCCATGCGCATGTTGACCTCGCCGAAGACGAGGACGGTGCGCGACTTGAACAGGGCGCTGGCGACCGGTCCGCCCGCGGCGGCCGCTGCATCGGGCTTCGGCCCGTCGCCCTCTTCCTCGTCGTCAAGCCGCCAGTCGCGCATGGGAAACTCCATAAGTGAAGGGGCGGAACCTGTGGCCCGGCGTCGCCGGGCGCAAGGGGTCCGCCGCCCCGCGGCCGGAAAAAACCGCCGCATTCCTCCGACTAGCCCGCCCGGCCCCGGACGACAAGCCGGGCGGCTTGACCCGGCGGAGGCCTCGGCGGCAAATGACCGCCGAAACACGACCCGATAGCGGAGGAAACCCATGGGCGAACTTTTCGATCTGACCGGCAAGGTGGCGATCATCACCGGCTCGTCCCGCGGCATCGGCAAGGCCATCGCCGAGCGTATGGCCGAGCACGGCGCCAAGGTGGTCATCTCCTCGCGCAAGGCCGGCCCCTGCGATGAGGTCGCCGCCGCCATCAACGCCCGCAGGCCCGGCTCGGCCATCGCCGTGCCCGCCAACATCTCGTCCAAGGACGACCTGGCCCGGCTGGTGGACGAGACCCGCAAGGCCTTCGGCAAGGTGGACATCCTGGTCTGCAACGCCGCCTCCAACCCCTATTACGGGCCGATGAGCGGCATCAGCGACGACGCCTTCCGCAAGATCCTCGAGAACAACATCATCGCCAACAACTGGCTGGTGAACCTGGTCTCGCCGGAAATGGTCGAGCGCAAGGACGGGGCGATCATCATCGTCTCGTCCATAGGCGGCTTCCGCGGCACGGCGGTGATCGGCGCCTACGCCATCTCCAAGGCGGCGGACATGCAGATGGCCCGCAACCTCGCCCAGGAGCTGAGCCCCCACAACATCCGCATCAACTGCATCGCGCCGGGCCTGGTGAAGACCGACTTCGCCCGCGCCCTGTGGGACACCCCCGAGGCCGAGGTCCGGTCGTCCCAGGGTACGCCCCTGCGCCGGCTGGGCGAGCCGGACGACATCGCCGGCGCGGCGGTCTTCCTGGCCTCCAGGGCCGGCGGCTGGATGACCGGCCAGACCGTGGTCGTGGACGGCGGCTCGACGAGCTGAGCCGTCAGGTTCCGGACACAGCCCTGCGGGAGAGGTCGCGGGCCCGGGCCAGCCGGGTCGCGGCTTCGTCCAGCACCTCGTCGGCCTTGGCGAAGCAGAGGCGAAGGGTCCGGGTGACGGCGTCGGTCTCGTAGAAGGCCGAGACCGGGATGGCGGCGACGCCGGCCTCGCTCACCGCCCGCACGGCGAAGGCGCGGTCGGGCTCGTCCACGCCGGAGCCCGGCAGGTCCACAGTCAGGAAGTAGGTGGCCTGGGAGCGGGCGACTTCGAACCCCTCGCGCCGCAGGGCTTCGGTCAGGCGGTCGCGGCTGGCCTGCATGCGGGCGGGCATGGCCTCGAACCAGTCCCCGGGGGACTCCAGGCCGAAGGCCACGGCGGCCTGCAGGTTGGGCGGGGTGGTGAAGGTCAGGAACTGGTGCGCCCGGGCCAGGGCCGGCGACAGGGCCGGGCCGGCGCAGAGGAAGCCGACCTTCCAGCCGGTCAGGCCGAACATCTTGCCCGCCGAGCCGATCTTGACCGCCAGGTCCTCCATGCCGGGCAGGGCGATCAGGGGCGCATGCACGGCGTCATCGAACACCAGGTGCTCCCAGACCTCGTCGCAGATCACCGGGACCGACCGCGCCCGACAGGAGGCGGCCAGGGTCTCAAGATCCTCATGGGGGACCACGACCCCGGTGGGATTGACTGGCGAGTTGAGGATGACCGCCCGGGTCCGGGGGGTGAAGGCGGCCTCCAGCTGGGCGGCGGTCCAGCGCCAGTCGGGGGGCGAAAGGGTCACGAAGCGCGGCACGCCCCCGGCCCGTCGGACCAGGGGGGCGTAGGCGTCGTAGGCGGGCTGGAAGAGGATGACCTCGTCCCCCGGCTCCACCAGGGCTAGGATGGCGGCGGCGAGGGCCTCGGTGGCTCCGGAGGTGACCGTGACCTGGGACTCGGGGTCGAAGGCCAGCCCCTGAGTGCGGGCGTAATGGGCGGCCACGGCCCGGCGCAGCTCCGGCAGGCCCCGGGAGGGCGGATACTGGTTGTAGCCGTCCAGCACCGCCTCGGCCGCCGCCCGGCGCACAGTCTCGGGCCCCGGATCGTCCGGAAAGCCCTGGCCCAGGTTCAGGGCGCCGTGGGCGCGGGCCAGCCCCGACATCTCGTCGAAGATGGTGGGGGGCATGGCCGCGTAGAGCGGGTGCACCATGGACGTCCTCCCGGCGGTCGCCGGGGTCTCAGTCGACCCGGGCGCGCTTCTTGCGGAAGCTCGGATTGAGCACCTGCTTGCGCAGGCGGAT
>NZ_JADBZL010000145.1:0-12721 GCF_020402505.1 Phenylobacterium sp. | reverse complement strand
GGTTGGGACGCAGGCGCAGGCTGAACAGGTCCTCCAGGCCAAAGGGCGCCGAGAGGGTCAGGCGGTCGTCAGCCTCCAGACGCACGCCCACGGCGTTGGTCGTGCTGACGAACCGCTCCAGGGCCTCGGTGCTGCAGGACAGGGGGGAATAGGGCTCGCCGAAGCGGCTTTCGAACCACAGATGGACCCGGGCCTGATTGCGCACTTCCACAAGCTGGTCCAGAGGCGGCGGCAGCTCTGCGGCGGCCCGGCGGATGACGCGGTCCTCGGCTTCCCAGCTCAGGTCCGAGGCGTCGAAATAGGCCAGGTCGTAATCCTTCAGCCCATAGTCCTGCGGCCGTCCGGTCAGGTGGTTCAGGACCTTCTGGTAGACCGCGCCGGAAAAGATCATCCAGTCCGGCAGGTCCAGCGCGCGGGCGGCGCGCAGCACCGTCATCAGGCTGTCCGAACTGCGCACCAGGGCCTCGAGGGTCTCGGCGTGCCTCACGCCTTTCCCCGCAACGGCCAGGCGTGATCGAGGGGGCCATGCCCGCCGCCCAGGCCCGGCGCACGGGCGATGGCCTCCTGAACGTAGGCCCAGGCCCGCGCCACGGCGGCTTCCAGGGTGAGGCCCTGGGCCAGGCCCGCCGCACAGGCCGAGGCCAGGGTGCAGCCCGTGCCGTGGGTATGGCGGGTGTCGATGCGACCGGCCTCGAACAGGGTCTCGCCGTGAGGCGTGATGAGCAGATCGACCACCCGGCCGCCCTCCAGATGACCGCCCTTCATCAGCACCGCCCGGGCGCCCAGGGCCAGGAGGGCCTCGCCCGCCCGCCTCTGGTCGTCGGACGTCCTCACCGGCAGGCCGGTCAGGGCCTCGGCCTCCGGGGCGTTGGGTGTCAGCAGCCCGGCCCGGGGAATCATGAGGCTGCGGACTGCATTCATGGCCTCCGGGGCCAGCAGGGCGGCCCCGCCCTTGGCGGTCATGACGGGGTCGACCACAGCGGGAATCCCGGGAACGGTGTCCAGTATGGCCGCCACGGTCTCGACCATGGCGACGTCGCCCAGCATGCCGGTCTTCAGGGCGTCGGCGCCGATGTCGTCCAGCACAGCCCGGGCCTGCGCCGTGACGATCTCCGCGGGCACCGGATGGACGCCGCTGACTCCCAGGGTGTTCTGGACGGTGATCGCCGTCACAGCCGTGGCCGCAAAGCCGCCCAGGGCGGTGACGGCCTTCAGATCGGCCTGCAGGCCCGCCCCGCCTCCGGAGTCGGACCCGGCGATGATCAGGACTCGGCCGTGCGATTTCGACATGCTCCCTCCTAGCGCGATCCGGCGCGGATTGCACGACGCCTCCGGCCCCTCGGCCGGAGCAATGGCTGCGTCATTCCTCCACCTCTTCAGGGGGAGGTGGACCGCGAATGCGGTTCGGAGGGGGGCGGCGGCGACGGGGATTGACCCCCTCACCGACCTTCGGTCGGAGCTCCCCCTTGGGGGAGCAATTAAGCGCTTGTAATTCCTCCACCTCTTGAGGGGGAGGTGGGCCGCGAAAGCGGTCCAGAGGGGGTCGGCGGCGACGGGGATTGATCCCCTCACCGACCTTCGGTCGGAGCTCCCCCTTGGGGGACTAATGGCTGCGTCATTCCTCCACCTCTTGAGGGGGAGGTGGGCCGCGAAAGCGGTCCGGAGGGGGTCGGCGGCGAGAGGGTTTGCCCCCCCGTGCGCGGGCCGTCGATTTGACCTAGGGTGAAGCGATGACTGTTTCCGAAGCTCCCGCCCCCGGCGTCGCCATTGTCACCGGCGCCGGGTCCGGCATAGGTCGCGCTGCGGCCCTGGCCCTGGCCGCCCGGGGATGGTCCGTCGTCCTCGCCGGACGACGCGCCGAGCCGCTGGCCCGGACCCGCGACCTCGCCCCTGATCCCGTACGCCTCCTGGCCTGCCCGATCGACGTGTCCGACCGTGACCAGGTCGAAGCCCTCTTCGGGGCGGCCGTGGACCGCTTCGGCCGGGTGGATCTCCTGTTCAACAACGCCGGGACGGGGGCGCCGCCGGTTCCCCTGGAGGACCTCACCCTCGACGACTGGCGGCGCGTGGTGGACGTGAACCTGACCGGCGCCTTCCTCTGCCTGCAGGCGGCCTTCCGCTGCATGAAGGCCCAGACGCCCCAGGGCGGCCGGATCATCAACAACGGCTCGATTTCCGCTCAGGTCCCCCGGCCCCGCTCGGTCGCCTACACCGCCACCAAGCACGCCATGACCGGACTGACCCGCCAGGCCATCCTTGACGGCCGCGCCTTCAACATCGCCTGCGGCCAGATCGATATCGGCAACGCCGCCACCGAGATGACGGCGCGGATGTCCCGGGGCGTCCTCCAGGCGGACGGGAGCGTGGCGCCCGAGCCCACCATGGATGTCGCCGCAGTCGGCGAGGCGGTGGCCTACATGGCCGGACTTCCGCTGGAGGCGAACGTGCCGTTCATGACCGTCATGGCCACGTCCATGCCCTTCATCGGGCGAGGCTGACCCCTTCAGCGGCGTGGATGGCCGCCTGGACCTCCAGGGCCTGGACCGTCTCGGCCACGTCATGGACGCGCACCGCCGCCACGCCCGCCCGGGCGCCGGTCAGCGCCGCCGCCAACGAGCCGCCCAGCCTGTCCCCGGAACTCTGGCCGCCGGGACCGATCGCGGCGATGAAGCGCTTGCGGCTGGCGCCGAGGAGGACAGGAAAGCCCAGGGCGACCAGGGCGGGCAGGCTCGCCATCAGGGCCAGGTTGTGCTCCAGGGTCTTGCCGAAGCCGATCCCGGGATCGAGCCAGATCCGTTCCCGCCCCACGCCGGCGGCGAGGGCGGCCTCGGCCCGGTCCCGCAGGAAGGCGCAGACCTCCGCCAGCACGTCATCGTAGCGCGGCGCGGCCTGCATGGTCCGGGGCTCGCCCTGCATGTGCATCAGCACTACCTGACAGCCCATGCGGGCCGCCAGGTCCGCCGCCCCCGGGGCGCCCAGGGCGGTGACGTCGTTCCAGATGTCCGCCCCGGCCTCCACCGCCGCCCGGGCGACCTCCGGCTTGCAGGTATCGATGGAGATGAGCCGGCGGGAGAGGGGGCGCAGATTTCGCAGGACAGGCAGGACCCGACCAAGCTCAGCTTCGACGCTGACCGGGGCGGCGCCGGGACGGGTGGACTCGCCCCCGATATCGAGAATGTCGGCCCCTGCGCGGTCCAGGGCCAGGGCGTGGGCGACGGCGCCCTCGACGCCCTGCAGCCGCCCGCCGTCCGAGAAGCTGTCGGGCGTCACGTTCACCACCCCCATGACCAGGGGGCGGCGAACGGCGGTGTCGGGGATCACGCCGGCTGGGGCCGCGCTGCGGCAGGAGTCAGGGGCACCGAGACGGCGGGAAGGGCCGGACCGGCGTCGCCGGTGTCGTCACGCCGGGGCATGACTCCCTTCAGGGCGTTGGTGATCTCGTCCCCGGTCAGGGTCTCGTACTCGAGCAGGGCCTTGGCCAGGGTGTGCAGGTCCTCGATCCGTTCGGTCAGGATCCGCTTGGCCTCGTCATAGCCGCTCTGGACCAGGCGCTTGACCTCCTCGTCGATGATCCGGGCGGTCTCTTCAGAGACATTCTGGGTCCGCGACACCGAGTGACCCAGGAAGACCTCATCCTGGTTCTCGCCGTAGGAGACCACGCCCAGCCGGTCGGAGAAGCCCCACTTGGTGACCATGGCCCGGGCCAGCCGGGTGGCCTGGTCGATGTCGGAGGAGGCGCCGGAGGTGATCTTCTCGCGGCCGAAGATGATCTCCTCGGCCAGCCGGCCGCCCATCAGGATGGCGAGGCGCGAGGTCATCTGCTGGAAGCTCATCGACAGCTGGTCGCGCTCGGGCAGCTGCATGACCATGCCCAGGGCCCGCCCGCGCGGGATGATGGTGGCCTTGTGGACCGGGTCGGAGGCCGGGACGCTCAGGGCCACCAGGGCGTGGCCGCCCTCATGGTAGGCGGTCAGGCGCTTTTCCTCCTCGGTCATGGCCATGGACTTGCGCTCGGCGCCCATCATGACCCGGTCCTTGGCGTCCTCGAAGTCGCGCTGGGTGACCATCTTGCGGTTCTTGCGGGCGGCCATCAGGGCGGCCTCGTTGACCAGGTTGGCCAGGTCGGCGCCCGAGAAGCCCGGCGTGCCGCGGGCGATGGTCCGGATGTCGACATCCGCCGCCAGGGGCACGTTGCGCATGTGCACGCGCAGGATGCGCTCGCGGCCATTGACGTCCGGATTGCCCACCACGACCTGGCGGTCGAAGCGGCCGGGCCGCAGCAGGGCCGGGTCCAGCACGTCGGGGCGGTTGGTCGAGGCGATGACGATGATCGCGTCGGACGGGTCGAAGCCGTCCATCTCCACCAGGAGCTGGTTCAGGGTCTGCTCGCGCTCGTCATTGCCGCCGCCTAGGCCCGCGCCGCGGTGGCGGCCGACGGCGTCGATCTCGTCGATGAAGATGATACAGGGGCTGTTCTTCTTGGCCTGCTCGAACATGTCCCGCACCCGGCTGGCGCCGACGCCGACGAACATCTCCACGAAGTCCGAGCCCGAGATGTAGAAGAAGGGCACGCCGGCCTCGCCGGCCACGGCGCGGCCCAGCAGGGTCTTGCCGGTGCCGGGGGGGCCCACCATCAGGGCGCCCTTGGGAATCTTGCCGCCCAGGCGCTGGAACTTCTGCGGATCCTTCAGGAAGTCGACGATCTCCGACAGTTCGTCCTTGGCCTCGTCCACGCCGGCCACGTCCTCGAAGGTCACGCGGTTGCGGTTCTCGGTCAGCATCTTGGCCTTGGACTTGCCGAAGCCCATGGCGCCGCGGGCGCCGCCCTGCATCTGGCGCATGAAGAAGATCCAGATGCCGACCATGATGATGATCGGCAGGAGCTGCAGGAGGATGGCGCCGGCGCTCATGCCGCCCGGCGGCTTGACCTTGATGTCGACGTTCCGCGCCTCAAGGCGCTTCACCAGGTCTTCCTGATTGTTCGGCGTCGTGGAGGCGAAGGTCTTCCCGGCGGTGTCCTGCACGATGATCTTGGGGCCGGCCATCTCGACCGACTTGACGCTTCCGCCATCGATCTTGGCGAGCAGCTGGGAATAGCTGAGCTCGCCGACCGTCGCGGTGCGCTGGCTGGGATTCATCAGCGCATACATGCCCGCCAGGGCGATCACGATGGCGGCCCAGATGCCCAGGTTGCGAAAGTTCATTGGCGTCCGATCCGAAGGGTTGAATGCCGGTTGGTCTTCAAGATAGGCGCGAGTGCGGGGAATCTCCAGAAGACAAGCCGCAATCCCCGCTCCGGACGTCGAAAAGGCCGTGCGGCGTGCGCACGGCCCCTCAATTCGCCTCGAAAAGACCCGGTCCGGGAACCAGGCCCCGACCCGGGGGTCAGCGGGCGGGCTTCTTCGGCGCGGCGATCAGGCCTTCGCGCTGGGCGCGCTTGCGGGCCAGCTTGCGGGCGCGACGGACGGCTTCGGCCTGCTGGCGCGCGCGCTTCTCCGAGGGCTTCTCGTAGTGCACGTGGCGCTTCATCTCGCGGAACGAGCCTTCGCGCTGCATCTTCTTCTTCAGCGCCTTGAGGGCCTGGTCGACATTGTTGTCGCGCACGAAAATCTGAACCAGAGGTCTCTCTCCTGTCACCCGTTCCCGCTCGGCGTCGCCTCCAGCGAGGGCTCGGCGGCGAACGGACAATAGTCTCTCGTTCCCGACGGTCACCCGTCCGGACAGGCCGCGGGCAATAGCAGACCGGAAAACGCCTGTCCACGGCGGACACGCAAGGGCTTTTGGCCCTATATGGAGTCCATGGACATGCAGGAAGATCCCGAGGCCTGGCTGCGGCGGGCGGAACAGGCCGTCCTTGACGCCGCTCTTGTCCGGGCGCCCGGCATGGGCTGGACCCCGGCCATGGCCGCCGCCGCGGGCGCCGACGCCGGTTTTTCCCCCGGCGAGACTGAGCTCATCCTGCCCTATGGTCCGGCGGACCTCGCGGCCCTTCTCTCGCGCCGGCACGACGCGGCGGCCCTCGCCGCCCTGCCGGACCCGGCGGGGCTCAAGATCCGCCAGCGCATTCGCGCCGCCGTCCTCGCCCGGCTGGACGCGGCGGCGGCCGACGCCCCGGCCGTACGGCGCTGCTCGGGCTGGCTGGCCCTGCCGCCCAACGCCGCCCAGGGCCTGTCCCTCGCCTGGGAGAGCGCCGACAGGCTCTGGCGCTGGGCCGGGGACGTCGCCGCAGACGAGAACCACTATTCCAAGCGGGCGATCCTGGCCGGCATCCTGATCGCCGCCCTCGCCGTGCGTCTGCGGGAAGGGGAGGCGGCGGCCGAGTCCTTTGTGGACGCGCGCATCGCCAATGTCATGGCCTTCGAGGCCTGGAAGGCCAGACAGAGGCCCGGAGAGCCCCTTCGCCGGGCGGCCGAAGCGCTTGGCCGTCTGAGGTACGGCGCGCCCGTCAATCCCCGGGGGTGAACCTCTGGGGCGTCCTGGCCGCGACGTCCTGGATCATCCGCATCAGCAGGTAGAGCCGCGGCGTGACGGTCGTCAGGTCGATCCATTCCTTGTCGGTATGGAAGCTCCCGCCTACCGGGCCCAGGCCATCGAGGGCGGGCGTGCCCGCCTCATGCGCCAGGGCCGACTCCGAGGCCCCGCCATTGCCGCCGGTTCCGAGTTCACGCCCGAGTTCGGCGTAGATGGCCTTGGCCCTGGCGGCGAGAGCGTCGGTATGCGGGTTGTCCGGCAGGGGCGGGAAGGAGTTCTCGCGGCTGACCGTGACCTTGGTGTCCGGCACCTTCGTGTTCCGGGCGCTCTCCTCCAGGGTGGCCTGCACCCGGTTGAGGTCCGCCTTGTCCCGGACCCGCACATTCACCTGCGCCCGGGCGTTCTCCGGGATGATGTTGTAGCGGCTCCCGGCCTGGATGATGGTGAGGTTGGCGGTCAGGCCGTCGCCGGATTTCGGCAGACCCTCCAGGGTCGCGAGCTGGTGGACCAGCTCGGTGGCGGCGTTGCGGCCCTCCTGCGGGGCGACCCCGGCGTGGGCGGGGCGGCCCTTCACGTCGATATTGAAGGTCGAGCTGCCCTTGCGCCAGACGGTGACCTTGTCCGGGGCGTCGCCGGGCTCGAGGTTCAACTCCACGTCGTGGCTCCTGACCAGGCGATCGATCAGGGCCCGGGTCCCCGGCGAGCCGCGCTCCTCGCTGGTTTCCAGCAGCAGGGTCAGGGTGTCGTAGTTGCGGAAGCCCCGGGCGGTCAGGATCTCCATGGCCAGGACGGCCTGGAGCACCCCGCCCTTCTCGTCGCCCACGCCGGGCCCCGTCGCCCGGTCGCCGCTCACGGAATAGGGCCACTTCGCCGCCGTGCCCGGCTCGAAGACCGTATCGATGTGGCCGATCATCAGGATCTTCGCCTTGCCCTTGCCCTTCAGGGTGGCGACAAGATTGTCCGGCAGGCCCGGGATCTCCGCCGGCACGCGCTCGACCCTGGCGCCCAGGGCCTCCAGCCGCGGCGCCAGAACGTCCAGGACCCTGCGCCCGCCCTCCACGTCGCCGGTCCCGGAGTCGATGTTGACCAGGGTCTCCAGCAATTTCAGCTGTTCGGGGCGGACGGCTTCGGCGGCCTTCCAGAGGCCCTCGTCCCGGCGCGGGCCCGCCATGGCGGGGGCTGCGGCGGCGGTCGCCGCGGCCAGCGCGAGGCCGAGGGTCATCCATTTCAGTCGGGCGGAGCGCATCATGTTTTCCCTTCCTCCCCAGGACTGATGACCATGGCCTCCCAGGTCTCCGGCGGCAAGGCCCAGGGGCGGGGCCGCCTCGGCGGGTCGGCCGGCCGCCAGTCGCCCCCCGACAGGTCCAGGTTCAGGCCGTAGAAGGGATCGGCGTCCAGGACCGGGCCCCAGCGCTGGCGCATCCAGGCCGCCTCGCGGGCGAACCGCGCCGCATGTCGCGCCTCCAGGTCAGAGCCCCGTGAGGCCGACTCCCGGTGCGTCAGGTCCGCCTCGGGAGTCCAGATCACCTGCAGGCCCAGGTCGCCGATCCTGAGGCACAGGTCGATGTCGTTGAAGGCCACCGGCAGATGCTCGGCGTCGAAGCCCCCCGCCGCGTTGAACACCTCCCGCCGCACCGCCAGGCACGCCGCCGTGGCCGCCGAGACGCACCGCGCCGCCCGCAGCCGGTTGGAGGGCCCCGGGTCCCGGGGGCCCGCCCCCACGCCCAGGGCGCCCGCCACGCGCCCCGCGCCGATGCCGAGGGCCACGCCCGCATGCTGCACCCGGCCGTCCGGAAAGCGCAGCATCGCCCCCGCCGCGCCCACCTCCGGCCGCAGGGCCTGGGCCGCCAAGGCCTTCAGCCAGCCGGCCCCCCGGACCTCCACGTCATTGTTGAGGAAGACCAGCAGATCGCCCTTCGCCTCGCGCACGGCGGCGTTGTTGATGGCCGAATAGTTGAAGGGCCCCGGCGCCGGCAGGATGCGGACCCTCGGGTCCTGCGCCAGACGCTCGAACAGGGCCTTCGTCGCCGGTTCGGCGCTGTCATTGTCCACGATCAGCAGTTCCAGGTCCGGCCAGTCGGTCCCCTCCAGCACCCCCCTGGCACAGGCTTCCAGGAGGTCCGCCCGGTCCCGGGTCGGGACGATCACCGTGGCCTTCGGCGCCGGGCCGGGAAGCCCGCGGGCGATCTCCAGCCAGGCCGGTCCGCCGTCCAGGGCCCGCGCCCTCGCCGCCTGGCCCGTCGCCGCCAGGTGTTCGTTCACCGCCTGCGCCGCCGCCGCCCGGCACCGGGCCATGGCCGTCTCCGAGAAGGAGGCCTGCCCCGCCTGCCGCCAGTGGTAGAGCACCGCCGGGATGTGGCGGATGCGCGCCGGCCCCGCCGCCCGGGCGACGCGCAGAACGAGGTCCCAGTCCTGGGCGCCCTCCAGGCCCTCGCGCAGGCCCCCCGCCTCCACCACCCGGCTGCGGCGGATCACCGTCAGGTGGCTGGCCATGTTCTGGGAGAGCATGATCTCGGGGTCCCAGGCGGTCTTGAAGTGCGGCTCCACCCGCCGGCCGCGCCCGTCGATCTTGTCCTCGTCGGTATAGATTAGGTCGGTCTGCGGATGGCGCGCCAGCTCCGCCGCCGCCTCCAGCAGGGCGTGGGGCGGCAGAAGATCGTCCTGGTCCATGAAGGCGACGAAGTCCCCGCCGGCCAGGGCCAGGGCCGAGTTGGTGGCGGCGCTGATGTGCCCGTTGACCTCCCGCCGCACGATGCGGATACGCGAATCGCCCGCCGCGGCCGCCTCCAGCAGGCCCCAGGTCGCCTCGCCGGGAGAGGCGTCGTCGGCCAGGCACAGCTCCCACTTCGGCCAGATCTGGCCCTGTACCGAGGCGATGGCGGCCGACAGGTGGACCAGGTCGGGGTCGAAGACCGGGATCACCACCGAGATGAGCGGTCCCGTCGCCTCCAGCCTTCCGGCCAAAGACCGCGCCGCCGAAAGGTCCACCTCCGACAGTGTATCGCAGCGGGCGATCCAGCGGGCATAGGCGGCGGGGTCCAGGGCGTGGGGCTCCAGCACGCTGCGGATCAGCCGGGCCCCCGCCGGATGTCGGGCCAGCCGCTCGGCGATGGCGTGCACCGGCCGGTGCAGGGCCGGGACCGCTCGCACGACGCCCAGGACCCCGACGGCCAGCCGGCGCAGGGCCTGGGCGGGACCGGAGGGGCGATGCGGGGGCGGATCTGCGGCCATGCCCCCTTCTACAGCCGCGCAGCGCCGTCCGGCGACCCCTTCCCGTCGGCGTCGAAGGGCTTTAGGTCTGGCTCCCGGAGACCGGCGTGACCGACAGCCCCTTGCGAATCCTCGCCCGACGCGTCCGCAGCCGCCTGCCCGGCCTGGCCGCGCGCGCCCGCGCGACGGTGCGCACGCCCGACGAGGCCCTCGTCGCCGACGCCATGGACCCGGACTGGTACCGGGCCATGAACCCCGACGTCGCCGCCTCCGGCGCCGATCCCGCCGACCACTTCCTGCGCCACGGCTGGCGCGAGGGCCGCGACCCCCTCGCCGCCTTCAGCGTCCGCGACTATCTGGAGCTCTACCCGGACGTGGCGGCCGCCGGGATCAATCCCTTCCTGCACTGGCTGAAGGCGGGCCAGGCCGAGGGCCGCCTGCCGCGCCGGGACGTGGGCCGCACCGCCCGGGCCGCCGCCCTGCTGGAGTCCCTGAAGGTTCGCCTCGACCGCGCCGCCGCCCGCTGGCCCAGGGTCCGCCCCTCCTCCCGCGACGACCTCGTCCGCCGCCTCGCCGCCCTCGGCCCCGCCCTGGCCGACCTGCACCTGACGGTCAGCCATGACGACGCCTTCCGGAACGTGGGCGGCCTGCAGCTCTGCGTCCAGCGCGAGCACGCCGCCTTCGCCGCCCAGGGCGTGGGCGTCCTGCACCTCTATCCCGTCGACACCTGGCCCACCCTGCGCGAGGACGGCGGCGGCCCCGTCGGGGTCTCCGTCGCCGGCGAGGCCTGGGGCGCCTGGACCGCACAGGACGTCGGGGCCGCCCTGGCCGCCGCCCTGCCGCCCTCGGGCCGCCGCACCTTCGCCCTGCACAGCCTGCTCGGCCACGATCCCGCCGCCGTCGAGGCGATCCTGCGCGCCGGCGGCTTCGCCCGCGGCGTCTTCTGGCTGCACGACTTCGCCAGCCTCTGCGCCGGGATTCACCTGATGCGCGACGACCTGGTCGACTGCGGCGCGCCCCCGGCCGCCAGCGCCGCCTGCGGGGTCTGCGTCTACGGCCCGCGCCGGGGGCTCCACGCCGACGCCCACCGACGCCTCATCGAGGCTTTCGGTCTTCAGGTCCTGGCCCCCTCGCAGGTCGCCCTCGACCTCTGGCGGCGGGCCTCCGGCATGTCCCTGGCTCCCGCCCAGGTCCTGCCCCTCGCCGCCCTCGGCGGGCCCGCGGCCTCCGCTCCCGGGCCGCCGGCGCCCGACGGAGTCCTGCGCGTGGCCTTCCTCGGCGCCCCGGTCCCGCACAAGGGCTGGGACGTCTTCTGCGATGTCGTCGGGCGCTTCGCCGACGATCCGCGCTACGCCTTCCTGCAGTTCGGGGCGCAGGGCGCCGGCTATTCGGGGATGCGGTTCGTGGAGGTCCGGGTCAGCACCGCTTCGCCCCAGGCCATGCGCGACGCCCTGGTCCGGGAGGGGGTGGATGTCGCCCTCGCCTGGTCCCTCTGCACCGAGACCTTCGGCTTCACGGCCCTGGAGGCCGCCGCGGCCGGCGCCGCCGTGCTGGCCGGTCCCGATAGCGGCAACATCGCCGCCCAGGTGCGGGCCGGGCTTCCGGGACTGGTTCTTGACGACGAAGCCGCCCTGTTCGCGGCCTTCGAATCCGGCGCGGTCCTCGCCCTGTCCCGGTCCGCCCGCGGCGGCGCCGTCCGCGACATCGATTTCAGCGGACTGACGGCCTCGCCAGGAGTTCGTCCAGGGCCTTGATGGACACCACCTCCGAGCCGACCCCGGCGTCCATCCGCATCACCTTGTTGCAGTAGAGGCGGATCAGGTCGAGGTCATGGGAGGCCAGGACCAGTATGCCGGCCCGCTCCACCAGGCCCAGCAGGCGCTGGTGGGCGATCTTCTGGAAGTCGGCGTCGCCCACGGCGATCCACTCGTCCATCAGCAGGACGTCGGCGTCCACCGCCGTGGCCACGGCGAAGGCCAGGCGCGCCTGCATCCCCGCTGAATAGGTCTTGAGCGGCATGGCCAGGAAGGGCCCCAACCCCGTGAAGGCGGCGATCTCCTCCAGCTTGTCCTCCACCTGGCGGGCTGAGAGCCCGGCGATGCGGCCGCGCAGGCGGATATTCTCCAGCCCCGTGGCGGTGGGGTCGATGCCCAGCGAGAGGTCCAGCAGGGGGGCGATCTTGCCCCGCACCTCGATCTGCCCCTCGTCGGGCTCGTAGGCGCCGGACAGGGCCCGCAAAAGCGTGGTCTTGCCCGAGCCGTTGTGCCCGATCAGGCCCAGCCGGTCGCCGGCCCTCAGCTCCAGGTCCAGGCCGGTGATGGCGGTGACGGAGGTGGAGCCATGACGCGCCTGGTCCAGCCGTCCGCCCACCGCCACCCGGGCGAGGTGCTTCTTCAGGGACTTGGCGTCATAGCCATAGACCGGGAAGCGCAGGGTCAGTCCGCGCACGCTGATGAAGGCCTGGTCCGGCCGGGGCGGAGCGGTCGGGGGTTTCGCGCGGCCGTTCATAAATAGTGCACGATCCGGCGTCGGGTGACCGTGAAGAGTCCGAAAGCGACCGCCCATCCGCCCAGGGCCATGACGATCAGGACCGAGAAGGTGGAGGCCTCGGGCGCCACGCCCATCAGGGGCGCGCGGATGGCGTCCAGCATGTGGAAGAAGGGGTTCCAGGTCAGGACCGCGTCCATCACCCCGACCCGCTCCCCCGGCTGCCAGAAGACCGGGGTCATGAACATGGAGAACTGCATGATGGACATCACGATCTGCGGGATGTCCCGGAACCGCGCCGAGATGATGGCCGTCAGCAGGCACATCCAGGAGACATTGGCCAGCACGAGGGCCAGCCCGGCCAGGGCCAGGGGCAGGTCCATCGTCCGCCACAGGCCGAAGCCCGCGATCACGCCCACCACGATCACCAGGTGGTGCAGCAGGGCCGCCAGGTTCCGCAGCACGGTGCGCCAGATGAAGGTCAGCATGGGCAGGGAGGTCTGGCTCAGCATGCCCGAGGCGTAGACGAAGGACTCACAGCCCTCGATCACCG
>NZ_JADBZL010000144.1:0-30119 GCF_020402505.1 Phenylobacterium sp. | reverse complement strand
TCAAGACCTTCGGCTTCGCCGGCGGCCGGGCCGACATCTGGGAGCCCGAGGAGGACATCAACTGGGGCCCGGAGGCCGAGTGGCTGGGCGACAACCGCTATTCTGGCGACCGTGAGCTGGCCCAGCCCCTGGGGGCGGTCCAGATGGGCCTGATCTACGTCAACCCGCAGGGCCCCAACGGCAATCCTGACCCCGTCGCCTCCGGGCGCGATGTGCGGGAGACCTTCGCCCGAATGGCCATGAACGACGAGGAGACCGTCGCCCTGGTGGCCGGGGGACACACCTTCGGCAAGGCCCACGGCGCCGGCCCCGACTCCCACGTGGGCCCCGAGCCCGAGGGCGCGCCCATGGAAGCCGCCGGCTTCGGTTGGCTCAGCACCCACGGCTCCGGCAAGGGCGGCGACGCCATCACCAGCGGCATCGAGGGCGCCTGGAAGCCCAACCCCACCAAGTGGGACAACGGTTACTTCGACATGCTGTTCGGCTATGAGTGGGAGCTCGTGAAGAGCCCCGCCGGCGCCTGGCAGTGGCGGGCAAAGGACGTACGCCCCGAGCACATGATCCCGGACGCTCACGATCCGTCGGTCAAGCATGCCCCGATGATGACGACCGCGGACCTCTCCCTGCGGTTCGATCCCATCTATGAGCCGATTTCCCGCAGGTTCCACAAGGACCCGCGGGCCTTCGCCGACGCCTTCGCCCGCGCCTGGTTCAAGCTGACCCACCGCGACATGGGCCCGCGCGCCCGTTATCTCGGCCCGGAAGTTCCGGCGGAAGTGCTTATCTGGCAGGATCCCGTGCCGGCCGTCGACCATCCCCTGGTGGACGCCGCCGACATCGCGGCCCTGAAGGCCGACGTCCTGGCCTCCGGCCTGGGCGTCTCCGAACTGGTCAGCACCGCCTGGGCCTCGGCCTCGACCTTCCGCGGGTCGGACAAGCGGGGCGGCGCCAACGGCGCCCGCATCCGCCTCGCCCCGCAGAAGGACTGGGAAGCCAACCAGCCGGCTCAGCTGGCGAGGGTGCTTGCCGCCCTGGAGGGCGTCCGCGCCCGCTTCAACGGCGCCCAGAAGGGCGGCAAGAAGATCTCCCTGGCCGACCTGATTGTCCTCGCCGGCTCCGCGGCTGTCGAGGCCGCAGCGAAGGCCGCCGGCCAGTCCATCACCGTGCCCTTCACCCCGGGCCGGACCGACGCCACCGCCGAGCAGACCGACGCCGACTCCTTCGCCGTCCTGGAACCCCGCGCCGATGGCTTCCGCAACTACCGCGGCGCCGGCGTGACGGCGCCCGGCGAGGAGCTGCTGGTCGACAAGGCCCAGCTTCTGACCCTCACCGCCCCGGAAATGACCGCCCTGGTCGGCGGCCTCCGGGTCCTCGGGGCCAACCATGGCGGGTCCGCGAATGGAGTCTTCACGGATCGCGTCGGCGTCCTGTCCAACGACTTCTTCGTCCGCGTGCTGGACATGGATGTCGCCTGGACCCCGGCGGGCGAGGACCTCTTTGAGGGCCGCGACCGTTCGACCGGCAAGGTCGTGCGCACGGCGACCCGCGCCGACCTAGTCTTTGCTTCGAACTCCGAGCTGCGCGCCCTGGCCGAGGTCTACGCCCAGGACGACGCTGCAGGGAAGTTCACGGCCGACTTCGTCAAGGCCTGGACGAAGGTGATGGAGCTGGATCGGTTCGACTTGGCCAGCGCTGGCTGACCACCGGCCAGGCCGCCCGCGATAGACCGTCGCGGGCGGCCTGTTCCGAACCGGCGAACACGTCTAGCCTTTGCGCCCTTATTGCGATTCCGCCATGGCGGATCATTGGCCGGTTTGGTCGCCGGCCAGGGACCTGAGGGTGTTGGCGTCGTGCAGATTACCGTTCCGGACGACGATGCGCAGATGGATTTGCTGGCCCGCGAGGTTCGCCTGCGCGCCAAAGGCGCGGCCATTGTCTTCGTTTCCGGAAACTTCAATGTCCTTCACACCGGTCACCTGCGGCTGCTTCGCTTTGCCTCCAGTCTTGGCGGTCGATTGGTGGTCGGCGTCTTACCCGATGGACAGGAAGGAGCGACTATCCGGCAGGCGACCCGGATTCGGGACGTCAAGGCGATCGGTGCGGTCCACGAGGTGGTCGCCTTGGACGAACCCGCCGAGACCTTCATCCGACGGTTACAACCGGAGACCGTGGTCAAGGGCCGGGAGTACCAGGACGTCTACAACATCGAGCAGGAGATCGTTTCGTCCTATGGCGGCAAACTGATCTTCAGTTCCGGCGAGGCTCGCCTCTATTCGTCCGAGTTGATGTCGCCAGATCTTGGGCGGGGGACGACCTCGGAGATCGCCAAGCCCATCGATTTCCTGGAGCGGAACCGCTTCCGGATTACCGATCTGGTGGAGATCATCGAGGCTTTCCGAGACCTCAGTGTCGTCGCCATAGGCGACCTGATCATTGATGAGTACATCAACTGTGATCCCCTCGGAATGTCGCGGGAGGATCCGACGCTTGTCGTGACGCCTGTGGAAAGCCGACGGTTTGTGGGAGGCGCCGGGGTCGTTGCCGCGCACGCCAAGGCGCTCGGCGCCTCGGTGACCTTCATCAGCGTGGCCGGTCAGGATGAAGCGGCGCGCTTCGCCCAGGATGAACTTTCGGCGCGCGGGGTGGCGCTCAACCTCCTCACCGACACCACCCGTCCCACCACCCTGAAACAGCGGTACCGGGCGTCCGGCAAGACCCTTCTGCGCGTCAATCACCTGCGCCAGGGGTCCATCAACCCGGACCTCCAGGCACGCCTGAACACCATTGGGGACGCCGCCCTCGAGACTGCAGACCTCCTCCTGTTCTCTGACTTCAATTACGGGTGTCTGCCACAGCCTGTGGTGGACCATCTCTCCGCCCGAGCGCGGGATCTGGGTATTCTGATGGCCGCCGACAGCCAGGCCTCATCACAGATGTCTGACGTGTCCCGGTTCCGGGGGATGTCCCTGATCACGCCGACCGAGCATGAGGCCCGCCTGGCGCTGAGGGATGAAGAGGCCGGCCTGATCATGATCGCCGATCGCCTGCAACGTGCGGCGGACGCTGAGAATGTGGTGGTCACCCTCGGGGGAGAGGGTTTGCTGATCTTCTCGCCGTCTGGCGTAGCCCACCACACAGACCGTTTGCCGGCCTTCAACCGCTCGCCGCGGGACGTTGCGGGAGCGGGTGACAGTTTCTTTACCTGCACCGCCATGGCCCTGCGGGTCGGCGCAGACATCTGGCAGGCGGCCTACCTCGGATCCCTTGCTGCCGCCTGGCAGGTGTCACATGTCGGGAACACGCCAATGCCGGCGGCGGAGCTGCTTCGTGAAGTCTCCCAGCCTCTCGTCAGGATGCACGAGTCCCGGCCGTGAAGGCTGTCCTGCTGGCGGCCGGACTGGGGACGCGTCTTCGTCCCCTCACGCAGACAGTCCCCAAGTGCCTGGTTCCCATCCGTGGGCGGCCGCTTCTCGACTACTGGCTGGAGCACCTGTTGGGACAGGGGATCGTCGACGAAGTCCGCATCAACACGCATTATCTTGCGGACCGGGTCAGGGCGCATGTGGCGCAGAGCCCCTGGAGGGACCGTATCGAACTGGTCCATGAGGAGACCTTGCTGGGCACCGGCGGCACCGTCCTGGCGAGTCGCGAATGGCTGGGAAGGTCTCCCTTCCTGGTGTTGCACGCCGACAACTTGACGGACGCGCACATCGGCGACCTCGTCGCTGCTCACCATGCGGCGGACAGCGACATCCTCATGACCCTCCTGGCCTTTCGGACTGACCGACCGCAGGATTGCGGGATCCTCGAGCTCGACCCGAACGACCGCGTGATGGGTTTCCATGAGAAGGTCGCCGATCCCCCCGGGAACCTCGCGAACGGCGCTGTTTACGTCGTCTCTCCTGAGGTCCTGGATTATCTCGGATCGCTCGGGCGATCAGTAATCGACCTTTCGACCGAAGTGATCCCCTTCCTCGTCCCAAGGATCCAGGCCCGGGTGCATACGGGATTCTTCAAGGATATCGGTAGCCCCAAGGCGCTGGCGGAAGCCGAGGCGCGGTTTCCGGCTCCCCCCTGATGGCGATGTGGCCTTCACCCTTTGAAGCCAGATGCGATGGCGATGCGGGAATCACTCCATGATCGCTTCTGGATTTGTCGACCCTGAGATGGACGCACATGAATCTCCTGGTGACTGGTGGGTGTGGCTACAAAGGTTCTGTCCTGGTGCCGAAGCTGCTGGCCGCCGGGCACAGGGTGACGGCCTTCGATATCCAGTGGTTCGGCAATGAACTTCCGACGCACGACCGCCTGACCGTGATCGCAGGCGACGTCCGGGATGTTCACGCCGTCCCCCTGGAGGATGTTGACGCCATCATTCACCTGGCCTCTGTGGCCAACGACCCTTGCGGTGACCTCGATCCCCGTCTGACCTGGGAGATCAGCGCCCTGGCCACCATGCGTCTGGCAGATCAGGCGGTCCGCAAGGGCGTCCGCCAGTTCATCTACGCCTCCTCCGGAAGCGTTTATGGCGTGAAGGACGAGCCCGAGGTCACCGAGGACCTCGAGCCCGAGCCCCTGACGGAGTACAACAAGACCAAGATGGTCGCCGAGCGGGTCCTGCTCAGCTACGCCGACCAGATGGCGGTGCAGATCGTGAGGCCGGCCACGGTCTGCGGCGTGAGCCCCCGGATGCGGCTCGACGTCTCTGTGAACATGCTCACCATGCAGGCCCTGACCAATGGCCGGATCACGGTGTTCGGCGGGGACCAGGTTCGCCCGAACATCCATATCGACGACATCACGGACCTCTACATCTTCCTGCTGGAACGCCCCGGGATCACCGGCGTCTTCAACGCCGGGTTCGAGAACATCTCCATCCGCGAAATCGCCGAGCGCGTCGCCCGCAGCATCCCGGCGGAGATCGTCGTCACTCCCTCGAATGATCCCCGGTCCTATCGTCAGAACTCGGATAAACTCCGGCAGGCCGGGTTTTCGCCGCGCAAGACTGTAGACGACGCCATCCGCGAGATCGTGGTGGCCTACCAGCGCGGAGACCTGAAGGACATCGACCGCTGGCACAATCTGAAATGGATGCAGAGGATGATGGCGTGACCGGAAGCCAGGTCTTTTTCCGGGACTACGCAACCCGGCTACAGGCGACCCTCGCGGCGGCGGACCTTGCGCCTGTGGGAACCCTCGCTGAGGCCATGCTTGAGGCCTGGCGGGCCGGACGCTGCGTTTATCTGTGCGGCAATGGGGGCAGCGCGGGGAACGCCATCCACCTCGTGAACGACCTAATCTACGGCGCCGTGCAGGGCAGGGGGCCCGGAGTTCGCGCACACGCCCTGTCTGCAAACGCTGCGGTCCTGACCTGCCTGGCTAACGACACCGACTACTCCGAGGTCTTCGCCCTCCAGCTCCAGACCTTCGGCCAACCCGGGGACATCCTCCTGGCCCTGTCGGGAAGCGGGAACTCCCCGAACATCTTGAAGGCCATCGAGGCGGGTCGCGCCCTTGGGATGAAGACCTTTGCGGTCCTCGGTTATTCCGGCGGCAAGGCCCGGACCCTGGTCGATGTTCCCATCCACTTCCCGGTCGACGACATGCAGATCTCCGAGGACCTGCAACTGGTCGTGGGGCACATGGTCATGCAGTGGCTGATGGCCGAGACGGCGAAGCACCCGTGAGCGGCCCAGTTGAAACCTGATTTCCTCGTCCTCGGCAGCAACTCCTTCTCCGGCGCCAGCTTCACCGCCTTCTTGCTGGAGCAGGGCTACTCGGTGGTGGCGGTCAGTCGGTCGCCGGAAGGACATCCGGCCCTGACGCCCTATCTCTGGAGACCGGACCGCAAGGGCGTGGCGTTCCACCAGCTCGACCTGAATACCCAGCTGCCGGAGATCTGCGAGCTCCTCAACACGCTGAAGCCGCCGCGGGTGGTGAACTTCGCCGCACAGAGCATGGTGGCGGAAAGCTGGGCCAACCCCGATCACTGGTTCATGACCAACGTCGTCTCGACCATCCGGCTGCACGAGGCGCTGAGGACCATGCCGTTCCTGGAGCGCTACGTTCACGTCTCCACCCCCGAAGTCTACGGCAGCACCTCGGGCTCGGTGACGGAGAATGCGCCCTTCAATCCCAGCACGCCCTACGCCGTCTCCCGCGCCGCCGCCGACATGAGTCTGCGCACCTACCATGCGGCCTATGGCTTTCCCGTGGTCACGACCCGGGCGGCCAACGTCTATGGCCCGGGCCAGCCCCTCTACCGGATCATCCCCCGCACACTCTTCTGCATCCGCACCGGGGAGAGGCTGAAGCTGCATGGCGGAGGCGCCTCCCAGCGCTCCTTCATCCACATCCGGGATGTCTGTGACGCCACGCTCAGGGTCGCCCTTCATGGTCGCCTCGGGGAGACCTATCACATCGCCACCCAGGACCAGATCACCATCCGCGCACTGGTGGAGACGATCTGCGCCCGGATGGGCGTGACCCTGGAGTCCGTGGCGGACGTGGCGGAAGAGCGTGTCGGCAAGGACGCATTTTACACCCTCGATAGCCGCAAGATCCGTGGCGAGCTCGGCTGGTCGGACGTCCTGTCCCTGGACACCGGAATCGACGAGACCCTGTCCTGGGTGGACGCCAACCTCGACGACCTCAGGCGTCTTCCCCAGTCCTACATCCACAAGCCGTGAGCGAGCGCATGGGCCAGGAAATCGATCTCCTTGCGAACTACCCGCGCACCCGGCGCAACGTCGATGAGCGCGGCCAGACCAAGACCGAGGCGGACCGGGCGCTCGCTCGCCAGTTCGGCAAGGACTTCTTCGACGGCGACCGCGCGCACGGGTACGGCGGCTTCTCCTACAACCCTCGCTTCTGGACCCCGGTCATCCCGACCTTCCAGTCCCACTTCGGCCTGAAGGCCGGCGACCGCGTGCTCGACGTGGGCTGCGCCAAGGGGTTCATGATGCACGACATGGCCGCGCTGATCCCCGGTATTGAGGTCAGGGGCGTGGACGTCTCAGCCTACGCCATCGAGAACGCCATCGAAGACATGCGCGACCACGTCCAGGTCGCCAGCGCCGACAGCCTGCCCTTCCCGGACAAATCCTTCGACGTGGTGATCTCGGTCAACACCATCCACAACCTCGCCGAGGCGGACTGCGCCCGGGCGCTCGCAGAGATCGAGCGGGTCGCCCGCAGGGGCGCCTTCGTGACCGTCGACGCCTATTTCGACGAGGAGCAGCGGCGGCGCATGGAGGCGTGGAACCTCACCGCCCTGACCATCAAGCATGCCGAGGACTGGAAGGCCTTCTTCGCCAGGGCCGGCTACACGGGGGACTACTATTGGTTCATCCCCTAGACCCCGGCGTCGCCCTTCGTATCCTGCGCGACATGATCCGCATCCGAGCGGTTGAGGAGGCGATCGCCGACCGCTACGCCGAGCAGAAGATGCGCTGCCCCACCCACCTGTCGATCGGCCAGGAGGGACCCGCCGCGGCTATCGGCGCGGTCCTCGGCCGCCAGGATCTCGCCGTCAGCGGTCACAGGGCGCACGCCCATTACCTCGCTAAGGGCGGCGACCTGCCGGCGATGATCGCCGAAATCTACGGGAAGGCCACGGGCTGCTCGCGGGGCAACGGCGGATCCATGCACCTCGTCGACGAGGCGGTAGGCTTCATGGGCTCGACGGCCATCGTCGGGGGCACCGTGCCGGTCGGCGTTGGCCTGGCCCTCTCGCTGTCCGTCGCCCGCAGGCCGGGTCTCGTCTGTATCTTCATCGGCGACGCAGTGCTGGAGACGGGCGTCTTCTATGAGGCCGCCGGGTTCGCCGCCGTGCGCAAGCTGCCGGTCCTCTTCGTCTGTGAAAACAACCTCTACTCGGTCTACTCCCCTCTGGAGGTGCGTCAGCCGGCCGGTCGGGCCCTCGCCGACGTCGCCGGCGCCCTGGGTCTTCAGGCGTCCTCGGGGGACGGGAACGACCCCCGGGCCGCCTATGGCCTCCTGAAGTCCGCTGCGGACCGGGTTCGGACCGGCGCCGGACCGCACTTCGTGGAACTGGCCACCTACAGGTGGCGCGAACACTGCGGACCTCTGTTCGACAACGACCTCGGTTACCGGACCGAGGCGGAGTATCTGGCCTGGAAGGCCCGGGATCCCATACCCAGGTTGACGGAGGAACTCCGCTCCGAGGGCGCCCTAGACCCCGCCTGGCTGGCCACCACACAGGCAGAGATCCAGGCCGAAATCGAGGCGGCCTTCGCCTTCGCCGAGGTCTCGCCGTTTCCGGACCCGGCCTTGGCCTATGCCGACGTTTCGTCATGGGAGATCACGCCATTCCCCTGATGACCTTCGCTCAGGCTGTACGCGACGCCCTGGAGGTGGCCCTGGAACAGGATCCCGCCGTCATCGTCTATGGCCTCGGCACGCCCGATCCCAAGGGCGTTTTCGGCACGACACTTGGCCTGCAGGAACAATTCGGCGCAGACCGTGTGTTCGATATGCCGACGGCGGAGAACGCCATGACCGGCGTCGGGATCGGCGCCGCCCTGGGTGGTCTGCGACCGGTCCTGACCCACCAGAGGCTCGACTTCGCCCTCCTGTCCCTCGATCAGATCATCAACAACGCCGCCAAGTGGCGCTTCATGTTCGGCGGCCGGCGCGCCGTTCCCCTGACCATCCGTATGATCCTGGGCCGGGGATGGGGGCAGGGGCCCACCCACTCCCAGAATCTACAGGCTCTGTTCGCCCACATTCCGGGCCTGTGCGTCGTCAGCCCCGCCACGCCGGCGGACGCCAAGGGCCTGCTCCTGTCCGCCATCTTCGGGGAGGATCCGGTCATCTTCCTTGAGCACAGGTGGCTGCACGGCGCCAAGGGCGAGACGCCGGCGGGCGACCATCGGATCCCTATCGGCAAGGCTCACCTTCTGAGGCAAGGCGGGGACGTGACCGTCGTCGCCAGCTCGATCCTGAGCCTCGAGGCCCTTCAGGCGGTCGACCATGTCGCCGCCCAGGGCGCCGCCTGCGACCTCATCGACCTCCGCACGATCCGGCCCCTGGACTGGGACGCCATCGAGACCTCTGTGCGCAAGACCGGCCGGCTCCTGGTTCTGGACCCGGGCCATGAGACCGGCGGCGTGGCCGGCGAGATCATCGCCCGCGTCACGAGCCGCTGCTGGGAGACCCTGCGCGGACCGCCGCGGCGCCTCGCCATGCCGGATGCACCGGAATCCACAAGCCCCGCCCTGACTCAGGGCTACCACGTTCGGGCCGAGCACATCGCCGCCGCGATCGGGGACCTGCTGGGCCGCCCCCTGGAGTCCGCCTCCCTGTCCAGGCGCGCCCACCCCCACGACGTGCCCGGCAACGACTTCCAGGGACCGTTCTGAAACCATGGGCGGGACAGCGGAAATGAAGGCTGCGGTCCTCTTCCAGACCGGCGCACCCCTCCGGATCCTCGACGCGGTCGAGGCGCCGCCACCGGGCCGCGGGCAGGTCTTCGTCGCCCTGTCCCACGCCGGAGTGTGCCACAGCCAGGTGATGGAGGTCCGCGGCGGCCGCGGGCCGGACCCCTACCTTCCCCACCTCCTGGGCCATGAGGGGGTCGGGCGCGTCCTGGCGGTGGGCGAGGGGGTCACTCGGGTCGTCCCTGGGGATCGGGTGGTCCTGGGCTGGATCAAGGGACAGGGTCTGGACGCCGATCCCGTCCGCTACCGCTGGCGCGACCTCGACCTCAACGCCGGCGCGGTCACCACCTTCAACACACACGCCCTGGTCGCAGAGAACCGTTGCCAGCCCCTGCCGGACGGAGTGCCCGACGAGATTGGCGTGTTGCTGGGCTGCGCGGCGCCCACCGGGGCCGGGATCGTCACCAATGAGCTGAAGCCCGCGCCGGGCGCCAGCGCCGCCGTCTTCGGCCTCGGCGGCATCGGCCTGACCGCCCTGATGGCCCTGGCGGCCGCTGGCTGCGACCCTATCATTGCCGTCGATATCGCCCCCGCCAAGCTTCAGGCCGCCCTCGACTGCGGCGCCACCCATGTGATCGACGCCAGCCGGGAGGATCCCGTCGCTGCGATCCGATCCCTCACGTCGGGACGGGGAGTGGACTGCGCCGTGGAGGCGGCCGGGCGGGTGCAGACCATCGAGCAGGCCTTCGACAGCACCCGCAAGTTCGGCGGCCAGTGCGTCTTCGCTTCCCACCCGCCGGCCGGTCAGAAGGTCTCTCTCGACCCGCATGACCTGATCTCAGGCAAGGGGCTCAAAGGCACCTGGGGGGGCGCCTCGGTACCGGACCGGGACGTGCCCCTCTTCGCCCGAATGTACCTGGACGGAAAGCTCCCCCTCGAGCGCCTCCTGCGCGACCGGTACGAGCTGGAGGAGATCAACCAGGCCATAGACTCCCTCGCCGCTGGCTCCGCCTTCAGACCACTGATCCGCCTCTGATCCGACCCTGGTTCGCCCGCCAACGACCGACGATCATGCCGTCGCGCGCGTCTCGCTGAACGCCTTCCAGGGCCCCTCGATGGCGAAGGTTCTCCCTGGTGAGTAGGCGTTCACAAACAGGAAGCGTCCGTCAGGCGAGAAGCAGGCCCCGGCCAGTTCGGTGCGTATCCGCAAACGCGCGAGGGCGCAGATGCGCCCCTCGGGCGTCACCACCTTGAGATGGTTCGGGCTCAGACTGATGCGGTCCTCGCAGACCACGAGGCCGCCCCATGGGGCGACGGTGATGTTATCTGCGTAGTCCAGGACGCGGGTGTCCCGGGACTCCACGAAGAGGTCCAGCCGATCCGCGCCCGCCCCGGGCTGCGAGGTCAGCCGGAAGATCTGTCCTAGCCGCCGTTCGCCTCCGGAGGTGCAGGTGAAAAACACGTCGCAGCCGCCATCCGGCCTCGTTGCCAGGTGGACACCCTCGCCCCGGGCGAACAGGACACCCCCCGCCGCGTGGCCCCGCTGGCGCAGGTCGTCCTTGGGGCTCTCGACCTCGTCGAGGTCGATCCATCGCACTGTCCGGATCTCGCCGACGGCCATGTCGGCCCGGCGCCAGTTGCGGCTGTCCGTCCCACCGGCCTCGAAGGCGAGGGCTTGCAGCCTCCCGCCTTCGACAAGCCGGCCGGGCGATCTTGGCAGGAAGCGATAGAGAAGACCGTCATCCCGGTCCTCTGTCAGGTAGACCGTCCCCGACCCCGGATCGACCGCCGCCGCCTCGTGCCGGAAGCGGCCCATGGCGACCAGAGGGACCGGCGCGACCGGCCCGGTTGCGCTCGCCGGGACCTCGAAGATCCAGCCGTGGCTCGCGCCGGTTTTCGGGGCAGAGACCATTGTCTCCTCGCAGGTCAGCCAGCTGCCCCAGGGGGTGGCGCCGCCGGCGCAGTTCACTGCGGTCCCGGCCAGGGCCAAGAACTGGCCTTCTCGCTGGCCAGTGGCCGGATCGACCACCAGGGCGGTCACCCCGCCTGGCAGGACGCGCCCGTCAGGCCGGCGGTCGAAGGCGGGCAGGTCCGCGAGCCGGGTCTCCAGCTCTGGCCGGCCTCCCGATGGGCCAAGCCGGGTCTCGTCAGGATCCAGCTCATGGTTGCGCATGAGGGCCAGCCGACCGTCGGGCAGGGGCAGGCACCCCATTCCATCGAAGTGGTCGGGCGTGATGAACCCATCGTCCATGGTCTCGCCCGCCGACGACAGCACCCGGTAGGAGAAGCCCTCGGGCAGGTCCAGCACGCCTAGAGGATCGCGCTTCAGAGGCCCGTATCCCCGGACCTGGTCGATGATGTCAGCACCGTCGGCCGCCTGAGCGGCGCGGGCCCCCAGGCCGGAGAAGGCAAGGGCGGTGGCCGTAAGGACCAGGGCGCGCCGGGAGGGAAGGGCGGAAGTGGGGGCTGTGAGCTTCATGACGTTAATCTACCAGAGAACGCAGACGGATTCATGACGCCGGCCCCCACCCCTCAGGCCGCGGCGTTCGCCCGAGCGAGGTCTTCTCGGATGGAACCCCGACCGAGCCAAAAGAGGGCGACGGCGACAAGGCCGATGAGCCCGCTCACGATCAGGCCCCAGCGCAGTCCGTCGTCGCGGGCGATGCTGCAGGCGGCGGCGAGGTCCGGATTGGCGGCGGCGAGACCCTGCCCAACCTGGCCTGCGGCGATCAGGCGATTGTCAGCGAAGAGCGGAAGGCAGGCCGAGTTGAAGTCCTTGCCGACGGCGATGAGGTCTGCGAGTCGCCAATTGCTGAGCCCATCGGCGAGCATGCCGAGCAGGGTGGGGCCGAAGCCGAGGCCGATCATGTTGACAATGAAGAGCATGATGGCGACCGCCGAGGCGCGAAGTTCCGGTCCGACTACACCTTGGATCGAGGCGTAGACCGGCCCATACCAAAGAGAGTTGAGGAAGATCGGCACGATCAGAAGGGCCAGCGACCAAAGCGTCGGGTCGGCGAGGCCGCCCGAAAGTCCCGGCGGGCCGCTCGGCAGCATCATCGCGGCGAAGAACAGTGGGGTCGATGCGATCATGGCGATGGCGGGCACGCTGAAGTAGGCCCGGGTGTCCTTCTTGGCCGCGGCATCGGCGATCTGCCCCCCGGCATAGGTCCCGATCGCGCCCCCGATGCCGATCACGACGGCGAGGGCGAGGCCGATCTGGGCGAGCGGCGTGGTGTGGACCTCGCCATAGAAAATCCCGAGGAAAGCGATCTGGCCGTATCCAATAAAGGCGAGCACGGCGGCCCCAAAGCTGGCGTACCAATAGGAACGGATGGACGCGAGCGCCTTCAGGGCCTCGCCGAAGCTCATGGCCGGCGCATCGGCCTTCGGCGGCGCCACGAGGCCCAGCCTGCGAGGCTCCTTGATTGTGAACCAGGCCACGACCGCCAGCAGTATTCCGGGCAGGCCGACCAGCAGGAAGGCCCAGCGCCAGTCGAGGGCCTGGGCGATCCAGCCGCCGAAGGCGAAGGCGAAGAAGGTGCCGATGGGCACGCCCATGGAGTAGAAGGCCAGGGCGGAGGCGCGCTTCTCGGGCGGGGCCGTATCAGAGATCAGAGAGTGGGCGGGCGGCGTACAGCCCGCCTCGCCGATACCGACGCCGATCCGCGCAAGGAGAAGCTGGACATAATTCTGAGCCAGGCCGCACAGGGCGGTGAACAGCGACCACAGGACGAGAGCTCCGGCGATGATGCCGACGCGATTGGAGGAAAAACGGTCCGCGTAGCGCGCAATCGGGATGCCGAGGACCGTATAGACAAAGGCGAAGGCGAGGCCCGTCAGAAGGCCCATCTGCGTATTGGAGAGATTGAACTCCGCCTTGATGGGGCCGGCCAGAATGTTGACGATCTGGCGATCAAGGAAGTTCAGCGTGTAGATGATGAGCAGGAGCCAGAGGGCGTAGCGCACCTGGCCTGGAGTGAGAGGCTGTCCGGGCGTACCGGGCGCTGGGCTGGCGGGCTTTGCTTGGGTGAGATTGGTCGACAATGCAGGCTCCATTCAAGGGGTCTACACCCGGCCCCGCGGCGCGCTGGCCGCGAACGGGGGCCGCAGTCCCGGGTCTCCGGGATGTCAGGCATGCGGCGGGCGCATCATGACAGGGAATCGGACGAGCCCAAGCGCCATTTGACGTTGTTTCCAACGGCTCTAACCGGAACTGGCGCCCGAAGGCGGTTTCTGGTCCAAAATCCTCGGTCAGGAGCGTTGCGCGACTGATGCAGCTGGCGCGAACACGGGCTGGGAGACTGGCCCAGGCCTTCGTACAGATCAGAGAGCGTCTCAATCCGGGCTGCTGTCCGCCAGCATTTCCTCGATCTGTCCGAGACGTTCCTTGCCGAAGAACATCTCGTCGCCGACGAAGAAGGTGGGAATGCCGAAGGTCCCGCGCTCGACCGCCCGTTCCGTATTGTCGATCAGGGCCTGCTTGACCGCTGGATCCTGGGCCCGGGCGGCCAGGGCCTCGGCGTCAAAGCCCGCCTTAGCCAACACGGCTGCGACCGCTCCGGCGTCGGCAACATCCAGTTCCTGTTCCCAGATGGCGGGATTCAGCGCCTCGATGAACCGGATCCGGTCTTCGCCCTCCAGAGACACCAGCATCCGGAGCAGGTTTACGGGGTTGAAGGGGAACTTCGGGTTCATCCGGAACCGCGTGAGGCCGTGCTTCTTGATGAAGCGCTGCATCTCCAGCGAGGCATAGGCGTTCTTGCCCTTGACCTCGGCGTCCCGGATGAAGGGCGGGGCGTTTCCCGTCAGCTTATGCATCCCGCCCAGGAAGACTGGCGTGATCTTGAGGCTTGCCCCCTGCCGCTCGGCGAGTTCGCGCAGGGGCCCCCAGACGAGGTAGGCGTTCGGGCTGACGAAATCAAAGATCAGTTCAAGGGTCTTGCTCACGTCACTCTCCTGTTGGCGTGCATTGGGCGTCGATCAACGTCGGCCTGCGGTCGGACCCCCTACTTCAGGTCGGGGCTGCCGGCGTGGTTCCACCAGGCCAGGTCCGAAAAGGCCCGCAGGTCCAGTTCGAAGGTCCAGGCTGAACGATGCTGGTGCGCCAGATGGAAGTAGGTGTTGGCCACTTCGGCGGGCAGGATCAGTCCATCGTGCTCCAGACCCTTGGTCTCCCTCAGCGCCTGGAAGCGCTCGGGGCCAAGCAGCTTGCCCAGCGTGTCCGGCGCATCCACGGCGCCGTCGACAACGATGTGGGCCACGTGGATGCCCTTGCTCGCGTATTGCGCATTGAGCGACTGGCACAGCATGCGCCGTCCGCCGATGGCCGCAGCATGGGAATGCTGGCCGGCGTTGCCGCGCATCGCCGAGGTGGCCGAGGTCACCAGCAGCACCCCCGAACCGCGCTCTTCCATGTAGGGGAACAGCACCTTCGCCAGGCGGAAGAGGCCGAGTGTGGCCATTCGCCAGCCCATCTCGAAGGCCTTGAGCGAGGTGCTCGCCAGGCCCCGGTCGCCGATCTGGGCGCCCAGATTGAACACCGCCACCGTGATCGGGCCGACCTGGGTTTCGATGTCGGTCACCAGTTGCTCGATGCTGCCCTCGTCCACCGCATTGATCATGTACCCGGTGGCGGAACCGCCCTCCGCTTCGATCTCCGCCACCAGCCTGTCCAGCCCGGCCTTGTCGCTGCGGCGCGCCAGGCAGGCGTGGTAGCCTTCCCGGGCGAAGCGCTTGGCGACGTTGCCGCCGATGCCGGCGCCAGCGCCAAGGATGAGGCAGACGGGCTTGTTCATGATCGGGTCCTTCAACGGGATGGGCCGGCGGCGCCAGGGTTGCGGGTGACCCCGGACCCGGCGAGTGTTGTTTGGAATTGGACCGGCCACAAGCCGCGCTTCGCCCGCACTGCAGCCGACCTGCGCTCAAGCTCCCTGAACATTTGCGGCCGTGCGCACGCCCAGCAGCCGGCGCAGCATTTCGATGTGAACAATCACAGCGAGCGGAAGCTGGAACAGGGAGATCAGGACGAACGGTGATTGCCCAATGGCGGACGGGGCCGGGGTAAGCGTCAGGAGGCCCAGGATGGAGCCTGCGACCAGCAGGATTGCAATCATGAAGTCGGTCAGGCCGATCAGGTTCCAGGCGATGGCCGGCCTTCGGCCAATCCCGCGCCGGAGGAGGTAGGCCACACCCAGTGCGGAGACCGCGACGACGACATCCAGGATCCCGGCCGAGAGCGCCAGGACCGGGGGCATGCGTCCGTCCTGCAGTGCGAAAAAGAACGCGACGCCGCCGATGCGGTAGATCTGAAGACCGGCGAGACCCCACAGGGGCGCGGCGGAAAGCGCCGTCCTTGCCTCCGGGGCCAGCACCGGCAGCACTGCGTACCCGATGATCGGGAGGGACATCAGGGCGCCGAAGATCACGAACCGGAGAAGATCGCCGGCCACCCAGGTTCCCGCGACAGGAAAGACGCCCGTTTGATCGATCACGACCGCGAGGACGAACCAGACCGGGATGATGACGGCCAGAATACGGCTGCGTCGACGAAAAAAGAGGGTGCAGACCGTGACGATTACAGCCGCAAGACCATAAACAGCGAGGCTCATACGGTCAGACCTTCCTGAATTTGGCGGATGTCGGAGACGAGCATGGCTGTGGTTCCGAGAGGGTCGGCCCGATAGGCCTCCAGGATCCCTGCGGGGATCTCCGCCGTGGGTTCATGCCGCGCGCTCCACGCCATGGCGGCGAACAACAGGGGGATCAGGTCAAGGGTCCGATCCGTCGGCAGGAAGAGGCTGGACCTCCGGTCCCCGGGATCCGCACGCTTTTCCAGGAAGCCATCGCGCACCAGCCGCTTCAGCCGTTCCGCCAGGATGTTGGTTGCTATGCCTTCGTCAGACCTCTGAAACTCCGAGTATCGGAAGCGCCGTCGCAGGACGACATCCCGAAGGATCAGGAGGCTCCAGGGGTCGCCAACAGACTCAACGAGGGCGTTGATCGGGCAGGCTGAACGAAGCGAGGTCCCAACGGGCATGTTGGAAGGCTATTAGCTTGCATTATGCAAGTCAATCGCCGGCGAAGACCAGGGCGCTCGGATGCTTGGTCGACCTCAGAAGAAGGTGCAAATCTCCTGGGGAAGCCCAGACCAGGCCGACGGATTGCAACTTCCGTCAACTCAGTGCTTCGGGGGCCAGGTCGCCAGAACGACCACTGGCGACGCCAACCCAGGGGTCGAACGGGCCGGCAGTCGCAACGTCTCGCAGATTGCGCCCCAACATCCGGCTGACAGCCTCCCACGATCTGCTAACTGGGGAGGTGGGGAGAAGGTCGAGCATGTCCAGCAGCCCAGCCAGTCAAGCAGACGCCGCCGGAGGAACCGGGGAGGGCGGGGGGTTGGGTGCGACCGGGCGCAGGCTGGGGCTCGTCCTCGGCCCGGCGATCGCGATCGGACTCCAGCTCGCGGGCGCACCCGAGGGGTTGTCTGTCCAGGCCTGGTGGGTCGTCTCGATCATGGCCCTGATGCTGGTCTGGTGGGTGACCGAGGCGGTCCCGATCGCCGCCACGGCGCTGATCCCGCTCATCGCCCTGCCACTGACCGGCGCAACGAACGCCGCCGAAGCGGCCAAGCCCTATGCCGACCCGGTGCTCTACCTGTTCATCGGCGGCTTCATGCTGGCTGCGGCCATCGAACGCTGGGGCCTGCACGCCAGGATCGCCCTGACTGTGGCCGGTGCGGTGGGCGCCCGCCCGACCGCTCTGGTTGCGGGCTTCATCCTGGCGGCGGGGCTCTTGTCCCTGTGGATTTCCAATACGGCCACAGCCCTGATGCTGACGCCGATCGCCGTCGCCGTCGCTCGCGCCATGGCCGACCATGGCCACCGAGATCCCCGGCTAGGCGTCGCGCTCGTCCTGGGCGTGGCCTATGCGGCGTCCATTGGCGGCATGGGCACGCCCGTCGGGTCTCCCACCAATGTCATCGCCATGGCGTTCCTGGATGATCGCGGCGTGGCGCTCTCCTTTGTCCAGTGGATGATGCTCGGGATCCCGGTAGTCGCCATCCTCCTGCCCCTCCTGTGGTTCATCGTCACCCGTGGCCTGGTGAGCGCAACCGCAGAGGACGTGGCGAGGGGGCGTGACGTGCTGCGGCGGGCCCGCGAAGCGCTGGGCCCCGCCAGCCCCGCGGAAAAGCGGGTTCTGATGGTGTTCGTCGCGGTCGCGTCCGCCTGGCTGCTGCGGGAACTGGTTCTGGTGAAGATTCCCGGGCTGGAAAGACTAAGCGACATGGGCGTGGCGATCGCCGGCGCGCTCCTGCTGTTTCTTCTGCCGTCCGGAGACCCGGAACGACCCCGCCTGCTGGACTGGTCGAGCGCAGAACGCATTCCCTGGGGCATTGTCGTTCTCTTCGGCGGCGGCCTGTCGATCGCGGCGGCCATGGACAGCACCGGCCTGTCGCAGTGGCTGGGCCTGGCGATGCAGGGGCTGCAGGGATATCATCCGCTGCTGATCCTCGTCGTTCTCCTGCTGATTACCCTGATCGCGACAGAAATGATGTCGAATGTCGCGACGCTGACGGCCATGCTGCCCATTGTCGCCGCTCTCGCCGTCGCTCTTGAGATCAACCCGCTTTTGCTGGTCTTTCCCGTAACCCTGACCGCAAGCCTGGGGTTCATGCTCCCGATCGCCACGGCCGCCAACGCCATTGCTTTCGCCACGGGGCTGCCCTCGCTGCGGACCATGTTGTGGAAGGGGTTCCTTCTGAACGCCGCGGGCATAGCGGCGATCACGGCGGTGAACGCCCTCCTGGCGAGGAGCGTCCTGGGCTGACCCCGGCAAAGGGCGCCCGCAGGCGCCGGAATGCAGGGCGGCCGGGTGCGCTGATCAGGTCCTTCCGCCACAGAAATCCCCTTGCGGAGGCGGCCCGGCTCGCGCCTAACTCCCTTCCTGCAGCGTCGGGTCAGACGACGTGATTGTCAGGGGAGTAGAGTTCAGGTGTCGCAATCCCAGTCCGGCCCTTCGGGCGGTCAGATTTCCTTGCCGCGGGCCCTGGTCTTCGCCAGTGCGGCCGTTCCCATAGGTGCGCTCGGCATCGCCGCCACAGTTCACCTGCCGCGCTATTTCGCCGCCGAACTCGGCCTGTCCCTGGCCCTCGTCGGCACCGTGTTCGCCCTGGTCAGATTCATTGATATTCCCATCGACACGGCCATGGGCCTGGCGATGGATCGGACCAAGACCCGCTTCGGCCGCTATCGTATCTGGCTGGCGCTCGGCGCGCCCGTTCTGATGCTGGGCTTCTTCATGCTCTTGATGACCGGCGCCGAGGACGGCCCCCTTTACCTGGGCTTCTGGCTTCTGGTCATGTACCTCGGCTATTCGGGCGTCCTGCTCTCGCACCTCGCCTGGGCCGGACGACTTGCCCCCACCTATACGGAGCGCTCCCGGATCTTCGGGGCCATCACAGGTCTGGGGGTCATCGGCGCCGTGGCCGTGCTGCTGATCCCGATCGTCATGAGCCAGCAGGGATTTACCGACGCCGAGGGCGTGCAGGCGATGATCTGGTTCGTCATCGCCAGCACGGCGATCACATGCCTGCTGGTGGTCTTTTCCACGCCCGAACGCATCATCCAGGATCGGCCCGCCAAGTTCACGCTCAAGGACTACGCACAGCTCCTCACCCGTGGAAACGTGATCCGCCTGCTGGCCGCTGACCTCTTGGTCACCCTCGGCCCGGGCTGGATGGCCGCGCTCTATCTGTTCTACTTCAAGGATAGCCGGGGCTTCGACACGGCGGCCGCCAATCTGCTGCTGCTGATCTATGTCGTGGCCGGGTTCGCCGGCGCACCCTTCGCCGCCTGGCTCGCCAACAGGATCAGCAAGCACATCGCCTTCCTGGTGACGACCACCGTCTATTCCGTCGGCCTGATGTGTCTGCCCTTCCTGCCCAAGGGCGACTTCCCGATCTTTTCCGTGCTGATGTTCCTGGTCGGCGCCATGGCGGCGGGCTTCACGGTCATGATGCGGGCCATCGCGGCCGACATCGCCGACGAGCTCCGGCTCGACAGCGGGCGGGAATGGATGGGCCTGATCTATGCCGGCCTCACGGCCACATCGAAGCTGGCCACGGCGGGGGCGATCTTTCTCACCTTCAACGTCCTGGCCATGGTCGGATACAAGGTGGGCGCCGGGGTCACCAACACGCCGGAAGCCATCCGGGGCCTGGAGCTGGCCTACGTTGTCGGCCCGATCATCTTTGTGATGGCCGCCGGCGCCTGCTTCATCGGCTACAAGCTGACGGCCTCGCGCCATGCCGAGATCCGCCGCCAGCTCGATCTCCTCGATGTCAGCGAGACGGACCCCGGCGCTGCCGCCGAAGCCCTGACCGGCGTCGACCTCGGCCCTTCAGGTCGGCCGTGATGGCCGCGCCCACCTGACCTCGGGGGCGCCGGCCGACCGGTCTGGCGCTGTCCGCTACCGAAGCTTCCGCTCCCGAGTCTTTCCGGTGCCCTGGTCTGGCGGTGCAGAAGCGATGAGGACGCCCCCGATTTGGGCGTCAACCGCGCCCCTCCGGGACATGCGCGAAACGCACCAAGACGTCATTCAAGGTCTCGATGACCTGGCCGCAGAGGTCGCCAGACGACAGCGGGGGGCGAGCTAGACCATGCCCCGCAAGCCCACCGACTGGCGCAAGCGGTTCGATACAGCCAAGCCCCCCAGGACCGTTGTCCTGCATACCGACTTTGCGGGCATCCGGGCCGGTGCGGTCCTGTACATCGCCTCACCCGGCGTGATCGCCAACGACATCTCCCGCGTGCCTGCCGGGGAGACCCGGTCCATCGAGCGGATGCGCCATGAACTGGCCCGGAAGAACGGGGCGACAGCGACCTGCCCGGTCACCACGGCGATCTACCTGAAGGTCGTCGCCGAGGCGGCGCTTCAGGACCTGGCCCGGGGACTGCCCGTCGGGTCGGTCACGCCCTTCTGGCGGGTCATCGACCCGGGCGGCAAGATCGCCAACCGGCTTTCCTGCGACAGTGAGTTCATCCGTCACGCACGCGAACTGGAAAGGGCGGGAGAGGGGACGGAACATGGTTTCCAGACATGACAAATGCGCGGTTGGACAGATCTCGACGTCGACCCATCTTCACGCTTGCAGGGCAGGGGCCGTCCCCAGTTGCCAGCACCCCCCTGGAGACATCTTGTTGTTTGCCTGACAATGCCGACCCTGTCACCTTCCACACGCGGGGAGGCCTATCGCCTTGACAGCTCCTGGGCGGACATGAAGAACGCCGAGACCCTGAGCGCATCAGCGATCTGGCGCGCACGCGGACCTGTCGAAGTTCATCTGCTGAGGTTGGCCGATGTGCGGCTTCTGTGATGCGCGGCTGTCCCGACGCGGTCTTCTGGCGGGCTTGGCGGCGGTCAGCCTGACGGGGTGCAACGAGAACGCCGCGACGGGCCGGCGACAGCTGGTGTTGGTGTCTGACAGCCAGCTTGCAGAGATGGCCGATGCGCCCTGGGCCAAGATCGTCGCGCAGGCGCCGCCCGTCCGCGACCCCGACGTTCAGGCGCGGTTGGCCCGGATCGGTCGGCCTCTGACGCTGGCCGCAAACCGGCCCGACCTGAAATGGTCCTTCACGGTGCTGGAGTCGCCGGAGCTCAACGCCTTCGTGCTGCCCAATGGACGGGTGGGCTTCTTCAGGGGGCTGCTGGACCTGGCGCGCAGCGATGATGAGGTTGCCTCCGTTCTGGGCCATGAGATCGGGCATATCCTGGCGCGCCATCCGGCCGAGCGGGTCAGCCATCAGTTAGCGGCGCAGGCCGGGGTCACCCTGGCCCAGCTGGTGATGTTGAGCGGCGAAAACGCCCGGTTCGCCGACGAGGTGGGCGCGGCTTTGGGCCTCGGCGCCCAGTTCGGCGTGATCCTGCCCTACGCCCGACGTCAGGAGCTCGAGGCCGACCGCATCGGTGTCGACCTGATGCGTAAGGCCGGCATGGACCCCGCAGCGGCGGTGACCTTCTGGGAGCGAATGGCGCGGGCGGCGCGCAGCCAGGGTCGGCCCCCTGAAGTTCTCTCGACCCATCCGGCCGATGGTCGGCGTATAGAAGCGCTCGAGGCTGCGGTCGCAAACGGCTAGTCGCGAAGGCCTCACCTCGGGCGGCGTCCAGTGCGGGCCTGATCTCCTGCGGGATCGGGATGGCTTGGCGCAGGCTCGCTGTCGCTGATCGCCGCCATCACCGGCGCCATCAGCGGCGTCAGGACCCATATTGCGGCGCCATTCAGCAGCCGAAAACGCTGTAGATGCGGACCCTTTTGAACCCGAACTGCCGAGGGCAAGGTTCGGGTGATCAGAGACAAATTGCGTTCAGAGACCGCCTTGGCCCCTTGCCCCTGTCTCCGAGGTTTGGAAGGCGCCTGGAAAATGGCGCGACGACCGGGGGCTTTGCGCACCTGCGGTCGCCAGTTTGCAGGTTCGCGACAGGGGCGTGTTGGTGGAAGAGAGCCTGAAGGTTAATTCTTGTCACAGATTTTTCAGCGCCTTGAGCGAAGCCGGAAAACCACCCGATGTGACTAGGTTTTCCCAAACCGGCTCCGCACTTTGCGGGCTGGGAGATGGTGAAGCCGCTTCAGGAGCTGGCAGCGAAAGCTGGAATCCGGGCAGGCGATCACCCATCTCGACTTGGCCCATCATGAAGATGTCTCCGACCGCGACATCGGCCGGATGAGCAAGCTGGCCTGTTTGGCCCCGGCTGTTCTCTAGAAGCTGTGGCTGCAGGGGCGCCCGCAGGCGGTGTCGGTCAAGGACCTGACGGCCGTTTCCGACCTGCCGTGGGCAGCATCGGGGCGCCGACCAGAGGCTCGCCCGGTTTCAGTTGAGTGGAATACTGGCGGTGCCCGACAAAACACGGGCCAGGGCGAGTTCGCGAGCGTGCTCGACATGGGCAGCCGCTGCTCGTTCGGCCGCGATCGGATCGGACGCCTCCAGCGCTGCGATGAGCGCTTCGTGGCCATCATCCGCCGCGGCGCGGTCCTGTTCGCCCGAGCCGGGTCCAAACAAGCCAAGATGTACTAGGCGCTCGCCTTCGTCCGCCAATGTGTCGAGAATGTCATACAGTCGGGTATTGCCCGTTGCTCTGGCGATGGCGCGGTGGAAGGCGCGATTCGCGGCCACAAAGGCGAGCCTTTCATCGGCAGTCCGTGCTTCTTGTGGCGCCTTGTTGAGCCGGCGTAGCGCTATGACGTCGATCCTTCCCGCCGCCAAGGCGGCAGCCTTCGGTTCGGCAATCAGACGGACTTCGAACAGCTCGCGGATCGACTGTACGGTAACGGGCGCGACCGTATAGCCATGCCGGGCAACCGGCATCACAAGCCGCAGTTCGCCAAGCCGCGTCAATGCAGACCGTGTGGCCGCCTTGGCCAATCCGAAGCGCAGCGACAAGGCCGCCTCTGAAAAGCTGCTGCTCGGCGCCAATCGGCAGGCGATGATTTCGGACTTCAACAGGGCAAAGGCTGCGTCGCTTTGGCGGGTCGAATCCGGCGCGCCGCCGGGCTTCGTCGGGACCGTTGCGGCCATATTGCCTTCCTCCAAGCCGAATTCGCTCCTAACATACTATTGACATGTCACAGGGAATACAACAGGTTTAGCCAACTCTTGGAGGGCGGCATGGCGTTTGGACGAAAAATTGTGTTGGTGGCGGCTCTGGCCTTAGCGGCCGTTATCTCCCAGCCCGCCGCAGCCCAGACTGAGCGAGCGTCAGCTACAATGCAGCAACTTGTGGCCAACTATGCCGCCGCATGGGGCAGTCGTGCGCCGGACCGCATCGCTGCCCTTCACACGCCCGACACAGTGTTTGACCTGCGAATTGCCGGCGAGATGCCCCAGACCGGGCGGCAAGCCGTACGCGAGCGCTTCGCTCGTATCCTTCGCGACAATCCAGGTTATGCGTCGACCGTGACCAAGGTCGAGTTCGGCCCGGACTTTGTTGTTATCGAGTACAGGATCGCCATGAACCCGCCCGCACCATTCGTGCTGGGCCGTGTCCGCTATGTCCCGACTGCAGAGCCCTATGTCGTGCCGGCGATCGACGTCATCCGCTTTCGTGATGGGCTTGTCAGCGAAAAGGTGACCTTCCTGGACGTCGACACGATCCGGACCAACAGCCTGACCGCCGATGCCATGCAGGCGCCGAAATGAACCCGGCCAACGTGACCGCTGAAGCTGCGAGCATTCTGCTATCCGTGTTTGTCCTGGCCGCGCTGACGGCGACGATGATGCTATGGGTGTATGCAACCCGCCTGCCTGCCATGCGGCGGGCTGGCCTCGATCCGCAAGCGGCGGCTCATACAGCAAATCTCCGGGGCAAATTGCCGGCCTCGGCTGAGCGTGTCGCTGACAACTACAACAACCTTACCGAAGCGCCGACCGTCTTTTATGCCGTCGCACTCGGCATCGTTGTCCTCGGCGTCGCAGACCCTGTCCATGTGGCCTGCAGTTGGAGCTTTGTCGGGCTCCGCGTTGCACATTCGCTCGTGCAGGCGACGATCAACCGCGTCGCTCTTCGATTCATGCTGTTCACATTGTCTTGGGTGGCGCTGATCATCATCATCGCTCGCGCAATGGCCGCAGTGCTCGCGTTGTGACCCGCGGTTTGCTCATAATTGTCGGACTGCTTTGGTTGGCGACTGGGATTTGGATCTTCGCGGACCCGCACGGGTTCTACGAACGGACACCAGGCCTTGCCATGATGGGGCCCTACAGCGTCCATTTCATCCGGGATGTCGGCCTCGCATTCGTCGCATCTGGCGTTGCGGCCACCTTTGGAGCCCGGCGCCGAAATCGCAGCCTCGCCTTCGCCGGCGCCGGTTGGCCCTTCCTTCACGCCCTGTTTCATATCCAGATCTGGTCGCACCGAGGCTTTCCGCTCGATGCGATTGCCGCCTTTGATTTCATCGCGGTGATTGCACCGGCGTTCTTGGCCGTAACACTGGCCTGGCGATTGACAGACTATGACCCCAAACCCGGAAGAGGGCTATCCCGGTGATCGCTGCAATCTGCTGGGGCGCGCTTGGCCTCATCCATTTGTTGCCTGCGCTTGCGCTGTTTCGTCCTTCGATGATCAGTAAGCTTTACGGCGTCCCATCGGGAAGCGCGTCTTTCCTGTTGCTGCATCACCGGGCCGCGCTGTTCCTGTGTGTGCTGCTCATCTGCGTCTGGGCGGCGCTTCGTTCCGAGGTGCGACCATTGGCAAGTGTCGTGGTTGCGATCAGCATGATCTCCTTTCTGTGGCTTTATGCGGCCGCCGGGCAACCAGCGGCGCTGCGTCAGATAGCCATTGCCGATCTTGCGGGTTTGCCGTTCCTAGTGATCGCGGCCTGGCTTGCGTTTGCGCCAGTGCGGGGGGGGTAGATGTCAGTTTGGCTCGCAACCATTGCCCCGGCGCTGGCGGGGCTGTTCTATCTGGCCCTTGGTCTGACAGCTCTTGCACGACCGGCAAATCTGCTTGCCGGCTTCGGAGTGGCTGCTGAGGGGGTCGACGCGCGCAACGAGGTGCGTGCCGTCTATGGCGGGTTTCCGCTTGCCGTGGCCGGACTCGTCGCCTGTAGCTTGTCCGGCGCGCCGAATGCCACGGGAATCCTGCTTTCGCTGGCCGTTGTATCGCTTGGCATGGCGCTGGGTCGGCTGGTGTCGGCGGTGCTCGACCGACGCATCGGGCGGTTGCCAGCCGTGTTTGCTGGCCTCGAAGTCGCGCTTGCGTTGCTGCTCGCGGCTGGTGTTTTCGTCGGCTGATTCCAGGAGAATGCGTCGCGATGACAGTTGCTTATCCTGTAAACATCACCCCTTTGATCCAAGCGGATGAGCAAGATTGGCGTCGACTCTGGGGCGCGTATCAACGCTTCTATGCGGTGGAGTTGACGGAAGCGATCCACGCCTCGACATGGTCGCGCCTACTCGATCCCGCAGAACCCATCCATGGTGCAATCGCCCGTAATGACAATGGCGAGGCCATCGGTTTGGTCCACCATATTCGCCATGCGACGTGCTGGAGTTCAGCAGACAGCTGCTACCTTCAGGATCTGTATGTCGATGAGGGCAGTCGCGGCACTGGCGCCGGTCGCGCGCTGATCGCGCATGTAGTCGATGCCGCAGCCGAGTATGGGGCGGATTACATCCATTGGCTCACGCATGAGACGAACACGCGCGCCATGCGTCTCTATGATGGCGTCGCCACGCGATCCGGGTTCGTCCAGTATCGCATTGCGATCCCAGGCTAAAGGCTAAGGGTCCGCCATCGCACCGTCGCGCGCACCTGTACCTGGCGCCTTGAGGACCGGTGGCATTGAGGGAGCAGACGTCAGATCCTGGTGGAAGCAGCCATTCGGCGGTGACATCTTGATCGCCCGCAACGGGTCGTGTCTCCCGTTTGGGGTCCGGGCCAACAAGCGGACCCGCGCCAAGGAGTCACCAAAGGGACTCCACTTCTGTTTCTCTAACTGCGCATCGGGTGGAATATCGCCCACGAACTTCCGGACCACTTATCAGCCGAAAACGCTGTAGATGCGGACCCTTTTGAACCTGAACTGCCGAGGGCAAGGTTCGGGTGATCAGACACAAATTGCGTTCAGAGACCGCCTTGGCCCCTTGCCCCTGTCTCCGAGGTTTGGAAGGCGCCTGGAAAATGGCGCGACGACCGGGGGCTTTGCGCGCCTGCGGTCGCCCGATTGCAGGTTCGCGACAGGGGAGTGGTGGTGAAGAGAGCCTGATGGCGAACTCCCTTTCTTCATGCTGTTGGCCTACAGGCTCGCCTGCATCCGGTAGAGCCCGGCGTAAGCGCCGTTAGCTGCGATCAAAGAATCGTGGTCGCCCTGCTCGACGACCCCCTGCTCTGTGAGCACCAGAATGCGGTCAGCGTTGCGCACGGTCGAGAGGCGGTGCGCAATCACCAGCGTGGTGCGTCGCCGCGCCAGCTCCGCGAGGGCCGATTGCACAGCGCGTTCGCTCTCGTTGTCGAGGGCGGAGGTCGCCTCGTCGAAGATCAGGATCGGCGGATCCTTCAGGAAGGCCCGGGCGATGGTCAGCCTCTGCTTCTGGCCGCCGGAGAGCTTTACCCCGCGCTGGCCGATGTCGGTGTCGTAGCCGTTCGGCAGGGCCCGAATGAACTCGTCGGCAAAGGCCGCCTTTGCGGCCGATGCGACCTCAGCCGCAGTCGCCTCGGGTCGGCCATAGAGGATGTTCTCCGCCACCGTGCCGGCGAACAGATAGACGTCCTGCTGTACCACTCCGATGTTTCGTCGCAGCGAGTCCAACCGGATGTCCCGCACGTCCGTTCCGTCCACCAGAATCGCGCCTGTGCGCGCCTCGTAGAAGCGCGGGATGAGGGCGCACAGGGTGCTCTTTCCCACCCCTGAGGGCCCGACCAGGGCCACGAATTCGCCGACCCGGATATCTAGGTTGAGGTCCCGCAGCACGTGCGGCCCGTCTTCGTCGTAGCGGAAGCCGACATTGCGGAAGCTGATAGACCCCCGCGCGCGCGCAATTGTGACGGCGCCGGGCCGGTCCTGGATGTCCGGCACGGTCTCGAGGATCTCCATCACACGGTCGAACCCGGTACGACCTTGCTGCCAAAGGCGCACGAAGTTCGCCAGCCGCTGCACCGGGTCCACCAGGACCGCCACGCAGAGCAGGAAGGTGAGCATGTCGCCCACCTCGAGCTTAGCCTGGGCGACCCGCAAGGCACCCACAACGATTACCGCCACTGTGATCAACTGAGGAAAGGTGGTGGTGCCCACTGAGAAAAAGGCCTCGCTCCAATAACCGGCGCGCCGGCTCTCCAGGAACCTCGCGTTTTCCGCTTCGAACCGACGGTTCTCCAAGTCTTCGTTGGCGAACGACTTCACCACCCGGATGCCCGCCAGGGAATCCTCCACCCGCTCATTGATCGCCCCGATCTGCGCCCGGCTGAGCTTCAGGGCGCGATTCATTCGGCCGCTGTAGTGCAGCGAGTAGGCGACGGCGAAAGGGATTACGACCACGACCAGGACGGTGAGCGGTCCATCCAGCTGCGCAAGTATCAGGGTCGCGCCGGCAAACTTCAGGATGGAGATGGCGAGATCCTCGGGCCCGTGATGGTAGAGCTCCCCTAGCGAGAAAAGGTCGTTGGTTATCCTGCTCATCAACTGCCCGACCCGTATGCGGTCGTAAAAGCCGAATGACAGCTTCTGGCAGTGTTCGAACACATCACGCCTTAGGGCGCTCTCCATCTTCGCTCCCATGACATGGCCCTGATAGTCGACGAACAGGGTGCTCACCGCCTGGACCGCCAGTAGGGCCAGCATCAATCCGCCCACGGCGTAAATGCCGGCCAGGGCCGCCGGCACGTTGTTTAGAGCAGCTAGCTGTCGAGTGACCTGGTGGGCGCAGAGCGGCAGGGCCAAGGCGGTGATGGCCACGATCACGGCGCAAGCCAAGTCCGCTAGGAGCAGCGGAATGTGCGGCCGGTAGTAGGAGAGGAACCGTCTGATCCGCGCGACGGCAAGCGGCGTCTCGCTGTCGGGCCGACGCGTCAGATGGAAGAGATCGGAGAAACGAAAGGCGTCGGCCGTAGAACCGTCGCCGAAGGTGCTGGAAGGAGGGGCGCTACGGCCAGCGTCTTGCCGCGCATGCGTCCTCCGGGTTCGCATAAACATAGAGCTTCATGTCCTGATGATGAGTAGGAATTCCTTTCGGGTTGGACGTGAAGTTTCTCATCTTACGCTCCCAGCGAGTGGTGGGCACCCGGCCTACGGGCGATCTCTTAACCAATACTGCAGATACCCTGACGCTTCAATGGCGCCGCCCGGAAGCCATCTCAGCCGTAGGAAGCTTCTGAGCGAGCCTCAAGGGGTTGTGACGAACGTCGGCTCAGGGTCGTGTCTCCTGTTTGGGGTCCGGGCCAACAAGCGGACCCGCGCCAAGGAGTCACCAAAGGGACTCCACTTCTGTTTCTCTAACTGCGCATCGGGTGGAGTATCGCCCACGAACTTCCGGACCATTTATCAGCCGAAAGCGCTGTAGATGCGGACCCTTTTGAACCCGAACTGCCGAGGGCAAGGTTCGGGTGATCAGAGACAAATTGCGTTCAGAGACCGCTTTGGCCCCTTGCCCCAGTTTCCGAGGTTTGAACGGCGCCGGGAGAATGGAGCGACGACTGGGGGCTTTGCGCACCTGCGGTCGCCAGTTTGCAGGTTCGCGACAGGGGAGTGGCGGAAGGGGTGGGATTCGAACCCACGGTGGGCTTTCACCCACGGCGGTTTTCAAGACCGCTGCCTTAAACCACTCGGCCACCCTTCCGGCGGGGCGGCTATAGCAGGGGCGGGCGGGGCCCGCCAGACGCGCGAGATGGGTGCTGGACACTTCGGCCCTTCGCCGTCCAAGCTGTGGGCCACAGAACAGACTCCGGGGAGGAGATCGAATGGGACCTGGCGCAGACACCGCCGGCGGCGCCGGCAACGGCGTTGAGAAGGCGACGGGAAGCGCCTACGCCTTCCTGGTGTTCATGATGGTGCTGAACATCCTGAACATCCTCGACCGCCAGCTCCTGCCGACCTTCGGCAACGAGATCAAGGCGGACCTGGGCCTGACCAACGGCCAGTTCGGCCTTCTCACCGGCATCATGTTCACCCTGCTCTATGGCCTCCTCAGCCCCTTCATGGGTCTGGTGGCGGATGCGGTGCACCGGCCCCGCTTCGCCGCCTTCGGGGTGGGCCTCTGGAGCCTGCTCACCGCCGCCTCGGGCCTCGCCAAGGGCTTTGTCTCCCTCGCCGTGCCCCGGGTGCTGATCGGGGTGGGCGAATCCACCCTGACGCCCACGGCCCTGTCGATGATCGCGGACAGGTTCCCCGCCCGCCAGCTCGGGTTCGCCTCGGGCTTCTACTATGCGGGGGTGCCCCTGGGCTCGGGGCTGGCCTTTTTCGTCGCCGCCGTCCTCGGCCCGCTGATCGGATGGCGCAACTGTTTCCTGCTGATCGGCTTCCTCGGCCTCTTCCTCGCCGTCTGGCTGGCGACCTTCCGGGAGACCCGGCCGCCGTCGCCGCACGGCGGGCAGGGGGCCGTCAAGGCCGTCAAGGGCATGCTCAGCCTCTTGCCGGAGCTCATGGCCGCCCTCAAGCGCTCACCGGCCCTGGTCCTCACCATCCTCGGCGGCATCGGCGTGCACCTCGCCGTCGGCGCCGCCCAGTTCGACACCATCTGGTGGAAGGAAGAGCTCGGCCTCGAGACAGGTCCGCTCTTCATGAAGGTGGCCCTGATGTACGCCACCGTCGGCGTGGCCGGGAACATCATCGGCGGGGCCCTGGGCGACTGGTGGCTGAAGAAGACCGGCCAGGGCCGCTCCATGCTGATCGTGATCATCCTGATCGTCATGACGCCCCTGCAGTTTCTCTACCGCCTCACAGACCATGACGGCCTGATCTTCTGGCTGGGCATAGGCTCGGGCATCTTCCAGCTGGCGGCCATGTACGGCGGCGCCTATTCCACCATCCAGGAGCTGGCGCCGGCCAAGGTGCGGGCCTCGGCGGTGGCCCTCTTCATCATGGGGGTGAACGTGGTGGGCCTGGGGGTCTCGACCACGGTGGGCGGTTTCATGATCGACGCCTTCGCCGCCGCCGGCCGCGACCGGCCGATCACCGACATGATGCTGGTCATGACCGCTGCGTCTCTGGTCGCCATCCCCGCCTTCTAC
>NZ_JADBZL010000143.1:0-5285 GCF_020402505.1 Phenylobacterium sp. | reverse complement strand
GGCGGCGACCTGGGCCGCCTGGGCCTGGCTGGCGCCCTCGATCTCGCGACGGGCCAGGTGGGCGCCGACGATCTGGCCCAGGGTGGTGAACACGGGCGCGGCGCCCTCGACCTCGCCGTAGATCTTGTCCCGCTTGTCCGTGGGCTGGACGCTGTACTCGAGGTCGAAGGTCACGGAGTCCGCCGAGCGCTTCAGCCCGGCCTGGGCCAGCAGGGTGTTCACATCGGGCAGGTCCAGGAGCTTCCGTGTCTGGTCGGCGTCCTCGATCATCGCCAGGGGCATGATGACCCTGGCGGTTCCGGCGCAGAACCGCTTGGTGCTGTCGGGATCCTTCTTCGTGGTCCGGATATCCTCGATCGCAACCTTCAGTTCCGCGACCGTGGCGCGGATCTTCGAGGCGGCGGACATGCGGGTTCCATCTTCGCCGGCCAGCTCGGCTTCTGCGGCCTGCTCCACCTGTTCGCGGATGATGGAGGTGATCACATCGCGAGAAGATTCACTCGCACAGTCCGTGGCGGCGCCCCCGCAGCCGGACAAGAGGGCGCCGAGCGCCAGGACGGGAAGGATCGTGACGGACTTCATTCCTCTGCTCTCCCAGCCATTTTCCCGCACAAAACCTAGGAATCAGTCGTTAACCGGGCGGAAAAGCCGCCTCAGGGGCCCGAAAACCGAAGGCGCGCCGCCGCCGCCTCCACGATCACGGCCTCGGCCTGTCGCCGCGACAAGCCCTGCTCGCGGCGAAGGCGGGACCAGGCCTCGAAGCTCAGCAGCAGGTCCAGGGCTTCCATCCGACCGGGGTCAGCGCAGGCGTCCGGCAGGTCCCTGGCCAGGGCCTGCCTGAGATTGGAGACCATCCGGGCATGCCCGCGCGCCAGAAAATCCGAACGGTGTCGATGCGCGATCGAGGCATGCTTGAAGGGGAAGATCCGCTCATAGGCTTCGGCCCGGCGCGAAACGATCTCAGCTAGGCGTCCGGCCTCGTCGCCGGACCCCAGGGGCTGCGACGCCAGGTCCGAGAGCTCGCCTTCGATGGTGCGGCTCATCTCCGCATAGAGGCTGTCCATGTCGCGGAAGTGACGAAACACGGTCCTCAGGCCCACCTCTGCGCGAATGGCCACGCGCTCGGCTCCTGGGGCCACCTCGCCCTCGCGCATGAAGTCCAGCATGGCCGCGATGATGCGTTTGCGGCTGTCCTCGCCACGTCGTCGCCGACCGTCGGTTTGCTGAGTCTCGCGGGTCATCCCGCCAGAAGGGCCTCGCAGTCGGTTCCGTCAAGGGCGCGGTCCACGATCGCACGGGCGTCCTGGGCCAGGGCGGCATACGCTTCCCTCAGGGCCTTCAGGCACTTCGCCTGGTAGGGGAAGGGCTGCTGGCTCCAGGCCTGCCCGTCGACCTCGGCGGTGACCTCAGCGGCGCCCGCCGCCACCGCCCGGGCGTTGGCCAGCATCACCGGGGTGTAGACCCGGCCAACCTCGCACAAGAGGGCCTTCAGGGTCGGCGGCGGGTTCGCCGGATCGATCCAGTCCCCGTCAGCGGGCTCCATGCCGGACTGGTCCTCCATCATGCCGACCCAGGCGGTGACCCGCGGGGCGACCGAAAGGGTCAGGGCGGCGGGCGTCGGATCGAACTCCGCCAACTGGGTCAGCTGGCCGTAGGTCGCAAAGTCGCTGGCGCCGGGCCGACGCCCCATCAGGTAAGGCATGACCCTCAGATGGGCCTCGAAGGCTTCCAGGAAGCGACGATAGCTCGCCTCGATGATCGGACCGGTCACGGCGTTGGAGCCGACATAGCGGAGCCGGCCGATCTGCCGCTCGGCGACGGCCCGTCCGCGCTCGGCCAGGTCTGCATCCGGGACTGACAGTCCGCGCCAGCAGGGAAGGATGGCCGAGGCCTTGGCGACGTCGGCGGCATAGGCCCAGCGATAATGGAACATGGCCTTGGTCAGCCACTCGTCGGCATAGTCCTCGACCAGGGCGTCGAGGAAGGCCAGGGCGGCGTCCCCGGGGATCAGGCTGCGGTCTCCGTGCTCCCGCTCGAACCGGCGGATGAGAGGCGTGGAGTCCGTCACCGCCTCCAGGGCGCCGTCCGCACCCGGCAGGTAGAAGGTCGGCAGCAGGGGCACCTTCGCCCTCGGCAGGTCCGCCAGGGCCGGGTTCGAGACGATCAGGTAGCGGTAGGGGATCCGACGGTAGCGCAGCACCGCCAGCATCTTGCGGGTGTAGGGCGATCCGGGGGCGCCGGAGAGGGCGACAGGCTCAGTCATGGCGGGGCTCCTGGTCAGCGCAGGCGGTTGGTGTGGCGGATGTCCGCGGACCCCGCGGGGAGGGTGATCATGTCGCCGTCCCGGCCGACACGCACCGGACCCTCAAAGATCTTTCGGCTATCGCCCAGGAAGGGCCCCTCCAGCGCCCGGAGGGGGAGGGGCGGGACGATGTGGGTCAGCAGCAGGTAGCGGACCTTCGCGCGCTCTGCGAGGGCGGCGATGGCCTCCGGGTCTGCGTGATAGTCCGTGATGTCGCCGAAGATCTTCACCAGGTTGGCCCGGCCGGCCCGCTCTGCTGCGGCCTTCTGGAGGCCGACCAGGCGAAGGGACAGGGCCTCGTGGACCAGCAGGTCAGCATTCCGCGCCGCCTGCTCGACGCTGGCCGTGATGTCGGTGTCGCCGCTGATCACCGCCTTGCGGCCCTTGTACTCCACGATGTAACCGACAGCGGGCGAGACGGGCGCATGATCCACGGGGAAGGCCCTGATCTTCAGGTCCGGTTCATCGATCAGGGTGACCTGGGCCGGACCGGTCCCGATCGCAAAGGGCCGGGCCTCACCGCCAAAGCCCGAGGGCGGGACGACGGCTTCTCCATGGTGGGCGATCCGGTAGCCCCGGTCCGGGCCGTAAGCGGTCATCAGTCCCCCGACCACCGTCTCGACCCCAGTCGGGCCATGCACCGGCACGGGGGTCTTCGCGGCGCCGCCCGCCCAGTGCTGCAGCATCAGCTCGCCCAGGCCGTCGATATGGTCCGAATGGAAGTGGGTCAGAAAGACCCGTTCGACCCGCGCCGGGGCCATGCCCATGAGGGTCAGGTTCCTCACCGAGCCGGAACCGGCGTCGAAGACGAACAGCCGATTTCCCGCCAGGACCGCGGTGCAGGGTCCCGCCCGGGTGGGATCGGGCATGGGCGAGCCCGAGCCGCAGAGGGCGACATGCAGTCCGTCCGGCAGGCCATCCGAAGGGGTGGCGGCGAGGTTGCGATCCATGGTCCTGGCCATGACCCGGAGGGCGATCTCACCCCTCAGGAACCAGGCGGTCGACAGGGCCAGCACGACCAGGCCCAGCAGGACCAGGAAAACACGCTTCAACATAGGTCGCCCCCCTCCGCGCCCACCGGCGCTTGACCGGTCCGTTTGGTAATGGCACGTCTATTGCCATTAGTTTCCCGCCAAGCCGGGCGTGTCAACTGCAACCGGGCGCGACGCCCCTGGGAGGCGCTGAATGAAGGTCCTGAGAACCCCGGAACAGCGCTTCGAGGGCCTGGCCGACTGGCCCTTCGCGCCGCACTACGCCGACATCCGGGGGCCGGAGGGCGTTACCCTGCGCCTGGCCTATGTCGACGAGGGGCCCCGCGACGGCGCCCCCGTCCTGCTGATGCACGGCGAGCCCTCCTGGTCCTACCTCTACCGCCACATCATCCCGCGCCTCGTCGAACGGGGGCACAGGGTGCTGGCGCCCGACCTGATCGGCTTCGGCCGGTCCGACAAGCCGGCGTCGCGGGCCGACTACACCTATGAGCGGCACGTGGACTGGGCGTCCCAGTGGCTCACCGGGCTCGGCCTGCAGGGCGTCGTCATGTTCTGCCAGGACTGGGGCGGGCTCATCGGGCTTCGGCTGGTTGCGGCCTTCCCGGAACGCTTCGCGGGGGTCATCGCCGGCAACACCAGCCTGCCGGTGGGCGCCGGGTCCAATCCCGGCTTTGACGCCTGGCTGCACATGTCCCAGACCATCCCGGTCATGCCGATCGGCGGCATCCTCAACATGGGGACGACCCGTGAGCTTTCCGCCGACGAGATCGCCGCCTACGACGCGCCCTTCCCGGACGAGAGCTTCAAGGAGGGCGCCCGCCAGTTCCCGGCCCTGGTGCCCATCACCCCGGAACATGGCTCGGTGGCGGAGAACCAGGCGGCCTGGAAGGTGCTGGAGGCCTTCGAGAAGCCCTTCCTCACCGCCTTCAGCGACAATGATCCCGTGACCAAGGGCGGGGAGGCGGCCTTCAAGGCCCGCGTGCCGGGAGCCCGGAACGAGGCCCACGTCATCCTTCCCGGCGGGCACTTCCTCCAGGAGGACAGGCCCGCCGCCATCGCCGACCTGCTGGACGACATGGTCCGGCGCACCCGCTGACCCCCGGAACGGAGCCCCGCAATGAAGGTCGAGAACGCCATCTATCCGCCCCCCGAACAGGCCATGGCCTTCTTCTCCGCCGCGGAGGACGGGCCCTTCGTCATGGTCAACCTGCTGAAGTTCAAGCCTAAGGCTGAATACGAGGACGGCTCCAACGCCCATCTCACCGGCGCAGAGGCCTACGCCCTCTATGGCGAGGGGGTGCGCCAGCTGGTCGAAGCCCGCGGCGGGCGCATCCGCTTTTCCGGCCGAGTCACAAGCCTGATGATCGGCGAGGTCGAGGAGCTCTGGGACGCGGTCGCCCTGGCCGAATACCCGTCCTTGGCCGCCTTTCGCGAGATGGCCATGTCCGAGGACATGGGAAAGATCGACCACCACCGCCGGGCGGGCCTGGCGGGACAGCTGAACATCCGCACCAAGGCCGCGCCCGGCTTCGAGTGATCAGAACTCGGGGTCGACCCAGTCGGGGAAGACATCCGGGAGGCTGGAGACGCGGTCGGTGAAGTTGGCCGGGCGCTTCTCGAGGAAGCTCTTCACGCCCTCCACCGCGTCGTTCGACCCGCCGCGGGCCATCAGGGCCCGGCTCTCGGCCCTGTGCGCCTCCATGGGGTGGCTGGCCCCCAGCATCCGCCAGCAGAGCTGCCGGGTCAGGGCGGTGGAGACCGGAGCGGTGTGATCGGCGTACTCATGGGCCAGGGCGCGGGCGGCGTCCATCAGCGACTCTGGCGGGTGCAGGCTCGAGACCAGCCCTTTTTCCAGCGCCTCGGACGCGGGGAAGACCCGGCCGGAGTAGATCCAGTCGAGGGTGGCGGGCATCCCCACCAGGCGCGGGAGGAAGAAGGACGAGGCGCCTTCCATGATGATGCCCCGGCGGTTGAACACGAGGCCGAAGCGG
>NZ_JADBZL010000142.1:0-11898 GCF_020402505.1 Phenylobacterium sp. | reverse complement strand
CGCCGGATCGAGATCGCCGGGTCCGACGATATCGACGAGTTCATGTTCGACCAGGGCTTCAGCGACGGCCTTCCCCTGGTCCCGCCGACGCCTGAGCGTGTGATCCGCATGCTGTCGGGCACGACCCGCAACCCGCAGGACGTCGTCGCCATCGTGCCCCCCAACCTGGCGCCCGCTACGGTGGAGAAGGTCGCCATCAACGCCGTGATGGCCGGCTGCCGGCCGGAATACCTGCCGGTGGTCATAGCCGCCGTCGAGGCCGTCTGCACCGATGAGTTCAACATCCATGGGGTCAACGCCACCACCATGGGCGCCTCGCCCGTCCTCGTGGTGAACGGGCCGATCCGCCACCGGATCGGCATGAACATGAAGCTGGCCGCCCTGGGCGCGGGCAACCGGGCCAACGCCACCATCGGGCGGGCGGTGCGCCTTGTGATCCGCAACCTTGGCGGCGCGCGCCCCGGGGGTGTGGACCGCTCCACCCTGTCCAACCCCATGAAGTTCACCATGTGCTTCGCCGAGTGGGAGGAGGGATCGCCCTGGGAGCCCCTGCAAGTCGAGCGGGGTTTCCGCCCGGAGGACTCGGTGGTCACCGCCCTGGCCATGACCAGCGGTCCGGTCCAGATCGTCGACCAGGAATCCCGCCGGCCCGACCAGATCGCCGGGACCCTCGGCCTGGGCCTGGAAGGCATGTTCCTGCCCAAGATCCACAGGATGCCGGTGGACGCTCTGCTGGTGGTCTGCCCCGAGCATGTGAGGACCCTCACAGTGGATGGGCCGTACCCCAAGTCGAGGCTTCGCGACCGCATCCAGGAGGTGACCGCCCGTCCGCTCCGCGAGATGGTCTCCAACGAGGTCTCGGGCGCCGGCATCCCCGCCGCCTCCGCCGCCCGGATGACCCCGGAGATGCTGGCGACCCCGGCTCCCAAGTTCGCGGACGGGAAGTACATCCACATCGTTGTGGCCGGGTCGGAGGCGGGGAAGTTCTCGGCCGCCTTCCACGGCTGGGTGACCGGGGCCATGGGCTCAACGGTCGTTTCCAGGAAGATCGAGTGCTGATAGCCTCTGCTTCGGAAATGGGAGGAGTTTGATGACCACCATTCTGGACCCGACAGACGAGCGCGTGCCCGTCGCCCGCCAGATTACGCCCAGGACGGGCAAGATCGAGGGGGTGATCGGCCTTCTGGATATCAGCAAGCCCCGGGGCAACGTGCTCCTGGACGAGCTGGAGCGCCTGCTGGCCGAACGCTTCCCGGACAACGAGATCCGGCGCTACGCCAAGCCGACCTTCACCAAGCCCTGTCCCTCGGACCTGCGGCTGAAGATCAAGTCGGAATGCAGCGTCCTGGTGGAAGCCCTCGCCGATTGAGGATCATGCACGACGTGCAGTCTGCACGACACTGTGTGGTTCGAGATCCAGGGCCTTCCCGCCGTCTCCATCGCCTCCAGCGAGTTCGCCGAGGCCGCCGAGGTCCAGCGCAAGGCGCTGGGCATGGAGGAGGCGCGCTATCTCCTGGTCGACCATCCCATCCAGGATGCGACGGACGAGGAAATGCGTGAAAAGGCGCGCGCCGTCTTCGAAGCGGTCGTCGCGGCGATCACGACCTGATCCTCTCGTACTTTGGGGGAGCAATCGGCGCCGTAATTCCTCCCCCTCTTGAGGGGGAGGTGGACCGCGAACGCGGGCCGGAGCGGGGCTTCCGGGGGGGTTACGGTGACACTGTACGAAACCCCCTGCTGTGCGACTGAGTGCCGTCACCTGAAGGAGCTCTACCGATGGCCAGGCTGGCGCGCGTCGTTGTCCCCAGCCTGCCGCACAACAAGTCCCGATGCCTTGGGTGACGATCCATTACATACCGTGTCACCGTAACTCCCAAAGAGCTGCGCCTTGAGCCTTGGCTTGGGATTTTGACACCTGGCGCCTCCGACATTCAATTCACGCATCAGATTAAGTTGCCAGCTCCATGAGCAGGGCGTCATAGCTTACGCCGTCTAGGCGTCGATGGTCGCGCACCATGCCAAATTCGGTAAAGCCGAACCGCCGATAAAGCGCGATCGCAGCTGTGTTTGAGCTGAAGACGGATAGTTCAATCTTGCTCATTTGTGTGCGGGGCATGTGAGCTATGCAGGCCTCCAGCAAGCGGCTGCCAAGCCTCATTCCTCGATGAGAGGCGAGGAGTCCCATGCCAAGAATCCCCCGATGCGCGCACTCTGGAATGTCCACCGGCGTGACATCAGCCCAGCCGACGACGGCATCGCGATCCAGCACTACATAACTTGGCCAATCCTTCCTGATGTGGTTGCGCTGGAACGGGTTGTTGGGATCAAAGGGCGGGAGGGTTACTCTGCCAAGATAGATGCGCTCCGATGCAACGGCCTCGCATGTGGCACGCCACCCCAGGATCAGATCCTCACGCATCTGGGCTATTTCGACCATCCTGGAATTCTAGCTGTGCCATGTGCATCGAACAACCTGCCGGCAACCAAGCCTGCACCAGTGAGATTGCGCGTAGCGAGCGACACCGGCTCTTGTCATGGTCTCGATACCGCACTCAGGAGGCCTCTATGGTCGCTCCAGCAATTGCGCTCTTCTTTGGGCTCATGGTGATCGTCATTGCGATCCGCGCCAATGTTGTACTGCGCCAAGTGGACATGGTGCCGATGCAGTGGGGGTTACGGTGACACTGTACGAAACCCTGGTCCTGAGTTCCTTGACCCTAGGGAGCTCTACCGATGACCAGACTTGCGCGCGTTATTGTCCCGGGCCTGCCGCACAACAAGTCCCGATACCTTGAGCGATGATCTATTTCTCCCAATGTCACCGTAACTCCGGGTCCAGCTTGACAGTTCCCCCTAGCGCCAGGCGAAGACTGGCTGCTCCAGCTCCGTCACCCGTGTGACGCGGCCGGCGACCAGTTCCCTCAGCTGGTACACCACCGCCGCCGTCGGGGCGTGGATGTGATGCTCCTCGGAGATCCTCAGCCGGATCAGGGGGCGGTCGCTCTCGGGGATGGTCTCGAAGTCCACCGCGTCCGGGGCGGCGATGTAGTCCAGCCGGATCAGGTGGGTGGAGGCCACCTCCGCCGGGTTGGGTCGCAGGGCCGAGGCGTCCTCGAGCCAGGTCACCACGGGGGTGATCACATAGCCTGAGCGAGTGGGATAGTCGTCCAGCAGGCCGAGGATCTCGCTCTGCGGCAGGTCCAGCCCGACCTCTTCGGAAAGCTCCCTCAGGGCAGCCTCCTCGAGGGTCTCGCCCGGGTCCAGCCGCCCGCCGGGCAAGGCCCACTGGCCGGAGTGGGCCCGCAGGCTGGCTGCGCGGCGGGTCAGGACGAAGGCGGTCTGCCCCGAGCCATCGTCCGCCGCCGTCAGGGTCAGGGCCACCGCCGCCCTTTTCAGCTCTCCGCCCGAGTGGGCGATCCGCGGGAAGGACGCACAGGCCTCGGCCATGCGGTCGCGGAAGTCAGAAGTGAAGGCGTGGGACATGTCCACACCTTCCTAGGCCCTTCCCGGCCCGCATGTCACCCCCCGCCGCCGTCAGGTAAAGATCAGGAGCAGGAGGCCGCCGACGGCGCAGGACGCCAGGACCCTCAGGACGCCCCACTTCAGGCCGAAGACCAGCGCCAGGGCCACGATCGTGAGGATGGCCGCCCGGCCATCCAGGCTCTCCACGGAAGGGGTTGGAAGGCGCAGGGGGCCCGCCTGCAGGGTTCCGACCTGGGCGAACAGGACGTGCAGGGCGAACCAGAGGGAAAGGCTCGCGATCGCGCCGACGACGGAAGCGGTGAGGGCCGACAGGGCCCCCCGCAGGAAGGTCGACGCCTGCAGCCGCTCGATCCAGGGGGCGAAGGTGAAGATCCAGAGAAAGCACGGGGCGAAGGTCACCCAGGTGGTCAGGCCTGCCCCCAGGAGCCCCGCCACCAGCGGGGTGAAGGGTTCCGGCGCCCGGAAGGCCGCCAGGAAGCCCACGAACTGGGTCACCAGGATCAGGGGTCCGGGCGTCGTCTCGGCCAGCCCCAGGCCGTCCGCCATCTCCGGGGTGGAGAGCCAGCCGAACCCCTGCACCGCCTCCTGGGCCATGTAGGCCAGCACGGCGTAGGCGCCGCCGAAGGTCACCACAGCCAGCTGCGAGAAGAAGACGCCGATCTTCCAGAGCACATGGTCGGGACCGACAGCCAGGAAGACCGCCGCCAGGGGCGCCCCCCAGATCAGCCCCCAGACGAGAACGGTTCGGACGGACGCCGCCCAGGGCGAAGCGGTCCTGGCGCCGACATCGGCGGGCGGCGACACTCCCAGCCAGCCGGGGCGCACCCGCGCCACGAGCGCCCCCAGCACCGCCGCCATGCCCACAACCCAGGGAAAGGGCAGGTCCAGGGCGAAAAGCGCCAGGAAGGCCGCCCCTGCAAGCCCTTGCCGCAGGGGGGTATCCAGGGCGCGACCGCCGATCCGGATCAGGGCCTGCAGGACGATGGCCAGGACCGCCGCCTTCACCCCGAGGAACAGGGCCGCGAACCAGCTCGCCTCGGCCGCCATGACATAGGCCAGGCTCAGTGCCAGGATCACCAGGGCGCCCGGCAGGACGAAGAGCAGGCCCGCCGCCAGGCCGCCCCGCCAGCCATGGAGCTTCCAGCCGATCCAGGTGGCCAGCTGCTGGGCCTCCGGCCCGGGAAGCAGGTGGCAGAAGTTGAGGGCGTTCAGGAACTGGTCCTCGGTCAGCCAGCGCCGCTCCTCCACGATCTCGCGGTGCATAAGAGCGACCTGGCCGGCCGGCCCGCCAAAGCTGAGACATCCGATGCGGGCGAAGGCGCCGACGAGCTCGCGGAAAGCGGGGGGGTGCAGGGGATCCGACATCAATTCCTCACGCCTCCTCCTCCGCCGCAGGGCGGACGGGAAAGGCAACGCTTGGGCGGTGAGGCCTGTTCGGGAGGTTGCGAAGCCCCGGAGCCTGCAAGCTATCCTGGAGCCTCTTTGCGGACAAGGCCGCCGCCGTCAGCCCGGCTCCGTCGGCGGCAGCCTCCAGTCGAGCTGCAGGGCGAGGATGCGAAGGCCGGTGGTCAACAGGGCGCAAGCGGCGATCGCAACGCCTGCAGGAGCCTGGAGCAGGGTGGCGGCGGCGTAAGCCGCTCCGCCCGCCGCCGCACAGAGGGCGTAGGGGCGATGGTCGCGGAACAGGGCCGGGATCTCGTTGCAGATGAGGTCGCGCAGAACGCCCCCGAAGCTGCCGGTGATGACCCCCATGAGGATGGCCACCAGGGGCGGCTGGCCGGCCATCCAGGACAGGTGGACCCCCGTGGCGCTGAACAGGCCGAGCCCGACGGCGTCCGGGATCCGCAGCCACCGCTCGCCGGACTCCAGGCCCCTGCGCCCGACAAGGATGGCGCTGCCGGCGCTGAGGAGGAGGACCGCCAGCAGGACCCCCTGGTGCTCGACGAAGAAGAAGGGGCGCCGGTCGATCAGGAGATCCCTCAGCACCCCGCCGCCAAAGGCCGCCAGGAAGCCGCAGACGCAGATGCCGACCAGGTCCATCCTCTGGCGCAGGGCGCCCAGCACGCCCGAGAGGGCGCAGGCCAGCACGGCCATCGTCTCGAGGGCGAAGAGGGACTGCTGGCCAAGGGTGTGCAGGGTCGTCATGGGTACAGGCCTAAAGTCTCAGGCACCGGTTGGCGAGACCTGGCTTCGGCGTATCAGCCTTCGGCGTTCACAAGCTCATCCAACTGCGCCTTCAGCAGCCTCTCGGCGGACTGCCGCAGGGTCGCCGCACCTTCGCTGTGCAGACCCTTGCTGAGGGCGATCTGAAGCCCGAAGCCGTCTACGAGGCCGATCAAGGCGTCCACCCTCAGGGAGAGGTCAGCTCTGTCTCCCGCCATGTCGCGCACCAGGGACTGCAGGAGCGCGCGCCATTCCGCATAGCGCGCCAGATTCTCCTCGATCAGTTCGGGATGGCCGGCCGCCGCTCCCCAGAAGGCGAGCCAGACCCGCCATTCCGCCAGCCGTTCAGGATCAAGCGGGAGGGCTTCCATCAGCACCGCCCAGAGGCGGTCCCGCGGCGAAGCGCCTCGTCCCGCCGCCCGCAGCATACGAGCCCCGGTTGTCTGGTGAGCCCGTCGCAGCATCGCCACCAGCAGGGCGTCCCGGCCCTCGAAGTAATAGGTGATGGCGCCTGTCGTGCAGTCCGCCGCCCGGGCGAGGCGACGAAGGCTCGCCGCCTCTATGCCCTCCGCCGCCACCAGGGCGAGGCTGGCGTCGAGAAGTTCACCCTTCCGGGCGTCGTGGTCCACAAGTCTCGGCATGGATTGACACATAACATACGTGATGTGAAAAGGGAAAACGTAACGATCGATATGTGAAGGAGAAGTGCGGTGTCGGAAGTGCTGCTCAAGCGCGCGGGCCATGCCCCGATGAGCCGGACCCTCGCCTTGGGCATCGTGATCACCGATGTGGCGTTCTCCCTCTACTGGGTGCTCTCGGCCGCCTATCTCTTGGGGATCGTGCATGTTCCCGACGCCTATCTCTTCTCCGGGTATCATGATCGACACCTGGTCGCCTGGAACTGGTCGTTCCTCCCGCTGGATCTGGCGGCGACCGCCTTCGGCGCCTGGGCCATACTGGCCTCCCGGCGACAGGGCGAATGGCGAACCCTCGCCGCCGTTTCGCTGGCGCTCTGGTCGATGGCGGGCGGGATGGCCGTGGCGTACTGGACCTTGATGGGAGAGTTCGACCCCTCCTGGTTCCTTCCCAACCTTCTGGTCTTTGTCTGGCCGCTGTTCTTTCTGCCCAATCTGGTCCGTGCGCCGACCTCGTCCTGACGTTTTCGCTCTTGGGGACGGATATTTAGGTCTCTGTAGAATTCAAACATACTGAATATTCCTTAAATAGAAAGATCAAAGAACATGAGAAAAATAATAGTCATAACCTCTATAACCGCAGTTGTATTAATTGCTGAATGGCTATTGATTTTGGGTGGAATTCTGCCATTAGACGAACTAGAACCATCAAGAATTAAAGTTATCGGATATAGATCATGGTTTATGTCTTTCTCAGTACCTGATATGTGGATAGTCATTTGTTGTTTGCTGAGTTGTTATTATGCTTTGCATAATAGAATAAATGCAATAGTGTTTTCCATGATAGCGGGATCATCAATGATATTCCTCTCATTGGTCACCATCACATTTTATGCACAGAATTCAATGTTATTTGATTTAAATTACTACCAATTATTCGAGAATCTGGCTGTCGTCTGGCTTTTGATGTCTGGGGCTTGGTTAATTTATATTGGTATTAAACGATTTGGTAGTGTTCCTGTAGAGGGTGAGAATCAAAAGCAGGGGTCTCCTGGTCGAACCGTCGAGGGCGACAGTGCTTAAGGGCCGGAGAATTGCGGTCTTCGGCGCGACGGGCGGACTGGGCGCCGCGCTGGTGGCGGAGCTGATCCGCAGGGGCGCCGCCGTCGTCGCGGTTACCCGCCGGCCAGGCGGGACCCTCCTCGACGGCCCTCTCGCGGGAAAGGTGGCGATCGACCTCGAGAGCCCGGAGAGCATCGAAGAGGGGGTCGCGGCCCTGTCGGATCTGGACGCCGCCGTCTTCGTGACGGGGATCGATGTGCGCAAGCCTCTTACCGATCACTCCGAAGACGAGATCAGCCGTCTGCTGAGGATCAATCTTGAGGGACCGATCCTCGCGACGCGCCGTCTCATCGACCGGGTCCGGGACGGAGGTGTGATCGCCCATGTCGGCGGCTTTGCAGACGGCCGGCTGGCCCTGCCGTACTACACAGTGGATGTCGCCTCGCGCGCCGGCCTGGCGGCCTTCAGCGAGGCGATCACTCGGGAACTGAGATTGGAGGGCCGCGACATCGTGGTCAGCTATCTGTGCCCGGAACCGGCCGAGACCGACGCTGAGCGACCGTACCTTGACCTCTGGCGCTCCATGGGAACGTCAGTCGCCGCGCCGTCAATGGTCGCCCGGTTCATCGCCGACTCCCTTGAGACCCGGCCAGGGCTCCGGATGATGGGCGGGGCGTCCCGTCTCATCGCCTGGATCAACGCCCTGTCCCCTGGCGCGGCGGACGTGGTCGCACTCAATCGCATGGGCCGCCAGCTTCGAGGGGCGTTCGGCCGGCCGGCGGGGCGTTCTTCCGCAGGAGACTAGATCCCGCGGTGGCTCAGGTCCTGCCGGAAGTCCGGTCGCCGGGCGGAAGGGCGTCAACCTCCCCGGCCGGCTCGCAGTTCCGCCGCCACCGGACAACTCTTCTGGATCGCCGCCTGCTCCAGAGCGTCGTACTCGCCCTTCAGGCGAGAGAGTTCCTCCTTGCGGTCATTGCCGCCAGCCAAGAAGAAAAGGGCGGGCCAGAAGAGGACAAGGCCGACGCCCATGGCGATCGCGTCGCTGTTGGCCTGTTGCTTCTGGGCGCCGGCGACCTCCCGCACCCTGCCCGAGACCCGCATGAGCTCCGACCGGACCTGGTCGCAGTCATAGCCCGAATACTGGATCGGCGAGACATAGGCGGCCGAGATCCTGTCAGGCGACGACGCGCAGCCGGCGAGGATGGACGCGCAAAGCGCAGCGGTGACGATGGGTTTCATGTTGCCCTCCTGGCGCCTCCTCGGCGCCTACGGGCGTCACCCTAAGCGGCCCACACGTCAGGACGGGTCGTTTGGCGCGGCGGACTCCACGGACGGGAACCGCGCCAGTTCCTCCGACATCAGCGTCTTCAGGCGCTCGGGCCCCACGATCTCGATCTCGCCCCGCCAGGTGAACAGGTGCCAGCAGAGTTCCAGCAACCCGCCGACCCGCATCCGCAGAATGAGGCTCCCGTCGGCCTGGGTCTCGAAGGTCTGGCCGGGGTGGAAGAGGAAGGCCCGGGCCAGGTCCGCCGATCCCGGCCGTACGCGCAGCACAACGTCCTCTGCGGGCTCCTGGAAGACGCCGAACGACTGGTTGGCGAAGGCTTCCATCTCGAAACCCTCCGGAACCTGGGCGGCGCCGTCCAGCACCTCGACGTCCGCCATCCGGTCCAGGCGCCAGAGAACCGGCTCCGGCGCACCCTCGCGGCGTCCGACCAGGTAATAGACTGAGCCGAAAAGCAGGCCGCACGGATCGACGGTGCGCATCATCGCCTCGCCCTCGCCGCGTGCGGTGTAGGCGAAGCGAACCTGCTTCATGGCCAGCAGGGCCGCCCTCAGCCGCCGCAGGACCTCGGGGTTGCAGGCCGGGCGAGGCCCGGGCCGCAGGGCGATGCGCTCGGTCAGGGCCAGGGCCTCCACGTCCGCGGCGTAGCGGATCCTCAGGCCCGGCCGGATCCGGGATTCCACCTTCCCCGCCAGGCGGATCAGGTTTTCGGCTCGGTCGGGCAGGCCGGCCTGGCGGGAGGCTTCCGCCGCCAGGGCGAGGTCGGCCAGTTCCTCGACGGTCGGAGTCTCGAAGAAGGGGTCAAGGCCACCCGGGATTCGGAAGCGCTTGGCGCGCCCCTCGCGGATCTCCTCCATCTGGGGGAAGAGGTCGCGGACCGCGTCCCGCATCCGCTCGGCGGTCCGGCGATCCACGCCGAATTCTTCGGCGACCTCCTCCAGGCTGAGACCTTCTGCGGACCCCGCCAGGCGACGGGCGAGGTGAAGAAGGGCGGTGGCCTTGTCCAGGCGCATGCGGGGCTCCGGCGTCCGTGTCCGGAAGACCCTGTCCCGGCTGGGCGCGAAGGTTCAAGACCTGGCCGGCCCGGCGAGCGTGACATACGACCGGAACTGTCGTGAGACAGTCCTCCCTGTTCCACGGCAGATCCCCTACCAGGTGTCGATCCAGGCCCGCTTTTTTTCTGTGCGGGAAGGCTGGGGATTGGCCCTCAGCCCCATCGCCATCCACTTGCGGGAGTCGGCCGGATCGATGACGTCGTCCACCTCGAAGACCGTACCGGCGTTCACGGCGCGCGCCCAGTTGTAGGCCTCGGCCACCCATTTGTCGTAGAGGGCCCGGCGGGCCGGGATGTCCTCGATGGCCTGTAGTTCCGCCCGGCGTCCCAGCTTGATCTGGCCCTCCAGACCCATGCCGGCGAACTCGCCGGTGGGCCAGGCGACCGAGAAGAAGGTCTCGTCGAAGCTGCCCGCCGCCATGGCGATCGCGCCCAGGCCATACGCCTTGCGCAGGACGATGTTGAAGACCGGGACAGTGATGTTCGCGCCGGCCACGTACATGCGCGCGCAGTGGCGGATCAGGGCCGTCTTCTCCGCCTCCGGGCCGACCATGTTTCCGGGCGTGTCGATCAGGGACAGGATCGGGATGTCGAAGGCGTCGCAGAGCTGCAGGAACCGGCTGGCCTTGTCCGCCCCGACGCTCTCGATGGCCCCGCCCGAGGTCGAGTTGCAGTTGTTGGCGATGACCCCGACGGTCCGGCCCTCGATGCGGATCAGGGCGGTGATCATGGAGGTCGCCCAGCGCGGCCTCAGCTCCAGCATGGAGCCTGCGTCCGCCAGGGTCTCGATGACCTTGCGGATGTCGTACACCGCCCGCCGGTTCTCAGGGATGATGTGCCGCAGGGGGCGCTGGTCGTGCGCCGTCCAGTCGGACAGCGGACCCTGGAAGTAGGAGAGGTAGGCCTTGGCGAGGGCGACGGCCTCCGCCTCGTCTTCCGCCAGAAGGTCGATCACCCCATTGGGTTCCTGGATGCTCACCGGCCCGACCTCGTCGGGCGAGTAGGCCCCGAGGCCGCCGCCCTCGATCATGGCCGGCCCGCCGATCCCCATGGAGGAATCCTTCGTGGCGATGATGACGTCGCAGGCGCCCAGCAGGACCACATTGCCCGCGAAGCAGTAGCCGGCGTTGACGCCGACGATGGGAACCAGGCCCGATAGCTTGCCTAGCTCTCGCCAGGTCCGGGTCGACAGCCCGCCGAGGGAGGTCACGCCGGAGGATCCGATGGGCGGACCGGAGCCGCCGCCCGTCCGGCCGCCGCCGCCTTCGGAGAAGAGCACCACGGGAAGTTTGCTGTGCTGGGCCACGCGCAGCATGCGGTCGGTCTTCTGGTGGCTCTTGGTCCCCTGGGTGCCGGCCAGGACGGTGTAGTCGTAGGCCACCACGGCGCAACGCGACCGGTCGGGACCGAACCGGTCTCCGTTCACCTGCCCGACCCCGATGACCATGCCGTCGGCCGAGGTGCGCACCAGCCGCTCCTCCAGCACCTCGGGGGTGTCCGAGCGCATGCGACCAGAGGTGACCAGGGGGCCGTACTCGATGAAGGTGTCCGGGTCGCAGAGGTCGGCGACATTCTCGCGCGCCGTGCGCCGGTTGTGGGCCCGCCGCCGCTCGACCGCCTGTGGCCGCCCGGCGTCGCTGGCCAGGAAGTGCAGGCGCTGGACCTCGGCCAGGTCCGGACGGATCTCGTCCGGATCGGGCGCCCGGGCGCCGACATAGTCGCCCTCCACCTCGCCGGGCTCGACGAACAGGATCGGCGTGTCCTCGAAAACGGTGTCGCCGGCCTCCAGGGTCACTTCGCGGACAATCCCGGAGACGTCCGAGGCGATGACGTGCTCCATCTTCAGAGCCTCCATCACCGCCACGGGCTGTCCGGCTCGCACCGTGTCGCCGGGCGAGACCGCGAGGCTGAGGACCAGCCCCTGCAGGGGGGTCAGGACGGGCACGGTCCCGGCGGGGCCCTGGGCCGCCTCGCGGGGGGCCGCGGCCTCCGGCGCCGCCGCGACGCCGCCCTCGCCGGGCTTGACCGACAGGACCGCCAGGGGATCGACCAGGTCGATCTTCGCCCCGGCCTTGCGGACGGCCCCGCCGCCCGCCGGCTCGAAGTAGCGCGCCCGGTCCTCCTCGGTGGCGAGCAGGGTCTCCGCATGCTCCTCGACATAGCGGGTGTGCAGGGTCCCCGAGGGAAGCGCGTCGCTGGCCAACAGGGCCTGCAGG
>NZ_JADBZL010000141.1:0-8267 GCF_020402505.1 Phenylobacterium sp. | reverse complement strand
CCGATAAGTTCGGCGCAGCAGTCATCGTCGGACTCGCGGTAGTCGGCGATCAGGGTCAGGGAGAGATCCTCTCTAGGGTCGGCCACGATCACGCCGCGGACGCCCCAGTGCTCGTACCCGTTCACCCGCGTCCCACGGGTCAGATTGCGGATATTGCCGTCGTAGCTGCCATAGGAAACCGTGAAGCGGCCCTTCACGAGATCGCTGAAGGGCACGTCGACGCCCGCGCGGAGCTTCACCTCGCCGCCGCCCGAGAAGTAGCCGCCCTCGACATAGCCCCCGAAGTCGTCGCCCGGACGCTTGGTGACGATGTTGATCACACCTGCGGAGGTGTTCTTGCCGAAGAGCGTCCCCTGCGGGCCGCGCAAGACCTCGATGCGCTCGACGTCGATCAGGTCGCTGAAGGCCTCGCCTGAGCGGCTCAGGACCACGCCGTCCACAACCGTTGAGACCGACGGTTCGCCTGCGATCGAGAAGGTCGACGTGCCGACCCCTCGCAGGAAGAGCGTCTGATTGATGGTGGTGCCCGATTTGCGGAAGTTGAGGGTGGGCACGAGGTACTGCGCGCTCTCGAGGTTTACCGACCCGCGAGCGGCGAGCGCGTCGCCGGACAGGACCGAGATCGCTGCCGGAACATCCTGCAGTTTCTGTTCCCGCTTCTGGGCGGTGACGACCAGTTCGCTGAGGTCGACGCCTTCGCTGGCCGTCTGGGCCAGGGCGGGCGCGGCGGTCATGAGGGCGGCGATGGCGGCCCCGGTGATCAGGATCTTGCGTTGCATTGGCTTCCCCGAAATCTTGCTCTCGTTGATATCTGGCGCTGTCACACCCACGCCGTTCTTGTTGTCTTTCCGGCGACCGGCCGGGTACTCAGAAACCCAGTTCCGACATCTCCACCACACGCTTCTCGCGCGCGCTGATCTCTGCGGCTGCGCCGATGGCCACGGCCATCAACCCGTCACGTGCGGTCACTTCCACCGGGCCCGCTCCACGCACCGCCGCGTTGAAGCGCTGGTGCTCGTAGAAGGTCGACCCGTGGTGCGTGCCGGCCTTCAGGGCGGTGGGATCCACTTCGACGACGCGACGCTCCACGCGCTTGGGGTTACGGAAGCCCACCCGCGGCGAATAGACTATATCTCCACTAGGAATTAAGACGTCAAGCCGCGCCGCATCCCCGACAGCGGTGATCTCTTCCTGGTTCTCGGCGCCGTCGGCGAACATGCAGAGATCCAGCATGGCGCGAACGCCGTTGGCGAAGTCGATGGTGGTGTAGCTGTTGTCGATGATGTCGGGCCGACGACCCTCATAGCTTTCGTCGAGATGGTTCACATCCATGGCGCCCGAGCAGTAGACCCGAACGGCCTCCGAACGGGTGATGAGCCTCATCAAGTCGAAGAAATGGCAGCACTTTTCGACCATTGTCCCACCGGTGTTCGCGGCGAACCGGTTCCAGTCGCCCACCTTCCTCAGAAATGGGAAGCGGTGCTCGCGAATCGACAGCATCTGCAGCCTTCCGACCCGGCCGCCGTGTACCTCGCCGATGAACGCCTCGGCCGGCGGCATGTAACGGTACTCCATCGCCGTCCAGAACGGGGCTGCGGCGCGCTCGGCCTGCTCGACGATCCAGCGCGCGTCCTCGAGCGTCGTGGCCAACGGTTTCTCGCAGAGAATCGGCAGTCCGGCCTCGAACATCGGTTCCAGCACCTCTCGGTGCGTTTTGTTCGGACTGGAGACGATGACGCAATCCACAAGGCCGCTGCGGGCCAATTCGGCCCCCGTCTCAAAGGCGGTGACGAGATCAGCCTTCGGACCCAGCGCTTCGCGGGCCGGGCCCAGCGATCGTTCGACGGGATCAGCGATTGCGGTCACCACCGCGCCCGGCGTCACGGCGAGGTTGTGGATATGCTCCACGCCCATCATTCCAACACCGACGAGACCGTAGCGGACCGTCTCGGCCAACTGACTCTCCAGAGAATGTGACAACGCAAACAGAGTGTGAGCATCCTTCCAGATGATGCTTCGGAGCAAGCTCAAAAGTTGCGCAGGTGGAGCCATGCGCTGGCGTCTGGGAGAGGTGCGGCCTTGACAAACGGGTCAACTCTGGCGGCTGCAGGCAGCCTTCTCACGCCGCAGATGCGCTGGCTTCTGTTCGTCCTCCTGACCTTCGCCGGCATCCTGAACCTGGTGGATCGCCAGATCATCTCGGTGCTCAAGCCCGAGATGTCGGCCGAACTTGGGTGGACCGACGAGGATTACGGCGCGATGGGCGCTTGGTTCCAGGGAGCCATGGCGCTCGGCCTGCTGTTCGCAGGGCCGTTGGTCGATCGGATCGGCGTGAAGTGGGCTAATCCACTGGGTGTGTTCAGCTGGAGCCTCGCGGCCATGGCCCACGGCCTCGCTCACACCATCCCGCAGTTCATCCTCTGTCGCGTCGGATTGGGCGCGACCGAGGCCATGGGTACGCCATCGATGATCAAGACGGTGGCGACGATTCTGCCTCCCGACGTGCGCTCCACAGGGTTCGGCGTGATCAATGCCGTGAACAGCCTGGGCGCGATCAGCGCCCCGGTGCTCATTCCTGTCATGGCGGGCGCCCTGGGCTGGCGCGGCACCTTCCTGGTGGCCGGGCTGGCCGGGGTGGTCTGGACGGTCTGCTGGCTGATCGTCACGCGCAAGACACCCCTTGATGCCCCGCCGACGCCCGCGGCCCAGCCGGACGCTCCGCGCCGTCCGATCCTGAAGGACCGCAGCACCTGGGCCATCGCGGGCGCGAAGTTCCTGTCCGACGCCACCTGGTGGTTGCTGCTGTTCTGGATGCCCGACCTGATGCACCGCCAGTTTGGCGTATCCGGCGTGGCGCTCGGGGGTTTTGTCGCGCTGGCTTACACCGGCGCCGCCGCGGGATCCCTGATCAGCGGGACTTTGGCGACTGCGCTGATGTCGCGGGGCCTCCCGGTGGACCGCGTGCGCAAGGGGATCATGCTGGGCTCGGGCCTTCTGGTGCTGGTGCTGCCCGCCACGTTGGCTGCACCCAACGCCTGGGCGGCTGCGGGCATCCTGGCCTTGGTGCTTGCGGCCCACCAGGGGTTCTCCACCAACCTGTTCGCCCTGATCACCGACGTCACGCCGACAGACAAGGTGGGGCGTGTCACCAGCTTCGGCGCGTTCTGCGGCAACATCGGCGGAATGGGCATCGTCTGGGCTGCGGGCAAGGTGCTCACCATGGGACTTGGTTATGGCCCGCTCCTGTTGTTCGCCAGCAGCAGCTACCTGCTGGCGCTGGGCTGGATCCAGCTGTGGCTGCCGAAGATCACGCCTCTTGCCGACCGCCAACCGGCGCCGGTCAACCTCGGACACTGAGCGCCTGCGCCACGGTGATCCTGCGGCTCCAGTCAGGCCCGCCGTCGCACCTGGCTCTCCGCCCCCTCAGACCAGCGGGCCGTGCTCAAGACGCGGCAGCACATGCCGGGCGAACAGGTCCGCCTCGGCGGCGTGCGGATAGCCTGAAAGGATGAAGGCCTCGATGCCCATGGCCCGGTAGTCGTTCAGCTTGGCCAGCACCTGGTCCGGATCACCGACTATCGCCGCGCCGCAGCCTGACCGGGCCCGGCCGATGCCGGTCCACAGGTGCGGTTCGGCATAGCCGTCATCGGCCGCGCTTTCGCGCAGCGCCGCCTGCGCCTGGACGCCCACCGAGGTGGAGTCGAGCGACTTGGCGCGGATCGCGGCGCCCGCATCGGCGTCCAGCTTCGACAGCAGGCGATCGGCGGCCGCGCGCGCCTCGGCCTCGGTGTCGCGGACCACGACATGGGCCCGGTAGCCGAACCGCAGCTTGCGACCGCGCCGCGCTGCACGCGCGGTCATGTCGGCGATGATGTCGGCGACCACCTCCCGGCGGTCCGGCCACATCAGGTAGACATCGCATCCCTCGGCCGCCGCCTCGCGCGCGTCCTCGGAAAGCCCTCCGAAGTAGAGCAGCGGAGCCTTGCCCGAAACCGTACCGATCCGAGGAGGATCCAGCTTCAGCTTCCAGAACTCGCCGTCGTGATCCAGCGGCTGGCCGTTCAGCAGCGTCTTCAGGATGCTCATGGCCTCGACCGTGCGGGCATAGCGCGGGCCCGACGCCAGCTTCTCGCCGGGCATGTCGGAGGAGATGATGTTCACCGTCAGCCGTCCCCCGAGGATGCGGTCAATGGTGGCGATCTGGCGCGCCAGTTGCGGCGGCCACATCTCGCCGATCCGCACGGCCATCAGGAGTCGCATGCGCTTCAGCATCGGCGCGATCGCTGCAGCGAAGGCGGTGGTGTCGATGCCCAATTCGTAGCCCGAGGGCAGCAGGATATTGTCGAAGCCGCCGGCCTCGGCCTGCAGGACGATGTCGCGGCAGTGCTCCCAGCTCGACTTGAGCGCCGGGTCGGGCACGCCGAGGAACTCATAGTCGTCGTCGCAGAGTGCGGAGAACCAGGAGACTTCGCAGGGCGGCAGGGCTTGGGTCACGGCAGTGGTTCTCCCCGGGTGGCGACCAGGACCTCGTACCATTCCGCCCGGGTCCAGGTGGGCGTGTAGGCGTCGGGAATCTCGGCGATCCGGGCGGTAGACTGGGTCCCGACGATGGGAATGGGCCGGGCCGGATGGGCCATGATCCAGCTGTAGGCCGCGGCGGCGCGGCTGACACCCGCCTGCTTGGCCTTGGCGTCCAGGGCCGCAGCGACCGCGCGTGTGCGCTCATCGCCAGGATTGCCCAGCCGGCCGCCGCCGAGGGGCGACCAGGCCAGCACCGCCATGCCCCGGGCGATCGCCTGGTCAAACACCCCGTCGCCCAGCGGCGCCACGGCCAGGGGTGAGAATTCCGGCTGGCAGGAGACAATGGGCAGGGGCAGGTGGGCGGCCAGGGCCTCCACCTGCCAGGGCGTGAAGTTGGAGACCCCGACCGCGCCGATCTTGCCCGCCTGGTGCGCCGCCAGCAGGGCCGCTCCGATCTCGGCGGGATGGGTCAGGATGTCCGGGCGGTGGATCTGCCAGAGGGCGACATGATCGACGCCCATGCGGGCCAGGGAGGCGTCGATGGCGGCTCCAAGGTAGGCGGCGCTGGAATCGTAGGGCACGCCCATGGAGATTCCGCCCTTGGTGGCGATCACCATGCGGTCCCGAAGTCCCGGATTGCCGGCCAGCACCCGCCCCAGCAGGGCCTCGGCGGCGCCGAAGGGCTCGCCATTGTCGGGGCCGTAGATGTCCGCCGTATCGAACAGGGTGACGCCGGCGTCCAGGGCGGCCTGGATCCGGGCCTCCGCCGCCGCGACGTCGTCGCCGGCGAACCGCCACATGCCCCACGCGACCGAGGAAACCTCTGGGCCGCCGGGGTAGAGGGCGCGCATGCGGGGCGGACTTGGAAGTTGGGTCATGGGCCTTGTCTCAAACCTCCTCTAGGTCCCGACCCCGCGGGTCGGCTGGGGGCGGTTCACCCCGTTGAGGGACATCATGACCGGCTCTACTTCCCGAGGGAAGCTAGGCTCCCGGGGTGCAGGAGCCCGAGGGTCAATGTATACCCGCATTTGTCACCGCAGCCTGCGCCGGGGACAGGTTCATTGGGAGACTCCGGAATGACCGCCTTCACGGGCACAGACGAGGCTATGCATCCGACCGGCGAAGACCGGGCCTGGAGCGAGAGCTATTACTTCAACTTCGTCGATTCCAGGACTGGCGTGGGCATGTTCACCCGCATGGGCTTCCGGCCCGGCAATGGCTGGGCCGACGCCCTGCATGCGGTCTATCTCGGCGGCAGCCGGGTGGCCTTCACCTATGGCCGGCGGGACATCGGCAAGGACCTGTCGGTCTATGACGGCGACCTGAAGGTCGGGAACCTGGCCCTGGCCTGCGAGGAGCCCTTCCGGCGCTGGACCGTCAGTTACGAGGGCCCGGCCCAGGACATTCCCGACGGGGCCATCCTGATGACCCGCGCCAAGCTCCGCCCCGAGGGCTGGCACACGCCCGCCCACCTCTCCATGCAGGTGGACGTCGAGGCCCTGACGGAGCCCCACTTCGCCGCCCGGGGCGCCCACGGCCACTTCGAGCAGAGCCTCCGCGCGACGGGGCGGCTGGTGATCGGCGGGGAGGAAATCGCCTTCGACGGCTTTGGCGTGCGCGACAAGTCCTGGGGGCCCCGTAACTGGAGCGGATCGTCCAGCGGGTCGTCCGGCGCCGCCGCGACCGGCCCGGCCCTCTCCACGGCGGGAGCGCCCAATCCCTTCGTCTTCTGGTTCTCCATAAACTTCGGCGCCGACGTCTCGCTCGGCGGCTCCTGCTTCCGCCGCGCCGACGGGACCCTGCTGGGCTCCGGATGGATCCAGGACGGGGAGGGGATGGACACCCTGGAGGACGTCCGTGTCGAAACCACCTTCCGGGCCGGCTCCATCCTGCACGAGACGGTCGGGATGACCGCCCGCACCGGCAAGGGCCGCCAGGTGCGCATCGCCGGCCAGGTGATCAACATGTGCCCGACCAAGATCCCCTTCCCGGGCGGCGCCACCTTCGTCAACGAGGGCCTGGCCCGGTTCAGCATGGATGGCCGGGAAGGCTATGGCATCGCCGAGTCCTGGCACAACGTGACGGAGTAGGACCGGGTCGCTGGAGCGCTACGGGTTCCACCGTCTCGGGTTCGGACTTTCCGCGCTTCCGGTCGGCGGCCGGATGTGCTGCAGTCTTCCCAACATAGGGGAGAAAATCATGCAGGAATTGACTGTCCGCGAGGACATTCCGCTGACCGCAGACGCAGTCTGGGCGGTGATCGGGGACTTCTCCGGCATCCGCAAGTGGGCCGGCCTGGTGGAGGCCGAATCCACCGAGGTCACCCCCAAGGGCAAGGTGCGTACCCTGACCATGCCCGGCGGCCGGACGGTCTCGGAGCTGATGACCGACGAGGGGCCGCACCACTACACCTACACCCTCGATCGCCCGGACATGGACGCCTACTTCTCCACCGTCTCGGTGGAGCCGGGCGGGCACGCAAGCTGCGCCATCGTCCTGCGCGTGCGCTTCCAGCCGAAGGACGCTTCGCAGCTGGAAGCGGCGACGGAGGGCATGACCAAATTCTGCCGGGGCAACCTGAAGGCCATGAAGCGGGCCCTCGGCCTCGCCTGAACCCTTCGCCGCCACCCAGGGAGATCCGCCATGCTCAACCGGCTTGATGACTTTCCGATTCACCAGACGCCCGAGCCCATCGCTCATCCGGCGACCAGCGACCGCAACGTCTATGACCGGACCTGGTTCAACGGCTATGCGAAGGACGCCTCCTACTATTTCGGCGTCGGCATGGCGGTCTACCCCTACCGGGGCATACTCGACGGCGCCTTCAGCGTCGTGAAGCCGGACGGACGACAGTACTGCTTCTATGGCTCGCGCCGGGCGCCGACCGAGCGGACGGACATGTCGGTCGGGCCCTTCCGGCTGGAAGTTCTTGAGCCCATGCGGCGCACCCGCGTGGTTCTGGAGCCGAACGAGAGCGGCCTGTCCTGCGACCTCGTCTTCTCGACCCGAACAGCCAGCCTCCAGGAGGCGCGGCAGACCCTCTGGTCCGGGACCCGCCGGGTCATGGACGCCACCCGCTTTGACCAGTTCGGCCGCTGGAGCGGCTGGGTGCGCACCCCGGAGGGGCTGATCGAGGTGGACGAAGAGGTCTGCCTGGGCACCAAGGACCGGTCCTGGGGCGTCCGCAACGTGGGCGAGCCGGAGACCGGCGGGGCGCCGCGCACCACGCCGCCCAGCGCCTTTTTCCTGTGGACCCCCCTGTTCTGGGACGACCACATCTCGCACGCCATTTTCTTCGACGACGCCGAAGGCCGGCCCTTGGTCAGGGAGGGCCTCACCGCCCCGCTCTACGCCAGCGAGGCGGAGGTCCCCGGGGTTGAGGACGGCCGTGACCGGCGCATGGCCACCGCCCGGCACCGGATCGACTACCATCCCGGCACGCGCCTGGCCCGCTACGGCGAGGTCGACCTTGTCGACCATGACGGGACCGTGCGCACGATCAGCATGGAGCCGGTCCTGAAGTTCCAGATGAAGGGCCTTGGCTACAGCCATCCGGAATGGGGGCAGGGCATGTGGAAGGGCGAACTGGCCATCGGCCATGAGTCCTTCGACGTCCGGCAACTGGACCCCCTGGCCCCCTCGCACCTGCATACCCAGCAGATCGTGCTCACCCGCGACAATGAGGGCCGCACCGGCATCGGCGTGCTGGAGCAGGTCTGCATCGGCCCCTACGCCCCGGCGGGCTT
>NZ_JADBZL010000140.1:0-27500 GCF_020402505.1 Phenylobacterium sp. | reverse complement strand
CCCCAGCGGCGGTGGAGCGGGAGCGTGGCGTGATCCTGTCCGAAGAGCGATCCGGCGACGGGCCCGCCCTGAGGGCGGCGCGGGCGGGCTCGGCCTTCCAGTTCGGGGAACAGCTGCCGCCACGGCGATTCCCGATCGGCGAGGTCGAGGTCCTGAAGAGCCTCGACGCCGCCCGCCTGCGCACCTTCTACCAGGCCTGGTACCGTCCAGAACGGGCGGTCGTTGTCGCGGTAGGCGACTTTGACCCCCAGCAGGTCGAGGCCCGTATCCGGGAGACCTTTTCCGACTGGAAGGCGGTCGGTCCCGCTGGAATCGCCCCGCCCCTCGGGAAGCTGGCGCGCCGGAGCCCGGAGGCGAAGGTTTTCGTAGACCCCGGACTGCCCAACGCCCTCGTGGCGACCTGGATCGACGATCCCGAAATGGCGCCCGATACCCTCGCCCGTCGGCGAACCAATCTCGAGCGTGCGCTGGTGGTGGCCATCCTCAACCGGCGCCTGTCCGACCTGGCGCGGAGCGGACAGCCGCCCTTCCTGGCGGCCGGCGCCTCGCTCGGTGAGCCCTACCGGATCCAGAAGACCGCCGGGATCTACGCCCTCGCCAGCGGCGGCGACTGGAGGAAGGCCCTGGCCGCCATCCTTGAGGAACAGCGCCGGATCGAGAGGTTCGGGGTCCGGGAGGACGAGCTCCAGAGGGTGATCACCGACACACGATCGGCCCTGACAGCGGCCCGCACCGGGTCGGGAACCCGGACCCCTGCGGCCCTGGCTGGGGCCATCGTCGGATCGATTACGACGCGCATCGTGGTGACCAGCCCCGAGCAGGACTTCGACTGGTTCGAACGCGAAGCCAAGACCCTCAGCGCCGCCGGGCTCAACAGGACTGCGGCGACGCTTTTCAGCGGATCGGGTCCCCTTGTCTTCATGACCAGCCCCAAGGCGATCGAGGGCGGTGAGGCGGTGGTCGCCGCAGCCGCCCGGGAGGCGCTGAAGACCAAGGTCGGGGCCACCGAGACCCAGGCGCTGGAGGCCTGGCCCTATGAGACCTTCGGCGCCCCCTCCGGGGTGGCCGAGCGCCGGGACATCGCAGACATCGACGCCGTGTTCCTGCGCTTCAACAATGGTGTGCGGCTGACCGTGAAGCCAACCAAGTTCAAGACCGACCAGATCCTGGTTCGGGTCAACTTCGGCGACGGTCGGCTGGCCCTGGACCCAAAGCGTCCGAACCCGGAATGGGCCAGGGGCGCCATGATCGAGGGTGGCCTCGGCAAGCTCTCGGTCAAGGATATGGAGCGGACCCTGTCCGGCCACATCTACTCTACGGGCCTCGGCATACTCGAGGACAGCTATGTGCTCTCAGGCGGGACGCGGGGCGAGGACCTTGACCTCCAGCTCCAGGTCCTGGCCGCCTACCTGACCGACCCGGGCTGGAGGCCCGAGGCGTTCGGTCGTTATTCCGCCCTCTCGGCGACGGTCCATGACCAGCTGGCCTCGACGCCGGCGGGCGTGCTCGGCCGGGACCTCGGGGCCCTGCTCCGCGGGGGAGACCGTCGCTGGGCCTTCCCCGGACGGGAAGAGCTGGCGGCGACCCGGCTCGAGGACCTCAAGGCCGCCCTTTCGCCCTCCCTGACCTCAGGGCCGGTCGAGGTGGTGATCGTCGGCGACATCACGGTGGACAAGGCCGTCGATGCGGTAGACCGGACCTTCGGCGCCCTCCCCGCCCGCCCGGCCCCGACGCCGCCGCCGGCAGAGCAGGTCAAGGTCAATCTCCCGCAGGGGGGCGGACTCGCGGTCGTGCGGACTCACAAGGGACGCGCCGACCAGGCGGTGCTCTACACCGCCTGGCCGACGACGGATTTCCTTGCCGATCCGAAGGGCGCCCGGGCCAACCGGCTCCTGGCCGAGATCCTGAACCTGAGGCTCACCGACGAACTACGGGAAAAGCAGGGCGCCACCTACTCTCCCAGCGCGGACTCCACCCAGAGCTGGCTCCTGCCCGGATATGGCTACATTTCCACTGTCGTCGAAATCCCGCCCGACAAGATCGAAGCCGTGACCCGGGATATCCAGCGCATCGCCGCAGACCTTGCGTCCGCGCCGCCGACCGCCGACGAGATGACCCGGGCGCGCAAGCCGGTCCTGGAAGGGATCCAACAGGCGCGAGAGACCAATGGGTACTGGCTGGGCACCCTGTCCGGCATGCAGGCCGATCCCCGCCAGCTGGACGCCTATCGCAGCTCGGTCCCCACCCTGGAGCGGCTCTCTCCCGAGGACATCCACGCCGCCGCGCGCCGGTGGCTGAGCCCGGATCGACTCTGGAGGCTGGAGGTGAGGCCGGAGCCGGTGGAGGCTCGGGCCACTCCCTGATCAGGCCGCGATCTCGGCGTCATCCGGCGCCGGGGCCGGAAGGCCGCGGATCATGTCCGCGGCCTTCTCGGCGATCATGATGGTCGGGGCGTTGGTGTTGCCCCCCACCAGGGTCGGCATGACCGAGGCGTCGATGACCCTCAGGCCCTTGAGGCCGCGCACACGCAGCTGGGCGTCGACCACAGCCATCGGGTCGCCGTCGGCGCCCATTCGGCAGGTGCCGACCGGATGATAGATGGTCTCAGCCGCCGAGCGGATCCATGCGTCGATGGCCTCGTCGCTCTCGACGTTCTCGCCCGGGAAGAGCTCCTCGGAGCGGTAAGGGTCGAGGGCCGGCTGCCGGGCCACCTCGCGCATCATGCGGACGCCCTCCCTGAGGGCCCGTCGGTCCTCCTCCGCCGAGAGATAGTTGGCGAAGATGGCGGGATCATCGAAGGGTTCCGCCGAACGCAGACCCACCCGGCCCCGGCTCTCGGGCCGCAGCTGGCAGACGTGGAAGGTAAAGCCGTCGCGGTTCACGACCGTCTTGCCGTGGTTCTGCATGACCGCGAGCACGCAGTGCACCTGAAGGTCCGGACGGTCGAGGTCCGGACGCGACTTCAGGAAGGCGCCGGACTCCAGAAACTGCCGGCGGCCTATGCCTTTCTTGAAGAGCAGGTAGTTGATCCCGACCAGCAGGGTCTTCAGGCCCTTGCGCTGGGAATAGATGGTGATCGGCTGGGGACAGGCCCACGACAGGGTGACGTCCAGGTGATCCTGCAGGTTCTGGCCGACGCCGGGCAGGGCGTGGACCGTCTCGATCCCGGCGGCGGTCAGGGCGGCGGGATCGCCGATCCCGGACAGCTGGAGGATTTGGGGCGACTGCACGGCGCCGGCGCAGAGCAGGACCTCCCGTATCGCCTTCGCCTGGGTGCGGACCCGGGTCTTCTCGTCGGCATACTCGACGCCGGTCGCCACGCCGTCCTCGACCAGGATCCGGGTCGTCCGCGCGCCGGTCACGCAGGTGAGGTTCGGGCGGGACAGGGCGGGATGGAGGTAGCCGCGGGAGGCGCTCCACCGCTCGCCGTCATGAACAGTCATCTGATAGGGGCCCCAGCCCTCCTGCTGGCGGCCGTTGAAATCCCGGGTCAGGGGATGGCCGGCCTGCGCACCGGCCTGGATGGCCGCAGCGTAGATCGGGTTAGGGTCTGAGGCCTTGGACACCTTCAGGGGACCGTCTGCGCCATGCCATTCGTCGGCGCCGCCCTCGAAGGCCTCTGACTTCTTGAAGTAGGGAAGGACGTCCCGGTAGGCCCAGCCCTCAAGACCCATCTGGCGCCACTGGTCGTAGTCCCGGGCGTGCCCTCGAATGTAGATCATGCCATTGATGGAGGACGACCCGCCCCAGCCCTTGCCGCGCGGCCACCAGAGCCGGCGGCCGTCCAGGTGGGGCTCAGGCTCGGTCCAGAAGCCCCAGTTGTAGTCACCCTTGTCACCGATCAGGCCGCCCACGCCGGCCGGCATGCGGACCATCAGAGAGTTATCCTTGCCGCCGGCCTCCAGCAGCAGAACACGAACCGAGGGGTCCTCGGTCAGACGGGCGGCCATGACACAGCCGGCGGAGCCAGCTCCGATGATGATATAGTCGTAGGCGTCCATGGGCGGACCTCTCAGCGAAGGGGCGTCAGTTGCGCCCTTCTGACGATCTTGCCCGCCCCCGGCAAGAGCCCCGCGTCAGCGCCCCTTCCAGTTCGGCGCCCGCTTCTGGGAGAAGGCCATAGGCCCCTCCACAAAATCCTCCGAGGTAAAGAGGGCCGAGACCGCAGGATAGCGGTTCTGGCCCCGGATCGCCGCCTCGAGGGTGGGTTCGTCCAGCCCCTTGAAGACCGCCTCCTTTGACGCGCGGATCGACATGGGCGACAGTTCGGCGATCTGCGCTGCCCAGCGGCGGGCGGCGGCCATCAGTTCGCCGGCGGGGGCCACTTCGTTGACGAAACCCAGGGCCTCGCCTTCTGCGGCCGAGACCCGTCGGCCGGTCAGGATCATGCCCATGGCGCGCTTGACGCCGATCGCCCGGGGCAGCCGGTGAAGGCCGCCGGCCAGGGCGGCGAGGCCGACCCTGGGCTCGGGAAGGGCAAAGACCGCCGCCTCCGAGGCGACGATGATGTCGCAAGCAAGGGCGATCTCGAAGCCGCCGCCCATGGCCACGCCGTTCACGGCGGCGATGAGGGGCTTGTTCAGGTCGAAGCGGGAGGTCAGGCCGGCGAAGCCTGTCGGCGGGCTACGCATCTCTCCGCCCGTCGCCTGGTGCTTGAGGTCGTTACCGGCCGAGAAGGCGCGGTCGCCCGCCCCCGTGATGATCCCGACCCACTGGTCCGGGTCCGCCGCGAAGGCGTCAAGGACCTCATGCATCTCGAAGTGAGCGGGCGAATGCAGGGCGTTCATCACGTCCGGGCGGTTCAGCGTGATGATGGTGACGTGACCCTCGCGGTCGACGCGGATGTGTTCGTAGGCCATGGCCCTGCTCCCTGGTGTTTCTCGGTCCAGAAAGCGGGCTGCAAGCCCTCCGGTCAACCCTTGTGGCGGAGGCTGGCGCGGTAGCGCTTCCAGTTCTCGACATAGTGTCGGGCGCCGAGGGCGACAGACTGGGCCTGGGCGTCCGAGAGTTCCCGGACCACCTTGCCCGGCGCGCCCATGACCAGGGAGTTGTCGGGGATTTCCTTGCCCTCGGTGATCAGGCAGTTGGCGCCGATCAGGCAGTTTCTCCCGATCCGGGCGCCATTCAGGATGATGGAGCCGATCCCCACCAGGGTGTTATCGCCGATGGTGCAGCCGTGAAGCATGACCATGTGCCCGACGGTCACGTTCGCCCCCAGGGTCAGGGGCGATCCGGTGTCGGTGTGCAGGACCGATCCGTCCTGGACGTTGGAGTTCTCCCCGATGACGATGGGGTCGTTGTCGCCCCGAAGGGTCGCCCCCCACCAGACCGAGGCGTTGCGCTTCAGGATCACGCGCCCGATCACCGCAGCGTTGGGCGCAATCCAGTACTCGTCATCCTCAGGCAGCTCCGGCGTCGCATCGCCCAGTTGATAGACTGACATGGCGTCTCCCGTGACCTTTTGGTGAACGACGCGTTCACGCTTCCGCAACCGTGCTGCTAGCATTCTAGAGGGGCGATTCGGGGCTGCGAAGTCCTTCCGAAGAGCACCTGTCCCGCAGCCGGGAGAGTTCATGGCGTCGACGTCTACAGGGCGGCCTCAACCGCCGGTCAGGAACGGGAAGTGTGGCCCGCCGGGCGCCTTCCGACGCCGCGCCGTCCTTTGCCAATTTCGTTTCCCTGGGGGCGATCCATACCGGATGCGCCCCTTTTTCATGCCCAGTCGGAGGCCCTCATGACCAAGCGAGCCCTGAAGCGTCAGCTGCGCGAAGGCGCCCTGGATCTTTCCGAGTTCGAGGGAGATCCCAGGATTCGCCGGCTGCCGGTCGAGCGAGCCTGGTCTCCCTTGCCGCGCCGGGTCGACGACGAACGCGACCAGGCCTTCGTCAAGACGGTGCGGCCCATGTCCGAGGGGCAGAAGGCGATGATGGAGGCCGTGGACACCCACAACCTGGTCCTCGCCCTCGGCCCGGCCGGGACGGGAAAGACCTACCTGGCCATCGCCAAGGCCGTTGAAGCCCTAGAAGCCGGCAAGGTCGGCCGGATCGTGCTCTCCCGCCCCGCCGTGGAGGCCGGGGAGTCCATTGGCTTCCTGCCGGGCGAGATGGAGGACAAGCTCGCCCCCTACCTTCGCCCTCTCTACGACGCCCTCTCCGACCGTCTGTCCATGAAGCGGGTGCGGGCCATGATGGCTGAGGGGATCATCGAGATCGCTCCCGTCGGCTTCATGCGGGGACGGACCCTCAACAACGCCTTCGTCGTCATCGACGAGGCGCAGAACTGCACTTACGTCCAGCTCAAGATGCTGCTGACCCGCCTCGGGTGGCATTCCACCATGGTGGTGACGGGCGACCCCGCCCAGTCGGACCTCTTGCCGGAACTGTCCGGCCTGGCGCCGGTCGCCGAGCGGCTGGAGGCGGTCGGCAACATCGCCGTGGTGCGCCTCGCCGACAGGGACATCGTGCGCCACCCGCTGGTGGCCGAGATGCTCGGGGTCCTCTGAGGGGGACCCCGGCCCGGGATCAGGGCAGGTCTTCGGAGAGGATGGCCATCTCGAACATGAAGGAGCCGGCCTCGTCCTCATCCTCAAAGACGACGCCGATGAACTCCTCACCGACATAGACCTCGGCGGAGTCCTTCTGCCGCGGACGCGGCACGACATTGATCCGCGCGTTGGCGAAGGTGCCGCGAAGGTGACCTTCGATCTTGCGGAGGGTGCGTTCGTCCAAGGGTCTGCTCCGTCGATGTGCTGGCGTCCCGGGATCGGCGATCCCGGCGGCTGATCCGCGGATCAGATGACGTAGTCGTAGACCACATCCGCAAGGGTGTGGTCCATGCTGCGCGCTGGCTCCTCCCCGGTCGGGCAGTTCACGAGTCTCGCCGGCACGCCGGCGGCGGTGCAGTGCGCCGGCACCGGCTTCAGGACGACGGAGCCGGAGGCGATCTTCGCATAGTCGCCGATCTGGATGTTCCCCAGCACCTTGGCGCCGGCGCCCAGCAAGACGCCGCGGCCGATCTTGGGGTGCCGGTCGCCGCGTTCGGCGCCCGTGCCGCCCAGGGTGACTCCCTGCAGCAGGGAGACGTCGTCCCCGATCACCGCCGTCTCGCCGATGACGATCCCCGTGCCGTGGTCAATGAAGACCCCGGACCCGATCCTCGTGGCTGGGTGGATGTCGACCTGGAAGATCTCGCTCATCCGGCTCTGGAGGTAGAAGGCCATGGTCTCGCGGCCCTGGCCCCATAGCCAGTGGGCGATGCGCTGGGTCTGGAGGGCCTGGAAGCCCTTGAAGAAGAGAAAGGGTTGGACGTAGCCCTTGCAGGCCGGGTCACGCTCGTACACCGCCTTGAGGTCCGACTCGGCGGTCACTACGAGTTCCGGCGAAGCGCGGTAGGCCTGGATCGCCAGCTCGCGCAGACTCATCGCCCGTAGCTCCTGGTCACCCAGCTTGTGGGCCAGCTGGTAGGACAGGGCGTCGCCAAGGTTGTCGCTGCTCAGAATGACGGCGTTGACCAGCGAGGCCAGCGCGGGCTCGGTCCTGGCCGTGTGCTCAGCCTCGTTCCGCAGGGCTGCCCAGACGGGCGGCGCGGCGCGCGGATCGATCACCTCAAGTGTCTTGGTCATCCGGTAACTCCCCCGCTGACGGGCGCAGCCTACCATAGGGCGGCTTCTCTGCGAATCCCCTGCTTGCGCCGCCTCTCCCGGCGTCTATGTGAGACCGGAGTTCAGAGAGGCTAGACATGACGCGCAGGTCCCGGACCGCCCTTCCCCCCGCTCCTTCCTTCGGCGAGCCTGTCCCGCAGGCGGAAGCCCCGGAAGTCCTGGACTTCCTGTCCCGCAGGCGTTCGGCCTCCGCCCTGACCCTCGGCGGTCCGGGGCCCTCGTCCGCCGAAATCGCAGCCCTCATTCAATTGGCGTCCCGGGTCCCGGACCATGGGAAGCTTGCCCCTTGGAGGTTTGTCGTGCTGACGGGAGCCGACAAGGCCACCTTCGCCGACCGCCTCGAGGCCGTTGCACGCTCGCGAGGTGATGACCGGGCCGTAGCCAAGCTGGGCAAGCTGCGGACACCGCCTGCCTGCATCGCCGTGATCTCCCGCCCGCGCGAGGCGGAGATCCGGGAATGGGAACAGATCCTGTCGGCGGGCGCCGTCTGCACCACCCTGCTCTACGCCGCCACCGCCATGGGGTACGGCGCCAACTGGATCACCGACTGGTACGCTTACGACTCCGAGGCCTGCGCCATACTCGGCCTGACCGGAGCGGAAAGGGTGGCGGGGTTCATCCTGATCGGCGAGCCGGGGGAGCCGCCCCGCGAGCGCGAGCGGCCGTCCCCCGAGGTCCTGACCACGACTTGGACGGGCTGACCCGAGGCGCTATCCCCGGCCGCGATAGGGCGCGACGCCCTGATCGGGCAGCCAGAGGCCCTCCGGCGGCGCCCCGGTCTGCCAGAAGACGTCGATCGGGATCCCGCCGCGAGGGTACCAGTAGCCGCCGATCCGCAGCCAGAGCGGCTCTGCAACCTCCACCAGGCGGCGCCCGATGGTCAAGGTGCAGTCCTCGTGAAAGGCACCATAATTCCTGAAAGATGCCAGGAACAACTTCAAGGACTTCGACTCCACCAGCCAGTCGCCAGGAGCGTAGTCGATCACCAGAGTGGCGAAATCAGGCTGTCCGGTCACCGGACACAGGGAGGTGAACTCCGGCGCCGTAAACCGGGCCAGGTAGGTCTGTCCCTTCTGGGGGTTCGGGACGCGTTCAAGGACGGCGGCCTCAGGGCTGTCAAACCCAGCCACCACCCGTCCAAGTTGGGTGACCTCAATCTCGCTCATAGACGCCGATTACTCCCCGGGTTCCGCCGCTGCAAGCACAGGGCGCGCCCTTCAGATGGTGTAGTCGGGCTCGCCCTCCAGCCAGGCGGTGATCGTTTCGGCGGCGTCCGGGGCGGAAATCCGGGTGGTGTCGATGCGGATGTCCGGCGACTCCGGCGCCTCGTAGGGGCTGTCGATGCCGGTGAAGTTCTTGAGTTCGCCCGCCCGCGCCTTGGCGTAGAGACCCTTCACGTCGCGCTGTTCCGCCACCTCAAGCGGGGTGTCCACGAAGACCTCGACGAAGTCGCCCTCGGGCATGAGGCTGCGGGCCAGGGCCCGCTCGGCCCGGAAGGGCGAGATGAAGGAGACGAGCACGATCAGGCCGGCGTCGGCCATGAGCCTCGCGACTTCAGCCACCCGCCGGATGTTCTCCACCCGGTCCTCGTCGGTGAAGCCCAGGTCCCGGTTCAGGCCGTGGCGGATATTGTCGCCGTCGAGCAGGTAGGTGTGCCGGCCCATGGCGTGAAGTTTCTTCTCCACCATGTTGGCGATCGTGGATTTTCCGGAGCCGGAAAGTCCTGTGAACCAGATCACCCGCCCCCGATGCCCCTTCAGGGCGGCGCGGGCGGCGCGGTCGACGTCCAGGGCCTGCCAGTGGACGTTCTGGCTGCGCCGGAGGGCGAAATGGATCATGCCGGCGCCGACGGTCCGGTTGGTGATCCGGTCGATCAGGATGAATCCGCCCAGGTCACGGCTCTCGGCATAGGGCTCGAAGGCGATGGCGGCGTCCGTGGAGATGTTGCAGACGCCGATTTCATTCAAGTCCAGTCGCTTGGCGGCCAGATGTTCAAGCGTGTTGACGTTCACCCGGTATTTCGGCTCGGTGATGGAGGCGGACACCGTCCGGGTCCCGAGCTTCAGGAGATAGGGGCGGCCGGGCAGCATGGGCGCCTCGTCCATCCAGACCAGGGTCGCCTCGAACTGGTCGGCGACGCTCACCGGAGCATCCGCCTGGGCCAGGACGTCCCCCCGGCTGATGTCGACCTCATCTTCCAGAGTCAGAGTCACGGACTGGCCGGACTGCGCCGAGTCGACCTCCGACATGCCGGCGATGACCTGGCGGATCCGGCTTTCCCGTCCGGAGGGCGCAACGCGGATGCGGTCGCCCGGGCGCACCGATCCGGCGGATATGAGTCCGGAGAAGCCCCGGAAGTCGAGGTTCGGCCTGTTGACCCACTGGACGGGCATGCGGAAAGGCCGCTCGGCGGCGTCATCGCCCACCGGCACGGTCTCCAGCCAGGACAGGAGGGTGGGGCCCGCGTACCAGGGCGCGCCGCCTCCGGCCTCGGCCACATTGTCGCCCCGCAGAGCCGACATCGGGATGGCCTCGAATTCGGTCAGGCCGATCCTGGCGGCGAACTCGCGATAGTCCTGGACGATGCCGTCGAAGACCTCCTGCGACCAGTCGACCAGGTCCATCTTGTTGACCGCGAGGATGACGTGACGGATCCCCAGAAGTCGGACGAGGTAGGAGTGACGGCGGGTCTGGGTCAGAACCCCCCGGCGGGCGTCGATCAGGATGACCGCCGCGTCCGCCGTGGACGCCCCCGTGACCATGTTGCGGGTGTACTGCTCATGGCCCGGGGTGTCGGCGACGATGAACTTGCGCCGGTCCGTGGAAAAGAATCGGTAGGCCACATCGATGGTGATGCCCTGCTCCCGCTCGGCCGCGAGGCCATCGACGAGGAGGGCGAAGTCGATCTCGCCGCCCTGGGTGCCGACACGCCGGGAATCCGCCTCGAGGGCCGCAAGCTGGTCCTCGAAGATCATCTTGGAGTCGTAGAGCAGCCGCCCGATCAGGGTCGACTTTCCGTCATCCACCGAGCCGCAGGTCAGGAACCGCAGAAGGCTCTTGGTCTCATGCGCCTTCAGGTAGGCGTCGATGTCGGTGGCGATGAGATCGGACTGGTGAGCCATCAGAAGTAGCCTTCCTGCTTCTTCTTCTCCATCGAAGCGGCCTGGTCGTGGTCGATCACCCGTCCCTGGCGCTCGCTGGTGGTGGTCAGCAGCATTTCCTGGATGATCGCCGGCAGGGTCGCGGCCGTGCTCTCCACAGCGCCTGTCAGGGGGTAGCAGCCGAGTGTACGGAACCGCACGGACTTCATCTGAGGCGCCTCCCCCGGATGCAGGGGCATACGGTCGTCATCCACCATGATGAGCGTTCCGTCGCGCTCGACCACCGGACGGACGTCCGAGAAGTAGAGGGGGACGATCGGAATGTCCTTCAGGTGGATGTATTGCCAGATGTCGAGCTCGGTCCAGTTGGAGATCGGGAAGACCCGGATCGACTCCCCGGGGTTCTTCCGCGTGTTGTACATCCGCCAGAGCTCGGGCCTCTGGTTCTTGGGGTCCCACCTGTGCTGGGCGGAACGAAAGGAAAAGATCCGCTCCTTCGCCCGGCTCTTCTCCTCATCCCGCCGAGCGCCGCCGAAGGCCGCGTCAAAGCCATGCAGGTCCAGGGCCTGCTTCAGTCCTTCCGTCTTCCAGAGGTCGGTATGCAGAGCCGATCCATGGTCGAAGGGATTGATCCCCTTCTCCAGGGCTTCAGGGTTCCTGTGCACGATCAGGTCGAAGCCGAGCTCCTTGGCCATCCGCTCACGCATCTCGTACATCGCCCGGAACTTCCACGTAGTGTCCACATGCAGGAGAGGAAACGGCGGCTTGGAGGGCCAGAAGGCCTTGGCCGCAAGGTGGAGCATGACCGCCGAGTCCTTGCCGACGGAGTACAACATGACCGGACGCGCGGCCTCCGCCACCACCTCACGCAGAATGTGGATAGCCTCAGCCTCCAGTCGCTGCAGGTGGGTCAGGGCGGCTCCTTGGGCCTTCGCAGTCATTCCTGTGCCTCTTGAAGCGCCCCGGGGGCGACCTGTCGCCATATAGAGCAAAGCGGGACGGGAAACCTGCTGATCGCCTTACGGCGGGTCCAATTCTTCTGGCGCCCCGCGAAGAAATCCTTAGCGCACTTCCCCCTCTTTCACCGGGGCTGTGTTCCGCCTATGGCTTCTCTTTAGCGGAGGAGACATCGCCATGAGCCAGCAGGATTTCGAGAATTTCGTGGTCGTCGTCACCGGCGCCTCTACCGGGCTGGGGCGGGCGATCGCCGTGGAGACCGCCCGTCGGGGCGCATCGGACGTCGTGATCAACTTCGCGCGCAGCGCCGAGGAAGCCGAGCAGACCGCCGACCTCGTTCGCGCCGAGGGGGCCCGCGCGTTCCTTGTGCAGGGCGATGTCTCCCGGGACGGGGACTGCAAGGCCATCGCCTCCGCCGCCAGCGGCCTTGGGCGGATCGACGCCCTCTTCAACAACGCCGGCGTCACCAAGTTCGCTCAGAACCATGCCGACCTCGACGCCGTCTCCGCCGAGGACTTCCTGAACCTTTACGCGGTGAACGTCGTGGGGGCCTTCCAGATGATCCGCGCGGCCCGCAGCCTCCTGGAGGCCGCGCCGCAGCCGGGCGCCGTGGTGAACACCTCATCGATCGCGGGGGTGGCCGGTATTGGCTCCTCCGTGCCCTACGCGGCGTCCAAGGGCGCCATGAACACCCTGACTCTGTCCCTCGCTCGGGCGCTGGCGCCGAAAATCCGGGTGAACGCCATTTGTCCCGGGTTCATCGACACCCCCTGGTTCGGCAAGGGTATGTCGGAGGAGCGGGTGGCTCGACTTAGGGAGGGCTCCGCAGCCTCGACCCCGCTGAAGGTCGCCTCCACCGCCGACGATGTAGCCGCCGCCGCAGCCTTCCTGGCTTCCCGGCAGTCGCGGCACGTCACCGGGGAGACCCTGCTCGTGGACGCCGGCTCGCACCTCGGATTCGCTCCCTTGAGCATGCGCTGAGCCCGGTTCATCCGACGTTAATCCCGAACAGGGTCTAATTGGTCGTGATTTCGCCGGTGAGACGCCCGGAAAAATGGCGCCCAAAGGCAACGACGCCTGTTTTTTAGTCACTCCGACCGGGCGGGTCCCGGCGTGGGGCCGGGATTCTGGCGGCGTGAAGCTCCGGGGGGGATGGTCCGAAGGATAGGGTCACGCCTGATAAACAAGGGGATTGCAAAACATGACTTCATTCAAGCTTGCGGCTTTCGCCGCGACCGCCGCCCTCGCCATCGGCACGGCGGCCCAAGCCCAGGATGCGCCTTCCGTGTCCTTCAACGTCGGAGTCGCCTCCGACTACATGTTCCGGGGCTACAGCCAGACGGACAGCAAGCCGCAGGTCTATGGGGGCGCGGACCTTGGGATCGGCATCTTCTACGCGGGAACCTGGCTCTCGAACGTGGACTTCGGCGACAGCACCAGCATGGAGTATGACCTGTACGCCGGCTTCAAGCCGACCCTCGGCCCGGTGGCCCTGGATATCGGCATCTTCCGCTACGGCTACACCAACCAGGAAGACGGCGCGAACCTCGACTATTGGGAAGGCAAGCTTGGGGCCTCTGTGGCCGCTGGCAAGGGTACGGTTGGCGCCGCCGTCTTCCATACCACTGACAACTTCGGGCAGACCGGCCAGGCAACCTATGTCGAGCTGAATGGCTCAATGCCGGTGTCGGAGAAGTTCTCCGTGTCGGGCGCGGTCGGTCACCAGGCCCTTGACGGCGACGGTGACTACGAGACCTGGAATCTGGGCCTTGGCTACGCCATCAACGACACCTTCGGTCTTGATGTCCGCTATTGGGACACCAACGTGAAGAAGGCGGATGACCCGTCGAAGCTGACCTCGGGCCGCATCGTTGTCGGCCTCAAGTCGGCTTTCTGACACGGCGCCCGCGCCACAACTCACAGGGAAAGCCGTCAGCCGAGAGGCTGGCGGCTTTTCTTTTTTGGTAAATCGGCGTCTATGCCAAAAGTCGTTAATCTTGCTGTGCGACTGAATGCGCGACTCGGAGACGGAACTCTTCGGGGCAAACGTTTAGAAGCGGAATCACCTTCGCTGCAGCCGACCCATGGGTGTTTGGCCGTCGCAAGTAAGGAGCTGTTGCGTGGAGCATATGGCCAACCGGGCCCGCAGTCTTCTGGCCGATTCCGCTATAGCGTCGGTCGCCCTGCTCGCCGCCTTCCTGCTGACGGCGGGCCGATCGGTCGACCTCTCGCCTGCGTCCCTGGGCGGAGTCGCGCTGCAGGCCTTGACCTACGGACTGGTCGCCGCGGCCTATACCGGCCTCTTCCGGCGCGAACTGTCCCCCTGGCGTTATGTATCGACCCCAGACGCCCTGGTCCTCGCCAGGATCGCGATCCTCACAGCTGCAAGCTTTCTCCTGCTCCAGTTCGCCGCCGACCGGGCGCACGGCCTGAGTCGGGCCATGCTGGCCCTGGCGCCGATCTTTCAGATGGTCGGGGCCATCAGCGCCCGCATGCTTCGCCGGGCGGCGCATGAGCGGGCGCTCGACAGCTTTGCGCCCCTCAAATCCTTCAGCGATCGCCCGCCCCAGGCGCCCGAGCTGCTGCTCATCGGCCCGACGACCGCTGCAGAGACCTACCTGCGCGAGACGGGCCGCCGGCGCGACAACACCTGGACCCCGGTGGGCATCATCGCCCCGGACTCCAAGGAGGTCGGCCAGCAGGTCCGCGGCGTCTGCATCATCGAGTCCATCGAGCGGCTTGACGTCGCCCTCGCTGACCTGCGCCGGTGGAATCAATATCCCCGCGCCATCCTCTTCCTCGATGAGCCCGCCCGGCTCAGGGGCCTGACCGCGGCCCAGCTCGGACGCCTCAAGAACGATGGCGTTCGCCTGTTGCGCCTGCCCTCCATCGTCGACCTTTCGCATGAGGATGGGCTGGCCCTCCTGCCCATGCGCGACATCAGCGTCGAGGAGCTCCTGCCTCGCGACCCGATCGAGCTGGACCGCGTAGCCCTGCGCTCCCTGGTCTCCGGCCGGCGGATTCTGATCACCGGGGCCGGCGGGTCCATCGGCGCCGAGCTGAGCCGCCAGGTCGCGGCCCTCGACGCGGGTCACGTCACTCTTCTCGACTTTTCCGAGACCGCCCTGTTCGAGATCGACCGGGAACTGGGCGAGACCTTCCCGGCCCTGTCCCGCACCGCGGCGCTGGTGGACGTGCGCAATGCTGACCGGGTCACCGACTGCTTCCTCGGTGAGCGTCCTGACCTCGTCTTCCACGCCGCCGCCCTCAAGCATGTCTCGATGGTGGAGCGTCACCCCGTCGAGGGCGTGCTGACCAATGTCCTGGGGACCTGGAATGTCGCCGAGGCCGCGGGTATCGCCGGCGCGGCTCAGATGGTGCTCATCTCCACCGACAAGGCGGTCGATCCCTCCAACGTGATGGGCGCCACCAAGAGGCTCGCCGAGGCCGTGATCCAGGGCCAGCAGGAAGGCTCCAGGACCCGTTTCTCGGCCGTTCGGTTTGGCAACGTGCTCGGTTCGGCAGGGTCTGTCGTGCCGATCTTCCGGTCGCAGATCGACCGGGGCGGCCCGGTCACCGTGACCCACCCGGACATGGCCCGCTACTTCATGACAATCCCGGAGGCCACCCAGCTGGTCCTTCATGCGACAGCAACCTGCGCCGAAGATCTGAACCCCGACCGGGCCCGCCTCTTCCTGCTGGAGATGGGCGAGCCCGTGAAGATCATGGACCTGGCCCGGCAGATGATCGCCCTGTCCGGCCGCACGCCGGGCAAGGACATCGAGATCGAGATCACCGGGCTCAGGCCCGGCGAGAAGCTGAGCGAGGAACTGCTCGACGGCATGGAGAACTCCGTGCCCTGCGCGCCGAAGGTGCTGGAGGTCGTCTCGCCCACCGCCATGGGCGTGGCCCCGGCCCACCTGCGTCGCCTCGAGGCCATAGCCGCCCGCGGCGACACCGACGAGATCCGCCGCGCCCTCTTTGACCTGGTCGCCCAGATCCGGGGTGAAAAGGCCGCCGGCGCACCGGCCCTGCGGGTGGTTTCCAACCGTTGATGGGGGCGGGTCGGCGGGGCTATTCAGGGGTCGTGTCATGATCCTTGTGACGGGATCCGCCGGCTTCATCGGCTACCACGTCGCGCAGGCCCTGCTGGATCGCGGGGAGAGCGTCGTCGGGGTCGATTGCATCAGCCCCTACTACGATCCCAACCTGAAACTGGCGCGCCTCGCCCGCCTCGAGGCCCGGTCCGGCTACCAGCACCACCGGATCGACCTGGCCGACCGGGACGCCGCCGCGTCGGTCTTCGGGTCCGTGCGACCCCTGGGCGTTGTGCACCTGGCCGCACAACCCGGCGTCCGCTACTCGCTTGAGCATCCCGAAGCCTACGTCGATTCAAATCTGGTCGGTTTTCTCAGCGTGCTGGAAGGCTGCCGGGCGACTTCGCCCGGCCATCTGGTCTTCGCCTCCACCAGTTCGGCCTACGGGGCCAATGCGACCCTGCCCTTCTCGCCCCACCAGCCGGCCAACCACCCCCTGACCCTCTATGCGGCAACCAAGTTGGCCAATGAGTCCATGGCCCACGCCTACGCCCACCTGTTCGGGATCCCCTGCACAGGCCTGCGCTTCTTCACGGTCTATGGTCCGTGGACCCGCCCCGACATGGCCCTCTACCGCTTTGCAGACGCCATCGTCGCCGGGCGCCCGGTTGACGTCTTCGGCCAGGGCCGGATGCAGCGCGACTTCACCTATGTGGATGACATTGTCAGTGGGGTGATCGCCGCCCTGGACCGCCCGGCCGCCCCGGATCCGGAGTGGCGCGCAGAGACGCCCGATCCCGCCACCAGCGGGGTGGCGCCCTGGCGCATTCTCAACATCGGCGCAGGGACCCGGGTCGAATTGATGACCTATATCGAGGTCCTGGCGGAGGCCATCGGCCGGCCCGCGAAGCTGAACCTCCTGCCCCTGCAGCCCGGGGACCTCGTGCGCACCGAGGCGGACATCGCCGACACCACTGCCGCCCTCGGTTACGCCCCGACCACGCCGGTGGAGGTCGGGGTTCGGCGGTTCGCCGACTGGTACTGCGAGTATCACGGCGTCGCCCGGGACTGAGCCCGAGCGTCCGACCCGGGCCTATTCGGCCACCATCTCCGCGGCGTGAGCGGCCTGGAGCCGGCCCTCGAGCGCCTTGTGCTGGCGCCACAGTTCCTGAGGCAGCCGCTCGCCAAAAGCCTCGTAGGCAGGAGGAATGAGGGCCGCCTCCTCCGCCCAGACCGTCGCATCGACGGTCAGCAGGAGGTCGAGGTCAGCCGCTGACAGGCTGAGTCCGGACAGGTCCAGGGACCCTGCCGTGGGCACCCGGCCGATGGGGGTTTCCTGCGCCGGGGCGCGGCCCGCCAGTCGCTCGACGATCCACTTCAGGACCCGGGAGTTGTCGCCGAAGCCCGGCCAGACGTAACGGCCGGTCGAGTCCTTGCGGAACCAGTTCACGAAGTAGATGCGCGGAAGCTTGGCGGCGTCGCCCTTCTCGCCGATCGACAGCCAGTGCCGGAAGTAGTCGCCCATGTTGTAGCCGCAGAAGGGCAGCATGGCGAAGGGATCGCGGCGCAGCTCCCCGATCCGGTTCTCCGCCGCCGCCGTCCCCTCGGAGGCCACGTTGGACGCCAGGAAGACGCCATGGGCCCAGTCGAAGGCCTCGGTCACCAGTGGCACGGCGCTGGCCCGGCGTCCGCCGAACAGGATGGCCGAGATCGGCACGCCCTTCGGGTCCTCCCACTCGGGGGCGATCACCGGGCACTGGCTGGCCGGAACCGTGAAGCGGGCGTTGGGGTGGGCGGCGGGCTCGCCCGACCCCGGCGTCCAGGGCCGGCCCTTCCAGTCGGTCAGGTTGGCCGGGGGCGTCTTGGTCAGGCCCTCCCACCAAACGTCGCCGTCATCGGTAAGGGCGACATTCGTAAAGACGCAGTTGGCGTGAAGGGAAGCGACCGCATTGCGGTTGGTCTCGTTACCGGTTCCGGGCGCCACGCCGAAGAAACCGGCCTCGGGATTGATCGCGTAGAGCCGGCCGTCATCGCCGAAACGCATCCAGCAGATATCATCGCCCACCGTCTCGGCCTTCCACCCGGCCAGGGTCGGCTGGAGCATGGCCATATTGGTCTTGCCGCAGGCGCTGGGGAAGGCGGCGGCGATGTAGCGCACCTCGTTCTGGGGCGAGGTCAGCTTGAGGATCAGCATGTGCTCAGCGAGCCAGCCCTCGTCCCGGGCCATGACCGAGGCGATGCGCAGGGCGAAGCACTTCTTGCCCAAAAGGGCGTTGCCGCCATAGCCCGACCCGTAGGACCAGATCTCCCGGGTCTCGGGATAATGGACGATGTATTTCTCGGGATTGCAGGGCCAGGGAACGTCCGCCTGACCGGCCGCAAGGGGTGCGCCCAGGGTGTGGACGGCGGGGACGAAGAAGCCGTCCTCCCCCAGTTGCTCGAGGGCCGCCGAGCCCATGCGGGTCATCACCCGCATCGAGATGGCGACATAGGCGCTGTCGGTGATCTCGACCCCGATCTGGCTGATCTTCGAACCCAGCGGCCCCATGCTGAAGGGGCATACGTACATCGTCCGGCCGCTCATGCAGCCGTCGAAAAGGCCAGCCATTTTCTCCCGCATCGCCACGGGATCGGACCAGTTGTTGGTCGGACCGGCGTCGATCTGTTTCTCGGAGCAGATGAAGGTGCGGCTCTCAACCCTGGCGACATCGCCCGGATCCGAGGCGGCATAGAAGGAATTGGGACGCTTGGCCGGGTTCAGGCGCTTCAGCGTCCCTTTGGCCTCCAGCTCGCGGGTCAGAGCGTCCCACTCCGCATCCGATCCGTCGCACCAGTGGACCCGGTCCGGCCGCGTCAGGGCCGCGATCTGCTCGACCCAGGCGATCAGTCGGGCGTGCCGGGTGGGTGCGGGGTGAATGCCGGGGGTCGCAGTCATCAGTTCAACTTCTCCGAGCCGTGGCGGCGGTTGGGGGAGTCGGTCGGGGACGCGGGACTCGCGCCCTCGTAATCAACCTTCCGTGAAAAGGCGAGCGCAGGAACCGGCATGCCGTCCAAAAAACGTCACTTAAGCGGAATGGGCTGGGGATTGTTCCTCAAGCTGCCGGATGGCGCCTACGATATGGTAGAGCGAGGTGGCTGGCGCACCCCCTGCAGCGAATCCTCCCGTCGGCCCCTGGCGATCGCGCCACAGTCCCCGCACGGGCGTTTCGAGATACCGCCGCAGCCCCGATGCGGCCTGGAGGGCTTCTTCCGTCTCTCCGAGAGCGAGGGACGACTTCAGGTATTCCGTCTGCGGCCACAGCCGCGCCCAGCCGTCCCGGACCGTCAGGTCCTCCCACAGGGCGTTGACGGCGCAGGCCCGGCGAGGGTCCACCCCCTGCCGGCCGGTCTCATGCAGGGCCCGGGCCGCCAGCTGGCCATCCGCTCGGCCTCGGGCCCTGCCCCAGCGGTCCAGCAGCCAGGCCCACTCGAACTGGTGGCCAGGTTCGACCAGGCGGCCGTCATCACCCCCGGCCCGCCGCCAGTCGGCGTCGAAGAATTCCGACAGGACTCCGCGGTGGTCGATGAAGGCGCCGAGGGCCAGCTCCGCAATCTCGTCGGACAGGTCCCGCCAGTCCGCCTGCCCGGCCTCCTCCCACGCCAGGGAGGCCTCCAGAAGGTGCATATGCGCATTCGCCTGGAACGGTTGATCTCCCGACTCCCGGAAGCCGCCGGCCGGGTGCCTCAGGGCCTCGAGGCCCTCACGCATGCGTTGGGCCAGGGCCAGGGCCTCTGCGTCCGACTCTCCGGCCTGGCTCAGGCTCGCCAGCCCGAGCAGGGCGAAGGCCTGGTCATAGACATGCGGAGTGTCGTCCAGAGGGCGTCCGTCCAGTCCCACTAGGCAGCGGATCAGGCCGTCCGGTCTCAGGAAATCGCGGGTCAGGCCGTTCAGGCCGTGCCGGACCGCCTCCCGCCAGGGTCCGCTCCAGCCCATCATCCCGGCCTGGGCGAAGCTGAAGATCATCCGCCCCTGCACCCGGCCGCGCCGGGGCGCCGGCTGGGGCAGGCCCTCCTGGTCGATAGCCTCCACAAAGCCGCCCCGTTCGCGGTCGGCGCCGAGGGTCCACCAGACCGGAAGGGCGGCGGTCCTCAGCCAGAGGCCGAACCAGGCGGCGGCCGAAGAAAGGTCCGGAAAACCGGCGGGCCCCCGCGCCTGCAGCCGCTCCACGCCCCTCTTCACCGCCTGGCTGTCCGCCAGGGGCGCCACCAGGACCCGGGCGCCGTCGACCACCACGGCGACGCCCGACAGGCCCACCACCACCGCTTCTGCGCCTCCGTCAGCGCGGATGTAAGAGCCGGTCACCCCTTCGACTTCGACGCGGCCCTCCTGCCGGTTACCCGCCCCGTCCCGGTCCGAAAGCGCATGGACGACGTCCCAGGCGCCGACGTCCGACCAGGAAAAGTCCGCCGGGGCGACCATGGCGCGGCTGGTCTTCTCCATGACGGCATAGTCGATCGAGATCTTCGGAGCCGTGCGGAACACTTCGCCCAGCAGACGCCCGTCCGCCGGTCCCGACGCCGTTTCGACGGCGGCCTCGGCGGCCTCGAGAACCTCCGGCGCCAGGCGGCCGAGTTCGTAGACCAACGTCGTGGCCGGAACGATGAAGTTGCCGCTGTTCCAGAGACACCCCTCGGAGATCAGGGCGGCGGCGCGGGCCGCATCCGGCTTCTCGATGAAGGCGTCAACCACACGGACGGTCTCGCCCCGGCCCGGGCGGATGTAACCATAGGCGGTGGAGGGAAAGGTCGGCGCAATTCCCAGGGTGACGATGCGACCGGCCCGCGAGAAGGGCGCTGCGCCGGTCACCGAGTCTCGAAAGGCCGCCGCATCGGGCACATGATGGTCGGCGGCCAGCACCACCATCACCGCTTCCTCGTCCCTCCGGAGCAGGTGGATGGCCGCCGCAGCCATGGCGGGCGCCGAGTCCCGGGGTTCCGGCTCCAGCAGGACATCTGCGGACAGACCCAACCCGGCCAGCTGCTCGCGGATCAGCCCGCCATGGTCGGCGCCTGCGATCACCAGCAGGGGGCCCAGGGGCGCCGCCCTCTGCGCCGTTTCCTGGAACAGGGTCAGGGACCCGCCGAGGACCCGCGCGAACGGCTTCGGACGCTCCGGCCGGGACAGGGGCCAAAGGCGCACCCCCGATCCGCCGCACATGATGACGGGGTAAAGGCTCACCGGTCGCGGCTCAGGCGGGCTCGACCTCGCGGACATTCTCGATGCCCGCGGCCCGGAGGGCGGCGATCAGCTCGCCGACAGTGGCGGAGAGCTCGGCCGCGTCGCGGCTCCTCAGGACCAGGTTCGATCCGTAGAGCCCTTCGGTGAAGAACGGATAGCTGCCCAGGCTGAGGCTCGGGTGGGCCTTGGCCACCGCTTCCAGGGGTCCGGCGATGGCGCCCTCGCCGGAGCCTTCAACCCTGACGGTCCGGGACAGGACCACAGCGCCGGACCGCAGGCGCGGCCCCACATCCTCCAGCATGCCGCGCATGATCTGGGGAACCCCGGCAAGGACAAAGACATTGCCGATGGTGAAGCCGGGCGGCCCCTGCACCGGATTGTTCACCAGCGACCCGCCCACCGGCACCCGGGCCATGCGCCGCCGCGCGGCGTTCATCTGATCGCCCCACCGGGACTGCATCATGGCCAGAATGTCCGGATGCTCCTCCAGCTCGACCCCGAAGGCCGCCGCCACCGCATCGGCCGTGATGTCGTCATGGGTCGGGCCAATGCCGCCGGTGGTGATCACATAGTCATATCGCGCGCGCAGGGCGTTCAGGGCGTCGACGATCTCGTCCAGCACGTCCGGCACGGTCCGCGCCTCGCACAGGTCCACGCCATACACGCCGAGGTAGCGCGCAATGTCCCGCAGGTTGGTGTCCTGGGTGCGGCCGGACAGGATCTCGTCCCCGATGATCAGCACCGCCGCCGTCACCACGCCGTCTCCGCCCGGGCTGCCCATGTCGCATCTCCGTTTCCGGCGAACATCTATCGGCTTGGGCCCGCCTTGCCTATACCCGCCTCATGGACTTCCCCGCCCCCCTGGTCCCGGCCACCTTCGTGCGCCGCTACAAGCGCTTCTTCGCCGACGTCGTCCTGGCGGACGGGACGGAACTCACCGCCCACTGCCCGAACCCGGGGGCCATGCTGGGGCTCAACACCCCCGGCCTGCCGGCCTGGCTGTCGGTGTCGGACAACCCTAAGCGCAAGCTCTCCCACACCCTGGAGCTCCTGGAGGCCGACGGCGGCCTTGTGGGCATCAACACCCTCCTGCCCAACCGCCTGGTCGCCGAGGCCCTTGAGGCCGGGACGATCCCGGAGCTGGCCGGCTACGCCTCGGTCCGCCGCGAGGTGAAGTACGGTAAGGCCAGCCGGGTGGACTTCCTGCTGGAGGACCCGGTGCGGGGCCGCTGCTGGCTGGAAGTCAAGAACGTCCACCTGATGCGCACGCCCGGCCTCGCCGAGTTTCCCGACTGCGTCGCCGCCCGCTCCACTCGCCACCTCGAGGAACTGGCCGACCAGGTCACGGCGGGGGACCGGGCCGTGGCCCTGTTCGTCGTCCAGCGCACGGATTGCGAAGCCTTCAGCGCCTGCGCCGACCTCGATCCCGCCTTCGCCCGGGGGCTGGAGGCGGCTGCGGAGGCGGGGGTGGAGGTCATGGCCTGGGCCTGCGAGGTTCATCCAGGAGAGGTCACGATCCGTCGTGCCCTCCCCTGGCGCCCCTAACCCCCCGTGACCTCGCGGCTTGTCACCGGGATCAGGTCGATCCGGGCCTGGTCGAGCACCCAGTCTGAAACCCGGGCGAGGTCGAGCGCGGCCTCTCCGACCTGGACGGCCCCGGTATCCAGTTCCGCCAGGACATCGCCCTCGGGAGACAGGATAATGGAAGGACAGGTCTGATCTGGGGCGGCGTTGTTGGCGCCGATGATGAATCTCTGGGTCTCGGCGGCGCGGCTGATCAGATGACTTCGCCAAAGGTCCGGGCCCCGTTCGCTTCCGATCGCATTATTCACATAGGCAAAGACCTGTGCGCCCTTATCGGCCAGCACCCGCCACTGCTCCGGATAGCGGATTTCGCGGCACATCTGGACGCCCAGCCTCACCGAAGCACCGCCGATGGCGATGTCAAAGACCGGCAGGCGGTCCCCCGGCGTGAAGACGCCGCGCTCGCTGATGGCGAGATTGACCTTGTCGTACCGGAAGGTCTCGCCCCGGGGTCCGAAATAGAGACTGGAGTTCCTCCATTCGCCGTCGAGGTGGAGACAGGCCCCGATCACCAGATGCACCCCCGCCTTGCGGACAGCGTCCGCCACGATCGCCAGGGACTCCGTCACCGCCTCAGATCGGACCGACTCTAAAAAGTCCCGCGTGGGCGCATAGCCGGACAAGGCGCCTTCAGGGCCAACAGCGAGGGTTTCGGGCGCGAGGCGCTCAAGGGCGCGCAGGACCGCGTCGCGATTGGCGCGGACGTCCAGGCTGATCGGGATCTGAATGGCGGCCGCCTTGATCATCCGGTCTCGGCTCCATCGGGTTCGCCGCCGCCCGCCACGTCTGCTGAAGCGGACCGACTGGGCCGCGAGGCGCGGGGTGCGCCGGATTGTCGCCGCATCGCAACGCCGCTGCAATCGTGTTAGACTCAATGCCATGAACCAGAGCGATATCGCCCAGCTTGAGCACAAGACCGGGGAAATCCGGCTTCACGGCCCTGAGGGTTTCGAAGGCATGCGCCGCGCCGGCCGCCTGGCCGCCGAGTGCCTGGACATGCTCACCCCCCATGTGCAGCCGGGGGTAGTGACCGAAGATCTGGACCGCCTTGCGCGGGAGTTCATCCTCGACCATGGCGGCCTGCCCGCCTGTCTGGGCTATCGCGGCTATCGCCACACCCTCTGCATTTCGGTGAACCACGTCGTCTGCCACGGCATCCCTTCCGAGCGCACCCTCAGGGAAGGCGACATCGCCAACATCGACGTCACCGTCGTCGTCGACGGCTGGCACGGAGATACCTCGCGCATGTACGGGGTCGGCAAGGTGCCCGCCCGGGCCCGGCGCCTGGTCGAGGTGACCTATGAGGCCCTGCAGAGGGGCATTGACGCGGTCCGCCCCGGGGCGACCACGGGGGATATCGGCGCGGCCATCCAGGCCTGGGTGGAGTCTCAGCGCTGTTCAGTCGTGCGGGACTTCTGCGGCCACGGGCTGGGCAAGGTCTTCCACGACGCGCCCAACATCCTGCACTATGGCCAGAAGGGAACCGGAGTGGCCCTGAGGCCGGGTATGTTCTTCACCATCGAGCCCATGGTGAACCTCGGGAAGTGGCAGGTGAAGATCCTCGCCGACGGCTGGACGGCGGTGACCCGGGACAAATCGCTTTCGGCCCAATGCGAGCATTCCATCGGGGTGACCGAGACGGGCTGTGAGATCTTCACCTCCTCGCCTGCGGGCCTTTACCAGCCGGCCATTCAGGCCGACTAGGTCGGGCCCGGGGCTGACTTTTCTTTAACTTGCACCCATCGCCGCACTCGGGCGACCTCAGCCGCAAGACTGAGGAGCCGTCGATGCTTTCCATCCGTAACCTGACCCATGTCTATCCGGGCGGAACCCGGGCCCTTGATGATGTCTGCCTGGAGATTCCGGCTGGCATGTTCGGCCTGCTCGGACCGAACGGGGCGGGCAAGTCGACCCTGATGCGCTGTATCGCCGCCCTCCAGACCCCGACATCCGGGGCCATCGACTTCGATGGTATCGACGTGCTGGCCGAGCCGTCGCGCCTCCGCCGGACCCTCGGCTACCTGCCGCAGGACTTCGGGGTCTATCCCCGGGTCTCCGCCCTGGACCTCCTGGACCACCTCGCGGTGCTCAAGGGCCTGACGAACAAGGCGGAACGACGGGAAACCGTCGAGGCCCTGCTCAACCAGGTCAATCTCTGGGCCGTCCGAAAGAAGGCCGTCGCCGGTTTCTCCGGCGGCATGCGCCAGAGGTTCGGCATCGCCCAGGCCCTGATCGGCCAGCCCCACCTCATCATCGTGGACGAGCCCACGGCCGGGCTCGATCCGGAAGAGCGCAACCGCTTCCTCAACCTCCTCGCCGAGATCGGCGAGAAGGTGGTGGTGATCCTGTCGACCCATATCGTCGAGGACGTCGCCGACCTTTGTCCCCGTATGGCTGTCATGGCGGGAGGCCGCCTGCTGCGCGAGGGCTCGCCGTCCAGTCTGGTGAAGGAGCTTGAGGGGCGGGTCTGGAAGAAGGTGGTGGACAAGGCTGACCTGCCCGGACTGACCGAGATCGCCCCGGTCATCTCCACCCGGCTCTCCGCGGGCCGGACCGTGGTCCACCTTCTGTCGGAGTCTGCACCGGGCCCGGGTTTCGACGTCATCGAGGGCGACCTTGAGGACGTCTATTTCGCCGCCCTGCACGCCGCCCGCAAGTCGGTCTAGGAGCACGACATGTTCGGCAAGATCGCCGCCTTCGAGCTCCGCTACCAGATCCGTCAGCCCGTCTTCTGGGTGGCGACGGCCTTCTTCTTCCTGATCGTCTTCGGCTCGATGACCGTCGACAACATCCAGATCGGCGGAGGTGGAGGCGGCGTCCACAAGAACGCGCCCACGGCCATCGCCATGACTCACCTGGTCATGTCGATCTTCTTCATCTTCGTGACCGCGGCCCTGGTGGCCAACGTCATCGTCCGGGACGACGAGACCGGCTTCGGACCCCTGATCCGGTCCACAAGGATCACCCGTCTGGACTATCTTTTTGGAAGGTTTACGGGCGCCTTCGCGGCCGCCTGCCTGGTCTTCCTGGCGGTCCCCCTGGGGATCTTCATCGGCAGTCTGGCGCCGTGGGTCGACCCGGAGACGCTCGGACCCAACCGGCTGGGCGTCTACGCCTATGCCTATGGGGCCCTGGCCCTGCCCTCCATCTTCCTGACCTCGGCCCTGTTCTTCGCCCTGGCCACGACGACCCGTTCGATGATGGCCACCTATATCGGCGCCACGGCCCTGCTGATCCTCTGGGTCATCATGGGGACCCTGGCCGACCAGCAGGAGATGCGGGAGATCGCCGCCTGGCTGGATCCCTTCGGCGGCATCGCCCTGGGCGAGGCCATCCGCTACTACACCACCTTCGAGGCCAACTCCCGGCTGCCCGATCTGAGCGGAACCCTCCTCGCCAACCGTCTGATCTGGATCGCAGCGGGGCTGGCCGCCCTCGCTTTCGCCTGCCTGCTTTTCCGGTTCGAGACCCGGAAGAGCGGGCGGAAGCCCTCGCAGGAGCCCGATGCGGAACCGTCGTCGGGCCGGATCCTTGGCCGGACCCCGGCTGCGCCGCAGCAGGGTCTGTCGACCCCATGGGTTCAGGCCGCGCACCGGGCGCGCCTCGAGGCCGTTCAGATTCTGCGCAGCCCTGCCTTCGGCATCCTGTTGGTGCTCGGCCTTTTCAATGCCTCCGGTGGGATCCTCTTCGGGCTGGAGCAGAACGGATCCGTTTTCCTGCCCACCACCATCCGCATGATCGAGATGCTGCAGGGCGCCTTCGGCTTCGTGGTCGTGCTGGTGGCGATCTACTATGCCGGCGACCTGGTCTGGCGGGATCGAGAGCAGCGCTTCGCCGATATTGTGGACTCCACCTCCGCCCCGGACTGGACCTTCATGGTCCCCAAGGTCCTCGGACTGGTGATGGTGCTCGGCGTCATGGTGCTGATCAGCACCCTTGCCGCTGCGGCCGCGCAGGTCCTTCTTGGCTTCCCGCATCCGGACTGGGGACAGTACCTCGGCGGGTACGCGCTGCCGACCCTGGTCGACTGGTCCCTCATCGCTGTCCTGGCCATCTTCCTTCAGGCCTTGGCGCCCAACAAGTTCGTCGGCTGGGCGCTCATGGTGACCTACCTGGTCCTCCAGCTCAGCCTCGGGACCGCCGGGTTTGAGCACAACCTCTACAGATATGGTGGCGACCCGGGCGTGCCCCTGTCGGACATGAACGGCCAGGGCGACTATGCCGGCTTCGCCGCCTGGTTCCGCGCCTACTGGACGGCCTTCGCCATCTTCCTGCTGATCCTGACCCAGGGCCTCTGGGCGCGCGGGGCGCGGGACGGGACCCGGGCCCGGCTCGCCCGCCTGGGCCGGCGCCTGAGGGGCCCGACGGGCCTGGCCGCCGCCGGCGCCCTTGTCGTCTTCGCCGGCCTGGGAAGCTTCATCTTCGTCAACACCAACGTGTGGAATTCCTACCGGACCCAGCAGGACGAAGAGCGCCTGACGGCGGATTACGAGAAGGCCTTCCTGAAATATGAGCGCCTTCCTCAGCCTTCCGTCACGGACGTGACCCTGAACCTCGACCTCGACCCCCATGCGCCGCGGCTGAGGGTCACGGGCGCCTATGATCTGGTGAACGACACCGGCGAACCCCTCTCGCAGGTCCATGTCCGGTTTGAGGACCCCGACCTGAAGGTCGAACGGCTGACCCTGTCGCTGCCCGCCCGGACGGAGACCTTCGAGCAGTTCAACTGCAGGAGCCTGCACCTCGCCAGCGCTCTGGGCCCCGGCCATACCGCCCGCCTGGAGTTTGCAACCGTCCTGGCGCAGAAGGGGTTCAGGAACGCCCGGAACACGACCCGCCTTGTCGACAACGGGACCTTCGTCTCCAACTCCGAGTTCGCGCCGATCCTCGGCATGTCGCGAAACGGCCTGCTCCAGGATCGGACCACACGCCGCAAGTACGGG